>NZ_JBXAMW010000004.1:0-394987 GCF_058801025.1 Rhodoferax sp. GW822-FHT04A08
GCACCTGGCCGGCATGAAGGACTCCAAGGTGATCGTGGCCATCAACAAGGATGGCGAGGCTCCGATCTTTTCGGTGGCCGACTACGGTCTGGAGGCGGACCTCTTCACCGCAGTACCGGAGCTGGTCAAGGCGCTGTAAGCACCAGTGGCGCTGTAGCCCCTACTGCGCCACAAAGCCGCTGGCCTTGATGATGCGGGCCCAGGTCTTGGTATAGGCCTGTTCCCGGCTGGCCAGTTGCTGGCTGTTCATGAAGCCCACGGTCAGCCCCATGTGCGTGAGGCGGTCCTTCACATCGGGCATGGTCAGTACCTTGGCCAGCGCATCGGAGAAGCGGTCTATCGCCGCGCGCGGCGTACCGGCCGGTGCGAAGAAGCCGTAGTACGGCACGTCCTCAAAGCCGCTCAGGCCCAGCTCGGAAAAGGTGGGCACATCGGGCAATATGGCTTGGCGCTTGGCGCCCATCACTGCCACGATCTGCAGCTTGCCAGCGCGGTGGTTCTCGATGAAGTCTGGAACTGAAGCCACGCCTGCTGCTATCTGATTGCCCAGCATGTCGGACATCATGGGCGCACCGCCCCGGTAAGGTGCGGCCTGCAAGTCCAGCGCATATTTCTGCCCGATCACCTGCACCAGAAACTCCGGCACGGAGGCTGGCGCGGGAACGCCAACCGTCCCCTTGCCGCCGCCCTGGCCCTTGATCCAGGTCACGTAGGCCGTCATGGATTTCGCCGGTGTGCCACCCGACAGGGCAAAGGCATTCACAAAAGTTGCCACACCGGCCACGGGCACAAAGTCCTTGGCCGGCTCATAGCCCGGGTTCTTGAGCACCTGCGGCAGTATGGAAATGGTGTGGTCATGCGACAGAAAGACCGTGTTGCCGTCCGCAGCCGCGGCCTTGAGCGCCTGCGCCGCAATCTGGCCGCCAGCACCCGCCTTGTTTTCCACCAGCACCGGAACGCCCAACACATCCTTGAGTTTGTCACCCAGCGTGCGGGCAATCGCATCGGTGCCACCACCGGGCGGAAAGCCCACCAGCATGTGCAGCGCAGACCCCTCTGCCCGGGCCGCACCGGCAAAAACCAAAGCAAGACATACCCAGGCACGCACAAAAGAACGGACTATTTTGAACATCGGCATTCAGCGTAAAAAGGAAAATTGCATTATCGCGATCCGCCGTCGCGTCGCTTGCAGACCTAGGTGAACTTTGGGCTCACGCATTAAGCCGCACGACGGCCCCAGGGCGGCTTCTGAAGCACAATCGCGCGGTCATACCCTATGGTCAGCTCAACCATGCAACCCATTGTTCTCATAACCGGTGCCTCCCGTGGCATTGGTGCCGCCACAGCCCGGCTATGCGCAGCCGCAGGCTTCACGGTCGCAGTCAACTTCCACAGCAATGCCTCTGCGGCCCAGTCCGTGGTGCAGAACATCATCACAGCTGGCGGTCATGCATTTGCCGTGCAGGCCGACGTGGCGCACGAAGACCAGGTGCTGCGGATGTTCGAGGCGATTGACAAGCAGCCAGGTCGCCTGGGCGCGCTGGTCAACAATGCCGGCTTGGTGGATGTGACCAGCCGCGTTGAAGACATGTCGGTTTCACGCTTCAGGCGCATGTTCGACACCAATGTCATTGGCACCATGGTCTGTGCCCGCGAAGCAGTGCGACGCATGAGCACCCTGCGCAATGGTGCAGGCGGCGCCATCGTGAACGTCTCCAGCGTGGCATCCACCCTGGGCAGTCCGGGACAGTATGTGGACTACGCCGCAAGCAAGGGCGCGGTGGATGTCTTCACCATCGGTCTGGCTCGCGAAGTCGCGACCGCCGGGATACGCGTCAACGCTGTGCGCCCGGGCATCATCGACACAGAAATTCACGCCTCCGGTGGCCAACCCGAGCGCGCTCGCCAGCTCGCCCACCTGATACCGATGCAGCGCGCGGGAACTGCCGAAGAGGTGGCCCAGGCCATTGTCTGGCTGCTCAGCCCGCAGGCAAGCTACACCACAGGAGCCATTTTGGATGTAGGAGGTGGAAGGTAGACATTGGAAAACCGAATGCCGTGAATCTATACTGAGCAGGGTATGCATTCAGATGCATAGGCGGAGTTGTATCGCTGTCGGCTGCCAAACTGAGAGACGACTTTCACATGAAATATAAATTGGGAACCCTATGAAGCTTGAGAACATTTCCTTTGCCCACAAGCTGTGGCTACTCGCTCTGTTCATCATCATCACCATGACGGCAGTGTCCATCTACGGACAGCGTACTTCCAAGGCACACCAGCAGGAAGCCATTGAGCAGATCCAGCTCCACGAAAGCCGGATCACCGAGGCGGTGCGTTGGCGTGGACTGATCGAGGCCAACGTTCAAAGAACGCTGGCCCTGGCCTCTTCCATGGACCCGGCCATTGCCGATACCTTCACGGAAAGCAACAAGGCCGGCATCGTGGCCAGCAGTGCCATGCAGAAGGCCATTCTGGAGCATGCAACTTCCGAGGAAGACAAGAAGGCGCTGGCTTTGGTCGGCGAACGCCGCGCTGCAGTGCTGGGTATCGTGAAGAACCTGGCTGAACTCAAGAAGGCCGAGAACGCCGCCGAAATGGCCAAAGTGGCCAAGGAGCAGTTCCTGCCAGCCATCACGGGTTACCTGGACGCGCTGGACGGTTTCGTCAAGGCGCAGGAACAGGCACGCGATGTGGCCAAAGAAACCGCACTGGAAAATGCCAGCCGTGCAGAGATGCTGAGCTATGCCGGCATGCTGGGCGTGGTGCTGATCAGCTTGTGGCTGGTGTACACCATGACCCACTCCATCATCCAGCCGCTGAACCAGACAGTCGCCGTGGCCAAAAACATTGCAGCCGGTGACCTGACCCAGCATCTGCAGACCACCCGCCAGGATGAATTCGGCGAACTCATGCGTGCCGTGGATGACATGAATTCCCGCCTGCACGGCGTAGTCAGTGAAGTCATCACCGCATCCTCATCGGTGGCCAATGCCAGTACCGAGATTGCCCAGGGCAACCAGGACCTGAGCGCCCGCACCGAGAGCCAGGCCAGCGCCCTGGAGCAGACGGCGGCGTCCATGGAAGAGCTCAGCTCACAGGTCAAGCACAACGCAGACAACGCACGCCAGGCCAACCAGCTGGCATCCAGTGCATCCACCGTGGCCGTGCGCGGCGGCGAAGTGGTGGGGCAGGTGGTGGAGACCATGAAGGGCATCAACGAATCCAGCCGCAAGATCTCCGACATCATTTCCGTCATCGACGGCATTGCCTTCCAGACCAACATCCTGGCCCTGAACGCTGCGGTGGAAGCCGCACGCGCCGGCGACCAGGGACGTGGCTTTGCCGTGGTGGCATCGGAAGTGCGGGCCCTGGCCGGACGCAGTGCCGAAGCGGCCAAGGAGATCAAGGCCCTGATCAATGCCAGTGTGGAGCGGGTGGAGCAAGGCACCGTGCTGGTGGATGAAGCCGGCACCACGATGGGTGAAGTCGTCAGCTCCATTCGCCGGGTGACGGACCTGATGGGCGAGATCAGCTCGGCCAGCAACGAACAGTCGGCCGGCGTAGCGCAGGTGGGAGAGGCAGTGGCACAAATGGACCAGGCCACCCAGCAAAATGCAGCGCTGGTGGAAGAGATGTCCGCAGCCGCAAGCAGCCTGAAGTCGCAGGCGGCAGATCTGGTGAAGACGGTTGCCATCTTCAAGCTCGAGACCGGGCACGGCGTGGCCAAAGCCACGGTGCGTTCGACAACTCCCAAGAGCACTCCGTTCCAGGGCCAGGAGCGCCGGGGCGCCGCAGCGGCTGCTGCAGCCAAGCCTGCCGCCACCAAACCAGCAGCGCCTGCGGCCCCGGCCGCCGCCTTGCCCAAGCCGGTCATACAGGCCAAGGCAACCGCCAAGGCCAACGACGACGAATGGGAAACTTTCTGAGTCTGGCTTGGTAGCCTAGTGCCCAGGCCAGCACTACACTCACCAGGCCATGGAACTCAAACCCCTCGTCACCCTGCTGGCCATTGTCAACCCGTTGGCCATCGTGCCGTTCTTCATCCACTACACGCAGGGGTTCTCGCGCGAGCAGCGCCGCCAGACCATTCTGGTCTCCACCTTGAGCACTTTCATCGTGATTGCGGTGAGTGCGCTGGCGGGTCTGCAGATCCTGGAGTTCTTCGGCATCACGCTGGCGAGTTTCCAGGTGGGTGGCGGCATGCTGCTGCTCACCAGCGCCCTCAACATGCTCAACGCCCAACCGGCCGAAGCCAAGCCCAGCACCAACGTGATGGAGGACGGTGCTGAAAAGGCCGCACAGGGCTCCAGCATCGCGGTGGTACCGCTGACCATCCCGCTCCTCACCGGACCGGCCACCATGTCCACGGTGGTGATCTATGCCGACAAGGCCAAGACCATGCTGCAACTGGCCACCCTGGTGGGCTATGGCGTGGTGGTGGCGCTGGCCACGCTGGCGTGTTTTTCTTTGGCCGCACCCATCGCCCGCTTCCTGGGCAAGACCGGCATCAGCGTGATGACGCGTCTGATGGGTCTGATCCTGGCCGCGCTAGCGGTGGAAGTGATGTCCGACGGTCTGGTCAAGCTCTTCCCGCTTCTGGGCGGACACTGAGCCTTAGGCCGCTGTCTGGTTGGACAGCAGGTCCGCCACCAGCTCTAGCCGCAGCAGCGGGCTGTCCAGCCGCAGCAGGCTTTGCTTGAAGGTGGTGGGCAAAGACAGCAGATCACACCAGCGGTTGGCCACCCAGCCGCATTCGTCCAACCGGTAGGGCTGAGAAAAAAGCGGCGACTCCTGTGGCGACTGGCTGCTCTGCTGCTCCAGCAGATGCGCCAGCGCATGGGCCACAGGCCGCAAGTCCTCCGGAATGGGCATGGGTTCGTCATTGGCAAGATGCTCCACATCGCCCACCCACAAGCCGTGCTTGAGTTGCCTGCGTGCACGAACCTTGAATCGGCCGCCGCCCGTACAACGGATCACCATCAGTCCGGCCTGGGGCGCGGCAAAGTCGACGATGGTGGCAAGCGTGCCTACGTCGGCAAAGTCCTCGCGCACAAAGGCCTCGCCCGTGGGCGCCAACGGGTCGCGCGTACGCACTTCCTGCCCTTGGGTGAGCGACACCACGCCAAACGGTGTACCACTCTTGTGGCATTTGCCGATCAGGTCCAGATAGCGCACTTCAAAGATCTGCAGACTCAGGCTGCCGTCCGGGAACAGCACCGTGTTGAGCGGAAACAGCGGCAGCTCCTGCTGCACGGTGCCGGGAGTGGGGGCGGTCCAGGTCGTCACGGTGTTGTGGATTCCGCACTGGCCACTTGCTGCACCCAGGCGTCCAGTTGCGCGATCAGCGCGTCACTGGCTTGCGCAAGCGCCTGCACACCGCCTGCGGCGTCGCCACGGGTGGCCGCCTTCTGCACCACCAGACTGGTTTGTGCCAGCGTCCTGGCGGGCAGGCCAGTGCGGCTCAGCGTCGCACGTACGCGCACCAGGCCCGAGCTGTTCTGTGCCGACTCGAAGTAGTGGCTGAACTCCTCCAGCTCCAACCGCAGCACCAGCGTGCCGGGCGCCACCGCGTCGGCGGGCAACAGCACCGGACGGCGCTGCCCCAGCTGTTCGCGCAGGCGCTGGCGCAGCAGCTGTCCGGGCGGCATGGTCCAGTGGGCCTGGGCGTAGGGACGCAGTTGCTGCGCGTCGGCATAGGCCAGGCGGTACAGCACCGCATTGCCTTCCAGCGCTGCCGGGGCTTCCACATCCGCCAGCACCAGAGGCGGCAACGGCGCCATGCGGTTGGACATCACGGGCTGGGTGGCACCCGGACCGAAGTCGTACACCACGCTGCGCGCAGCGGGCGGCGCAGCACAGGCGCACAACAGCGCACCCAGCAGCAGTGCCGATGGAAGCGCCACACTGCGTCGCAGGGATTGGAGGGACAGAAGTTGCAGATGCATAGGGACCTCAGGGTTGTACCGCCGGGCTGCCAGCCTTGTCGGACGGTGGCACAAAGCCGCTTTCACCAGGACCGGGCGCGGCAGGCCCTTTGCCAAACAGCAGCGACTGGGGTTGATCGCCAATGTCTTCCACCGCACGCCCCACCAGACGGACCGTGCGGGTGGCCTCCTCGCTGGTGCGACTCAGGCGCGGCAGCAGGGTGGCGTTGAGGGTGGTGGCGGTGTTGGTCAAGGCCTCGGTGCTGCGCGCAATGCGGTCCAGCGTGCCGCCGGGCTCATTCATGCGCACCGAGGTGCGGCGGAACTGCTCGGCGGAATTCTTGACGACTTCGGCACTGTCGCGCAGCCGCTCGGAAGTTTGCTGCATGCTCTTGAAGGTGGCGTCCACCTGGGCGGTCAGCCGTGGCAGGTTGGTGCTGCCCTCAGGTCCGGTGCCCGTCAGCGCCTGGTCCGCATGGCGCGTCAGTTGCTGGATGCTGGCGGCAGCCTGACCGAGGTTGGCCACTGCGGTCGTCAGCGTCTGCTGGTTCTCCGGAGCCAACAGGGCGTTCATGCGCTTGCTGGCTTCTTCCAGCTGGTTGAGCAGGTTGCCGCCCTGCTCGGTCAGGCGCGACATCAGCCCCGCTCGCATGGGGATGCGCGCCGGATGCGCCTTGCTGGTGGACAGGGGTGCTCCGGTCAAGCCGGCATCGTCGAGCTGCACGAAGGCCAGGCCGGTCACGCCCTGAAAACCCAGGCTGGCAAAAGTAGTGGTGCTCATGGGCGCGCTGTCATTCACGGCGATGCGCACCAGCACATTGCCCGGAACTTGCGTATCCAGTCCAATGGCCGTGACCCGCCCCACGCTCACGCCCTTGTAGCGCACGCCGGCCTGGGGCTGCAGCCCGTTGACTGATTCCTTGCTGGAAATTTCGAACTGGCGCTGTTCACTGGTATCGCGCTTGAGCCACAGCGCCATGGCGATCAGCAGGGCCATCATCAGCAGCAAGAAGGTGCCGGCAGCGATGGCGTGGGATTTGTTTTCCATGAGGTTCTCTTTTTACACGCCTTGCGCCGGGTGGTGCAAGACTTCCATGGCGCGCTGCCCACGCTCGCCCAGAAAGAAGTCGCGCACGAACGGATGGGCAAAGCGGATTGCTTCACGCAACGGTGCATCGACAATGATGTGCTTGTCGGCCACCACCGCCACGCGGGTACTCAGCTCAAAGATGGTGTCCAGGTCATGGGTGACCATCACCACGGTCAGGCCCAGCTCCTGGTGCAGCGACCGCAGCAAGGTGCAGAACGCATCGGATGCATCCGGGTCCAGCCCCGCGGTGGGCTCATCCAGCAGCAGCAGGGGCGGGTCCATCACCAGGGCGCGTGCCAGGGCCACGCGCTTGATCATTCCGCCGGACAGATCGGCCGGCATCTTGTGTGCAGCAGACGGATCCAGCCCCACCATCTGCATCTTGACCATGGCCACATCGTGGATCAGGTTCTTGGGCAGCACACCCAGCTCGCGCAGCGGAAAGGCAATGTTCTCCAGCACGGTGAAGGCGGAGAACAGGGCACCATGCTGGAACAGCATGCCCACCCGGCTGGCGGCACCGGCCCGGCCCAGCTCGCTGGCGGGCTCGCCCAACACCGTCACACTGCCCTTGAGTGGCGTCTCCAGCCCAAGGATCTGGCGCAGCAGCACGGTCTTGCCACCGCCCGAGCCACCCACGATCGACAGAAACTCGCCACGTGCAATCGTCAGGTCCAGGTCCTGGTGGATGATGGCGCGCACGCCGCGGGTGGAGAACGACGACCACAGCCCGCGGATCTCGACGATGGGCGGTACCACGGCGCTCACAGCCCCACCCCCTTGAACAGCACGGCAAACAGCGCATCCACCAGGATCACCAGCGTGATGGAACTCACCACCGATGCCGTAGTGCCCTCGCCCAGACTCTGGGTATTGGGCAGCACACGCAGGCCGAAGTGGCAACCGTTGATGGCAATCAGCAGGCCGAACACCAGCGACTTGAACAGGGCCAGCCAGAGGTTGGACAGCGGCACCACCTTGGGCAGCGCAATCAGGAAATATTCGGGCGAGAGGTGTATGGACAAGTCAGACGCCAGCATGCCGCCCAGCAGTGACGCCGCCGTGGTCCAGATGGCGAGCAAGGGCATGACCAGCGCCAATGCCAGTGCCCGCGGGAACACCAGTCGGTAGCCGCGGCGTATGCCCATGACGCGCATGGCATCCAACTCTTCGGTGACGCGCATCACGCCAATCTGGGCGGTGATGGCCGAACCCGAGCGACCCGCAATCAGGATAGCCGCCAGCACCGGCCCCAGCTCACGTATCAGTGCCATGCCGAGGATGTTGACGATAAAGGCGTCCGCGCCAAACTGGCGTAACTGACGCGACATGAGGTAGGCCAGCACCACACCGATCAGGAATCCGACCAGCGCCGTGATCGGCAACGCGGTGGCGCCGATGCGGTAGATGTGGCCGGAGATATCGCGCCAGGGCGCACGGCTGGGGTCGCGCAGGAAATTCAGCGTGTCCAGGAACAGCTGGCCAATAAGTCGCAGTGCACTCTCCGCGTGGCTTTCCACACCCATGAGCCACTCGCCCAGCTTGAGAAACAGCTCCTTGAGTGTGGTGTGATGTGGCTTGGGCGGTGCCACGGCAAACCGTGCCACCCGGTTGAGCGTGGCACGCTGCAGGTCCAGCACCATCACGTGGCGCGGCCAGACCCGGCCCCAGGTGTTCCACAACAACTGCGCGCCGGTGTGGTCGAGCCGCTCGATATGGCGCAGGTCCCAGCTTGCTTCCATGCCGCCCTTGCCGTGTCGCGGCAGCGACTCCTGCAGGTTGTTCCAGAGGTCACGGTTCGCCAACGTACCGGCGCTCCAGCTGCCGTACAAGACCAGACTTTCCCCAGTGGCAGAGGCCTCCTTGACGATGCGCGGCGGGGTGTTTTGCACTGGTGGTTGCAGGGACTGAATTATGTGAGGGCTATGGTAGCGCCTCCGCACAGCTTGCAAGCAAAATACGGGGATTCATTGGCTTTACCCGCACACCATGGCTGACCACTCTTCGTTTCTCTCCACGCCCGAACTTTCGGTCGAGCTACGCGGCACCGTGCTGTGGCTGACCATCACGCGCGAAGAACGCCGCAATGCCATGAGCCATGGAGTGCTGGCATCCATGGCGCAGGCAGTTACACAGGCACAGTCGCACCGCGACATCCGTGCCATCGTGGTCACGGGCGCAGGCAGCAAGGCCTTCTGCGCCGGCGCGGACCTGCAAAGTGCCAACGCATTCACCACCGACTACTCCGAGCCGCATGGCCATCTGGCGCAGGTGCTGCGGGCTGTGCGTGCCAGCACCATTCCGTTGATCGCGCGGGTCAACGGCGCCTGCATGGCCGGTGGGATGGGCCTGATGAGCATGTGCGACATGGCCGTTGCCTCCAGCCACGCGGTGTTCGGCTTGCCGGAAGTCAAGGTAGGTGTGTTCCCTGCACAGGTGCTCAGTGTGCTGCAGCACCTGATTCCGCGGCGCGTACTGGTGGAGATGTGCCTCACCGGCGAACCCATCACCAGCGCGCAGGCGCTGGAATACGGGCTGGTGAACTATGTGGCCGACGATGTGGATGCCAAGCTGCAGTGGCTGCTGGAGCGCATGCTGGACAAGTCGCCAGCCGCCATCCGGCGCGGCCTCTACACCATGAAGAAGGTGGAATCCATGGCCTTTGAGGAGTCCATGGCCTTCACCGAGAGCCAGATCGCGCTCTTCACCCTAACCGAAGACGCCAAGGAAGGCCAGAAGGCCTTCCAGGAAAAACGCAAACCGCAGTGGGCCGGGAAATAAATATGAGTGAGACAACCTTTGACTACATCATCGTCGGCGCCGGAACGGCCGGCTGCCTGCTGGCCAACCGCCTGAGTGCCAACGCCTCCAAGCGCGTGCTGCTGATCGAGGCCGGCCGCAAGGACGACTACCACTGGATCCACATTCCGGTCGGCTACCTCTACTGCATCGGCAACCCGCGCACCGACTGGCTCTACAACACCGAGCCCGACGCCGGCCTCAACGGCCGCACCCTGCGCTACCCGCGCGGCAAGACACTGGGCGGCTGCAGCAGCATCAACGGCATGATCTACATGCGCGGTCAGGCGCGCGACTACGACCAGTGGGCAGCGCTCACCGGCGATGCCGCCTGGAGCTGGGACAACAGCCTGCCCTACTTCAAGCTGCACGAAGACCACCACAAGGGTGCCAACGCCCTGCACGGTGCCAAAGGCCAGGCGCCCGAGCTGCTGCAGCAAGACGGCTCCGAGTACCGCACCATCCTGCGCCACCACCAGGCCGGCGGCGAATGGCGGGTGGAAAAGCAGCGCCTGCGCTGGGACGTGCTCGATGCCTTTGCCCAGGCTGCCACCCAGGCCGGCATTCCCGCCACCGATGACTTCAACCGCGGCAGCAACGAAGGCGTGGGCTACTTCGAGGTGAACCAGCGCGCCGGCTGGCGCTGGAACACGGCCAAGGCCTTCTTGCGCCCTACCTGTTATGGCCGCCCCAACTTCGAGCTGTGGACAAATGCCCAAGTCGCCAAGCTGCTGGTGGAACCCAACACCGCAGGCGAGGACCGCCCGCTGCGCTGTACCGGCGTGCAGGTCTGGAACGGTTCGGAGATGGTGACCGCCACGGCGCGTGCCGAGGTCATCCTGTGCGCCGGCGCCATTGGCTCGCCGCAGATTCTGCAGCTCAGCGGCATCGGGCCCGCACCCTTGCTGCAGTCGCTGGGCATTCCGGTCGTGCACGACCTGCCGGGCGTGGGCGAGAACCTGCAGGACCATCTGCAGATTCGCGCGGTGTTCAAGGTCAAGGGCGCGACCACCCTCAACACCCAGGCCAATTCCCTCTGGGGCAAGGCCAAGATCGGCCTGGAATACGCGCTCAAGCGCAGCGGTCCCATGAGCATGGCGCCCAGCCAGCTGGGCGCCTTCACCCGTAGCGATGCGTCCCAGCCCTACCCCAACCTGGAGTACCACGTGCAGCCTCTCAGCCTGGAGGCTTTCGGCCAGCCGCTGCACAGCTTCAATGCCTTTACCGCCAGCGTCTGCAACCTCAACCCCAGCAGCCGCGGCCACGTGCGCATCACCTCGCCCGATTTCCGCATGGCGCCGGCCATTGCGCCCAACTACCTCAGCACCGACGAGGACCGCAAGATCGCCGCCGACTCGCTACGCCTGACCCGCAACATCGTGCGCCAGCCCGCCTTGCAGAAGTACGCCCCTGAGGAGTACAAGCCCGGCGTGCAGTTCCAGACCGATGCCGAACTGGCCAAGTTGGCCGGGGACATTGCCACCACGATTTTTCATCCCGTGGGAACCACGCAGATGGGCCGCGCCGACGACCCAACCAGCGTGGTCGACTCGCGGCTGCGGGTGCACGGCGTGGCGGGCTTGCGCGTGGTGGATGCGGGCGTGATGCCGCGCATCACCAGCGGCAACACCAATTCGCCCACCCTGATGATTGCGGAAAAGGCCGCCGAATGGATTGCACAGGGTAAGTCCTGATACTCCCTTGCAGGGTGGCGGGGTACAGTCCGTCTGTTCGCGTGTTGGAGCGTAAGAATACATTCCATCGGCACGAGACCTGATACGAAACCGATCCCGAGGAAGCTGTCGAACCATCGGCAATACAAAGCAAGAACAGTGGCTCCACGAAGTGCCACGAAAAAAAGCACCGGCTACCCCGGTGCTTTTTTTTGCCTGTTCAGTGCGGATGCGACAATCTTCGGATGGAAATGCTTGTCGTGGCCCTGGCCTCACTTTTCGCCGGTTTTGTGGATTCGATGGTCGGGGGCGGCGGGCTGATCCTGATTCCTGCTCTGCTCACCACCTTCCCCAACGCCCACCCGGCCACGCTGTTTGGCACCAATAAGGGCGCCTCGGTCTGGGGCACGGGTATTGCCACGTTGCAGTACAGCCGCCGTGTCCAGATGCCCTGGCACGCGTTGATTCCAGCAGCCACCGCGGGCTTTGTGGCGTCGCTGGGCGGCGCTTGGCTGGTGACCGTCGTGTCACCAGACTACCTGCGCAAGATCCTGCCGCTCATCCTGGTGCTGGTACTGGGCTACACGCTGGCGCGCAAGGAGCTGGGGCGGCACCATGCCCCCCGCTTCACGGGCTCGGCAGAGGCGGTAGCGGCCTGCTGCATTGGCGCTGTCATCGGCTTTTACGATGGTTTCTTTGGGCCTGGCACCGGCAGCTTCTTTGTCTTCTGCATGGTGCGTTTTCTGGGCTACGACTTCCTGCATGCTTCGGCAGCAGCCAAGCTGCTCAACACGGCGACCAATGTGTCGGCCCTGATCCTGTTCATCTACAAGGGTCACATCTGGTGGCACTTCGCACTGGTGATGGCGGTTGCCAACGTGGTGGGCAGCCTGGCCGGCACCCACATTGCCCTCAAACACGGCACCGGCTTCGTACGCGTCGTTTTCATCCTGGTGGTCTCGGCATTGATTTTCAAGACCGGCTACGACGCGTTCCTGCGTTAATCCGCGTCAGTGCCTGCCACCAGGCGGAGGCCAGGGTATTTCGGATACCAGACGCGGTTTGCCTATGGGCGCGGCGGCCTGACCCTTGCTGATGGCGGCCAGATCTTCCTCGCTGGGGTATTGCCCCATCAGCCAGTAGTCCAGCACGCGCCGCGCAATGGGAGCCGCCTGTTCAGCGCCCCAGCCCGCGTTTTCCACCACCATGGCGATGGCAATCTTGGGGTCTTCCGCCGGGGCATAGGCCACATACAGGGCGTGGTCACGCTGGTGCTCGGCAAGCTTGCTGGCGTCATATTTCTGGTCTTTGCCAATACCAACGGCCTGGGCCGTGCCGGTCTTGCCGCCGCTGGCGTAACCAGCCCCTGCAAATACCTTGGCTGAGGTGCCCTCCAACGTCACACCCACCATGGCCTTGTGGATCACGTCCAGGTTGGCTGGCTTGATGCCCAGATTCACTAGCGCCGGCGCGGTGATCGGAACCATGCTGTGGGTGACCGGGTCCTGCGTGGCAATCGCCAGATGTGGTGTGGGGCGCACTCCGTTGTTGGCCAGGGTGGCGATCGCCTGCCCGAGCTGCAGCATGGTGAAGGCGTTGTAGCCCTGGCCGATGCCCAGCGAGATGGTTTCACCGGCGTACCACTTCTGCTGCTCGGCGCGCTTGTAGGCACGCCGCTTCCAGTCGGTGGAAGGGAGCAGACCGCGGGTCTCGCCCAGGATGTCCACGCCGGTGATTTCACCGAAGCCGAAGCGCTGCATCTGGTCGTGGATGGTGTCCACGCCAAGATCGTTGGCCAGCGAGTAGTAGTAGGTGTCGCAGGACACGACGATGGAGCGGTACATGTTCACCATGCCATGTCCACCCTCCTTGTCATCGCGGAACCGATGCCCGCCGAACATGAAGAAGCCGGGGTCGGAAACCGTGAACTCGGGGCTGCGCGTGCCGGTCTCCAGGGCCGCCATGGCCATGAAAGGCTTGTAGGTGGAACCCGGCGGATAGGTGCCGCGCAGGGCCCGGTTGAGCAGCGGTTTGTCGATGGATTCGTTGAGGGCCTGCCAGCTTTCGCTGTCAATGCCTTCCACAAACAGATTGGGATCAAATGTGGGCTTGCTGACAAAGGCCAGCAGCTCTCCAGTCTTGGGGTCTATGGCCACCAGCGCACCGCGGCGCTCGCCATACATGGCCTCGATCAGGTGCTGCAGCTTGATGTCGATGGAAAGCTTGACCGTATTGCCGGGTGTGGCCGGATTGCTGGCGAGCTTGCGCACGGCGCGCCCGCCGGCAGAGGTTTCGATCTGCTCCACGCCGGTGATGCCATGCAGCTGTGTCTCGTAGCTTTGCTCGATACCGAGCTTGCCGATGTATTCGGTGCCACGGTAGTTGTCTGCGTCGTCACCTTCGTCGATCTTTTCCTTCTCCGACTGGTTGATACGGCCGATGTAGCCAATCACGTGGCTGGCAAGCTCCCCGTACGGGTAATTGCGGAACAGGCGCGCCTTGATTTCCACCCCCGGAAACCGGTAGCGCTGCGCAGAAAAACGGGCCACCTCCGTATCGGTCAGCCGGGTGCGTATGGGCAAGGATTCAAAACTGCGCGACTCTTCCAGCAGCTTCTTGAAGCGGCGGCGGTCGCGCGGCGTGATCTCCATCACCTTGGAGAGATCGTCCAGCACTTCTTCCAACGGCCCGCTCTTGGACGGCGTGATCTCCAGCGTGTAGGCCGAGTAGTTGTTGGCCAGCACAACACCGTTACGGTCCAGGATCAGCCCCCGGTTGGGCACGATGGGAACGACCGAAGTGCGGTTGTTTTCAGCCTGTGCACGCAGGTCTTCATGACGCCAGATCTGCAGATACACCAGCCGCAGAATCAGCAGCAGGAAACAGACCAGCACCACCAGACTGAGCACGAAAATGCGGGTACGAAACCGCGCCAAATCGGCTTCGACGTTCCGTAAAACGGTCATGGCAGCAACGCGACCGTGCGATTGCCCGCCGGGCCGCCCCAAGGGCAATCAGCCCCCTTGGGGGGCAGCGTAGTACACGCAGTGACAAGCGTGGGGGCCATATTACAAGGGGCGGTTGGCGTCGGGGTTGGGTGCGCGACGCTGCGGCGCCAGCAGCGCAACAGTGGCCACCGGCCACAAGAGCGACTCCAGCACGGGCGAAAGCAGAATCCACCAGCCGGGGAAGGTGCCACCCACCATGAGGCGCAGGCAGATCTCCACCAGATGGGCCGCCGCAAACAGCGGGAATACCTGCACCATCTGAGACGCCACCGGGAACCACAGCAGACGCCGGTGGATGGTGATGGCAAAGAAGCTCAGCACCGTATAGGCCAGGGCGTTCTGGCCCAGCAATGCGCCCTGGTGCACATCGGTCAGCAGGCCAAACACAAAGGCGGCGCCAATGCCTACGCGCAGCGGCTGGTGCACGGTCCAGAACACCAGTACGACGGCCAGCAGATCGGGCACCCAGGCGGCGCGTCCCGTCAGCCCCATGTTCAGGACCATGTCGATCAGCATGGCAGCAAGCATGCTGCCCCACACAAACAAGGGATTGGCCGGCAACAGCAGTTGCTTGCCCTGCGGCATGATCATGGCTTGATCACCTCCCCGCGTTTGTTGCGTGTTGGCGCGGGCGGCTCCGGCACCGGCCGGGGCGGCGGCTGCTCCGCCATGGAAGCCAGCACCAGCACATGGCTGGCGCCCGAAACCAGGGCGGCAGGCACGCAATAGATGCGCGCGAAGATGGCATCCACGCGACGGTCCACTTTCTCGATGCGCGCCACCGGCAACCCCGGAGGGTACACGCCATCGACACCACTGGTGGTCAACAGATCCCCCACATTGGCGTCCACATTGGCCGCCATGTAGCGCAGCTCCATCGCATCGGCATGGGTGGTGGTGTCGCCAAAAGCCACACCGCGCGCGCCGGTGCGTGTGTTGAGCACCGGAATGGCATGGTCGCGATCGGTGATCAGGGTGACTTCACTCACCAGGGGATAGACGCGGGTAACCTGGCCCAGCACACCGCGCTCGTCCAGCACGGGTGAACCTTCCTGCACCTTGTTGACCAGCCCCTTGTCGATGATGACCTTGCGGGAGAAGGGATCGGCCGAGTCGTACAGCACCTGGGCCGCAATGCCGGTGGCCTGCTGGCGCTGGCGCAAGTCCAGCAATTTGCGCAGCCTGTCGTTTTCGAGCGTGAGCTGTTCCACCTGGTTGGAGCGCAGGGACTGCAATCCCAACTGCTTGAAGGCCTCTTCCTTGGAGCGCTGTGCCGCGTTCAGGCTGGAGAAGTAATCACTGGTGCCCAGCAGCAGGTTGACGGGCTGCAACGCCAGCCATTGCACCGGATAGATGACCGCAGCCAGCACCACGCGTAGCGGCTGCATCACCTTGAAGCGTGTATCGGCCACCATGAGGAACAGCGCCAGGGCGCTGCACACTGCCAACTTGGACAGCGCTGAGGGCCCCTGGCGGAAAAAGGGTGGGGGTGCTCTGTCCAGCGTACCGAGAGGCATCGCCGACCTCGGGGATTATTCGCTGGTGAAAATGGAACCCAGACGCTCCATCTGCTCCAGCGCGATGCCGCAACCGCGCACCACACAGGTCAGCGGATCTTCGGCAACCAGCACCGGCAGGCCGGTTTCTTCGGCCAGCAGGCGGTCCAGATCACGCAACAGCGCACCACCGCCGGTGAGCATCATGCCGCGGTCGGCAATGTCGGCTCCCAACTCGGGCGGCGTCTGCTCCAGCGCGTTCTTTACGGCGGAGACGATGTTGTTGAGCGGGTCGGTGAGCGCTTCCAGGATTTCGTTGGAAGAAATCGTGAAGCTGCGGGGCACGCCTTCGGACAGGTTGCGACCGCGCACTTCCATTTCCTTGACTTCGGAGCCGGGGAAGGCCGAGCCGATCTGCTTCTTGATGGCTTCTGCGGTGGGCTCACCGATCAGCATGCCGTAGTTGCGGCGGATGTAGTTGATGATGGCTTCGTCGAACTTGTCGCCACCCACGCGCACGCTGCCCTTGTAGACCATGCCACCCAGCGAGATGACGCCGACTTCGGTGGTACCGCCGCCGATGTCCACCACCATGGAGCCGCTGGCTTCCGATACCGGCAGACCGGCGCCGATGGCGGCGGCCATGGGTTCCTCGATCAGGTACACATCGCTGGCACCGGCGCCCAGGGCGCTTTCGCGGATGGCGCGACGCTCCACCTGGGTGGAGCCGCAGGGCACGCAGATGATGATGCGCGGGCTGGGCTTGAGAATGCCGCGCGGATGCACCATCTTGATGAACTGCTTGAGCATCTGCTCGGTGACCGTGAAATCGGCAATCACGCCGTCCTTCATGGGGCGGATGGCTTCAATATTGCCGGGCACTTTGCCCAGCATGGCCTTGGCTTCGCGGCCAACGGCCTGGATGGTCTTCTTGCCTTGGGGGCCACCCTCGTGGCGGATGGCAACGACAGAAGGTTCGTCCAGAACAATGCCCTTGTCGCGTACAAAGATCAGGGTGTTGGCCGTACCCAGGTCAATCGCCAGGTCGGTAGAAAAATACCGCCGGAAAGATCCAAACATCTCAATTCCTCTCGGGCACAGACGGGACTTCGCTCGTCTGTCACCATGTTCTATTCAATAAAAACCGTGAATTCGGCCCTGAAAAATGTGCTTGCGCAGACTTCAAGCCAAAGGCGGGATAATACCCTATCGCTCGGGAATACCCTGCGTAACCAGCCCTTGCCGGGCGCCATTTACCTTTGTTTTCAATCTTATTTCACCCATGTCACTGACATCTTCCGACATCGCGCGTATCGCCAATCTGGCGCGGCTGGAGCTGACAAGCGAGCACAGCGACCGCATGCTGAACCAGCTCAACAGCTTTTTTGACATCGTGGAACAGATGCGCGCCGTGGACACCACAGGCATAGAACCGCTGGCCCATCCAGTGGCCGCCATCGGTGACATCGCCCTGCGCCTGCGCGAGGACGTGGTCAGCGAGCCCAACCAGCGCGAAGCCAATCAAAAAAGTGCGCCTGAAGTACAGAATGGCCTGTTCCTGGTGCCCAAGGTCATTGAATAAGGTCTGATGCAATGACAACTTCCCTTTCCCAAACCGCATTGCACGACCTGGGCGTGCAACAACTGGCCACGGCCCTGGCCAGCAAACAAGTCTCCGCCGTAGAAGCGGCACAGCACTTCCTGGCGCGCTCGCAGGCGCATGCCGATCTGGGCGCGTACGTGGATGTCAACGCTGAAGTCACGCTGGCCCAGGCCGCTGCGGCTGATGCCCGCATTGCGCAAGGCAGCGCCGGCCCGCTCGAGGGCGTGCCGATTGCGCACAAGGACATCTTCGTCACCAAGGACTTCGCCACCACGGCCGGCTCGCGCATGCTCAAGGGCTACCGCTCGCCCTTCGATGCCACCGTCGTCACCCGGCTGGCACAGGCCGGCATGGTCACCCTGGGCAAGCTCAACTGCGATGAATTCGCCATGGGCTCCAGCAATGAGAACTCCGCCGTGGCACCCGTGGGCCAGGATGCCCCGGCACCCGTGCGCAACCCCTGGAACACCGAACGCATCCCCGGCGGCTCCTCCGGCGGCAGCGCCGTGGCTGTGGCTGCGCGTCTGACACCCGCTGCCACCGGCACCGATACCGGCGGCTCCATTCGCCAGCCCGCGTCCTTTTGCGGTGTCACTGGCATCAAGCCCACGTACGGACGTGCATCGCGTTACGGCATGGTGGCCTTTGCCTCCAGCCTGGACCAGGCCGGCCCCATGGCACGCAGCGCCGAAGACTGCGCCGCCCTGCTCGGCACCATCTGCGGCCCCGACCCGGACCGCGACTCCACCTCGTTGGACGTGCCCACTGAGGACTTCAGCCGCACCCTGAACGACTCCATCGAAGGCCTGCGCATCGGCATCCCCAAGGAATTCTTTGGCGCCGGTCTCTCCGACGATGTGCGCAACGCCGTCAACGCCGCCCTGGCGCAGTACGAAAAACTCGGTGCCAAACTGGTACCCATCTCGCTGCCACGCACCGAGCTGTCCATTCCGGTGTACTACATCATTGCGCCAGCAGAAGCCTCCAGCAACCTGAGCCGCTTTGACGGTGTGAAGTTCGGCCACCGCGCCAAGCAGTACACCGATCTGGCCGACATGTACAAGAAGACCCGCTCCGAGGGCTTTGGCGAGGAAGTCCTGCGCCGCATCATGATCGGCACCTATGTGCTCTCGCACGGCTATTACGACGCCTACTACCTGCAGGCGCAGAAGATCCGCCGCATGATTGCCGATGACTTCCAGAACGCCTTCAAGGAGTGCGACCTGATCGCCGGCCCGGTGGCACCCACCGTGGCCTGGAAGCTGGGCGAAAAGTCCGACGACCCGGTGGCCAACTACCTCGCCGATATCTTCACCCTGCCCGGCTCCCTGGCCGGCCTGCCCGGCATGAGTGTGCCGGTGGGCTTCTCCACCACCGAGCAGGACAAAGGCATGCCCATCGGTATGCAGCTGATCGGCAACTATTTCAAGGAAGCACGTCTGCTCAACGCGGCGCACCGCTTCCAGCAAGCCACCGACTTCCACGTCGCACGCCCCGCAGGATTCTGAACATGTCAGTTAGCACCACACCCACTCTTCTGGACCGTCCGGACGCGCCGCTGGTTGGCGGCTACGAAGTCATCATCGGCTTTGAAACCCACAGCCAGCTCTCCACCCATTCCAAGATCTTCTCGCGTGCCTCCACCGCCTTTGGCGCCGAACCCAACACGCAAGCCTGCGCCGTGGATCTGGCTTTGCCGGGCACATTGCCGGTGATGAACAAGGGCGCGGTCGAGCGCGCTATCGAGTTCGGCTTGGCCGTGGGCGCGCACATTGCGCCGCGCAGCATCTTTGCGCGCAAGAACTACTTCTACCCCGACCTGCCCAAGGGTTACCAGATCAGCCAGTTTGAAATCCCGGTGGTGCAAGGCGGCGTGGTCGAATTCTTCCTGGGCGACAGGAAGATGGCAGTGCGCCTGGTACGCGCCCATCTGGAAGAAGATGCGGGTAAATCGCTGCACGAAGACTTCATCGGCCAGACCGGCATCGACCTCAACCGCGCCGGCACGCCACTACTGGAAATCGTGACCGAACCCGACATGCGCTCCAGCGCCGAAGCGGTAGCCTATGCCAAGGAACTGCACAAGATCGTCACCTGGATCGGCATCTGCGACGGCAACATGCAGGAAGGCTCGTTCCGCTGCGACGCCAACGTGTCGGTGCGCAAGCCCGGCGGGCCTTTGGGTACGCGCCGCGAGATCAAGAACCTCAACAGCTTCAAGTTCATGCAGCAGGCCATCGACTACGAGGTGCGCTGGCAGATCGAACAGATCGAAGACGGTCACGCCATCCAGCAGGCCACGGTGCTATTCAACCCCGATACCGGCGAGACCCGTGCCATGCGCACCAAGGAAGACGCGGCCGACTACCGCTACTTCCCCGACCCGGACTTGCCGCCGCTGGAGATTTCGGAAGACTGGATTGCCAAGGTGCGCGGCGAGATGGCCGAACTGCCGCGCGTGATGGCGCAGCGCTTTGTGAAGGACTATGCGCTCAGCGAATACGACGCGACACAACTCACGCAAAGCCTGGCGTTGGCTGCGTATTTCGAAGCAGCGGCCAAGGCCTGTGGCCAGCCCAAGCTGGCCAGCAACTGGATCATGGGTGAGATATCGCGTCGCCTGAATGCTGAAAATAGTGAAATTTCCGCTTCACATATTTCTGCAACTGCACTTGCTGCATTGATCGTACGCGTTTATGACGGCACGATCAGTAACAACGCAGCCAAGCAAGTCCTGGATGTGCTGTGGAATGACAAGGTGGTCATCGAACCAAGCGCAACTGATCAGACTCTGATCGACGCCATCATCGAAGCCAAGGGCCTCAAGCAGATGAACGACACCGGCGCTTTGGAAAAAATCGTCGATGAAGTGATCGCCGCCAACGCCAAGAACGTGGCCGAGTTCAAGGCTGGCAACGAAAAGGCGCTCAACGGCCTGGTCGGTCAGATCATGAAGGCCAGCAAGGGCAAGGCCAACCCGCAACAGGTCAACGACCTGCTGCGCTCCAAGCTGGCCTGAGCCCTATTTGGAAGCGGCTGAAGCAGCCCAGAGCTGACGCAAACGCGTCAGCTCCAAATCAAAGCGCTCATTGACGCGGCGGCTTTCGCTCTCCTGCTCTGCGATGAACTGCTTCTGCACTTCCACGCTGTGCTTGTTGTCTTCCACCTGGCGCTTGAGATACATGGGTGCCTTGCTGGGGTCCTTCTTGTAGAACTCCATTTCGTCGTCCAGCTTCTTGCGCTGTGCAGCCAGTTCATTCAGGCGCAGGTCGGCAGCCTTGCTCACCACATCGATTTGCGCCAGCGCTTCGGCGCGCTCCTTGTCGTGCACCGCCTTGCTCGGGTAGCGAATCAGCAGGGCGCGGTCACGGCGGTGCTCTTCGGCCAGGCGGTTCTGTTCTTCAAGCTGCTGCTTTTCCCTGGCTTCCTGCTGGGCACGTTCGGCGGCGGTCAGACTGGGGCCGACCTTCTGCTTCACGGTGCCACTGGGGTTGAGCACCTTCTGCTCGCGGTCCAGACATTCCGGAATGGGGCGGTCCGAGGTGAGTTTGCGCCCTTGTGCATCCACACAGGTATAGATTCCTCCCACTGGCGCGTTCTGTGCCCAGGCAGCGCCTGTCACCGTGAACAACGCCAGCAATCCACCTGCTACCAATTTCATAAGCTTCCTTCTTCGACTCCGTAGCGCTGACGATACGCCAACACTCTCTGATGGTCTTCGGGCGAACTGCCACTGCCACCGGCTGCCAGATACTGCATCAAATCAGTGAGCTTCGCAATGGAACACACCTGCAGCCCCAGTTTATGCTGCACGTACTGCACTGCGCTGTAAGGCACATCCTGGCCGTTCTCCGTGGCCATCTCCTGACGATCCAGAGCGATGCAGACCGCGTGCGGCACAGCACCCGCCGCACGGATGATGGCAATCGACTCACGCGCTGCCGTTCCCGCCGACATGACGTCGTCCACGATCAGCACCCGGCCCTTGAGCGGAGCGCCCACCAGGGTGCCGCCTTCGCCATGGTCCTTGGCCTCCTTGCGGTTGTAGGCAAACGGGACGTTGCGACCGCGCCGGGCAAGCTCCACGGCCAGCGCCGCACCCAACGGAATGCCCTTGTAGGCCGGGCCGAACACCATGTCGAATTCGATGCCACTGGAGAGCAGGCGCTGGGCATAGAATTCGGCCAAACGCATCAGCCTGGCGCCATCGTCAAACAGGCCTGCGTTGAAGAAATACGGGCTCATGCGACCCGCCTTGGTCTTGAACTCACCGAAGCGTAGCACCCCGCATTCCACGGCAAATGCCACAAACTCCAGGGCCAGCGGGTCCGCTTTCGCGCCTTGCGCAGGGTCTTGAATCGACATGGGAAATTCCTTGTTTAAGTTAACCAGCCTGAACCTCAACGGCATCCGCTCCGCCACCAGCAAAGGTCTGGAAGCCTGGCTTGCGCAGGCCGCACCGGATTGTATTTGCGTGCAGGAGGTCAAAGCCCAGGCGCCCGATCTGGCCGACCGCTTCGAAGAGCTTGCCGGACTGCGCGGCTACTTCCATCTGGCCGAGAAAAAAGGCTACTCGGGCGTGGGCATCTACACCAAGCTGGAGCCCAGCGACGTGGTGGTGGGCTACAACTCGCCGGAGTTCGACCCCGAGGGCCGCTACGTGGAGCTGCGCTTTGACACGCTGCAGCGCAAGCACTCCATCATCAGCGCCTACTTTCCCAGCGGCTCGTCCGGTGAAGAACGGCAGCAAGCCAAGTTCCGCTTTCTGGACGAGTTCTACCCGCACATGATGGCGCTCAAGGCCGAGCGCGACTACATCCTTTGCGGCGACATCAACATCGCGCACCAGGAAATCGATCTGAAGAACTACAAGGGCAACAAGAAAAACTCCGGCTTTCTGCCCGAAGAACGCGCCTGGATGACCAAGCTGCTCACCGAGGGCGGCATGGTCGACGTCTACCGCACCCTGGAGCCCACCGCCACCGACGCTTGCTACACCTGGTGGAGCAACCGTGGCGAGGCTTATGCCAAGAACGTGGGCTGGCGTCTGGACTACCACCTGGCAACACCCACTCTGGCCGCCGGCGCGCGCGAAGTTGCCATCTACAAAGACCAGCGCTTCTCCGACCACGCACCCATCACCGTAGGCTACGCCTGGTAGCGGCTTCGTGGTCGAGCCGGCACAGCCGGCTGCCCGGCGCCCAGGGTTAGCCCTGGGCGAGATCGACCAATTTTTTCAAAACGGGAACTGCCTGGCGCAGGATATCCCGCTCGTCCTCGTCCAAGGCTTCCGCCAGAGCTTTTGCGATCCACTGCGCCCTTGCCGTGCGGTCAGTTGCTGTTTCCCGCAGACCGGCTTGCGTGACGTGGATGCGATAGCCCCGCTTATCCTTGGGATCGGGCAGGAGTTCAATCAGTCCCTCTGCCTCCAAACGCGTCGTCACCAACCGCATGCTTTGGTGTTTCACGCCCCGGGCGTCGGCAAGTACTGCAATACTCACGGGGCCAGCGCGCTCCAGGTAGGCCAGCGTTTCCCCGTGTGCGTCTGACGGAGTGCCCGCCTGGGTTCTCACCGACCTGACAAAGCGGCCAATGACTTCACGCAGTTCGTCCGCCAAGGCCTCCGCCTCGGTTGACGCTCTCACTGCCGTACTTCGTCTGGTCACTTAGGCGCCCTTCCTGTCTTGCTAGATTCCGATTTGCAAGACCTGCTTCAGCCAGCCCGCAGCTGGGATAGAACCGCCGTTAGCGTGTTGATGCCCCAATGTTCGACATACCGACCGCCATGCACACGCACGATATCAATCACGTCGATGACCACGGGCATGTCCGTCGCAGCCAAGCCCATGAGGCTGCCCGTGTGGGTGCCACTGATGCACTTGCGGGTGACCACCCTGTCGCCATCACAGAGCTGTTCATGGATTTCAACCTTCAGTCCGCCCAGTGCCGGGCGCAGCACTTTCTCGAAGGTGTTCCATATGCTCTCGGGCCCGTTGGGTGCCCCGTCAGGTGCGGAGCGGTTGACGAAGGATTCGTCCATCAGCTCCAGGAAGGACGCTCGACGACCTTCTTCAATGACTTCCTTGTTGAATCGCCGTACGACGTTCTTGCGTGCTTCTGCTTCCATAGGCTCTCTCGGTGTATGGGTCGTGTGCACCTCTGCGCACTTGCGCATAATATACAGTAATACTGCATAAATGGAACGAAATTATGAATCCCCACTGTCCGGTCCTAGCTGGCCTGTGCGCCCAGTCTGGTGAGATGTACCTGCCATTTCTGTACCCCGGCTTCACCCAGCGCATCGACCAAGCCGATCAGCGTCTTGTGAACCGGCGAGATGCCCACAAAGCCCAGAATGTTGCGCTCCAGTGACTTCACGCTGTGGGCGCGAAAGTACCAGCGGTACAGCAGTGCTGGCATGCCCATGGTGACCACCACGCGGGCGGACTTCCCAGTGAGGGCCTTGTGCTGGAACAGGTCTTTGCCATCCCTCTTGAAGGCAAAGTCGGGGCGTGCCACCTGCTCCAGAAATCCCTTGAGCAGTGCCGGCATGTCGCCCAGCCACAGCGGAAAAAAGAAGACGATGTGCTCGGCCCAGGCAATGTCCTTCTGCGCCTGCACCAGACCTTGTGGCAGGGCTCCGTTCTGCCAATCGTTCTGGCTGTGCAGCAGGGGAAAGTCGAGCTGGGCCACGGCCAGCCTGCGCACCGCATGACCCGCGGACTGCGCGCCCTGTGCGTAGGCCTCTTCCAGGTGATGGCCCAGGTGGATGGCAGAGCCATCCGGATGACCCTGGATAAGGAGAATGTTTTTCGCTGTCATAAGGCCCCCGCGTGAACAGAAAATGCTGGCTCAACCGCATCCCTGATCCTGCGCCCTGTCGGCGTGCCCTGCCTTGATGAAAGTCAGCGCGTGAGGAAAAAGGGCCGCTATGGGTTCCCCGTGGTCGGGCCCTTTTCGAACACCCGCAACCCCTGCTGGGACGCAATCCGCGGGTCCACCGCCTGGGTGACGGCGCTCACCACGGCCACGCCATCCACACCGCAGTTGCGCACATCGGCCATGCATTCCAGCGTGATGCCGCCAATGGCCACCACCGGATAAGGCGCAGCCAGGCGAGCCCACTCCTGGAGGCGTTCCAGCCCCACAGGCTCATACGGCATGACCTTCAATGTGGTGGGAAACACCGGCCCGATGGCCAAATACGAAGGGCGTGCAGTCTTGGCCAAAGCAAGCTCGGCGGGCGTATGGGTGCTCAATCCCAGACGCATGCCCGAACTGCGTAAGGCATCGCGCTCGGCATCGCTCAGCGCGGCCCAGTCTTCCTGTCCCAGATGGACGCCGTAGGCGCCCAGCGCGATGGCGTGCCGCCAATGGTCATTGATGAAGACCTGCGCACCGGGCACGGCGTGACCTGCGGCCACGGCAGCACGCACCTGCTCTCGCACTGCGGCATCGTCGCCCGAAGCGGGCTTGAACCGCAGTTGCACGGTGCGCACGCCCCAGTGCAACAGGCGCTCCACCCAGCTTGCGTCTGGCATCACCGGATAAAAACCCAAAGGCCCGCTCAGGGGTACGAAGGAGGCAGAGGTAGCTTGTGCTGGCATACGGTCCTTTACTGCGCATGCCAGAACGGCATGCCAACGGTGGGGGTGGATGCCTGTGCGGCGCTGCGCTCGGGCATGGGTGTGGCCTGGTAGGCATCGCGTCCGGCTGACACGGCGCTGGCAAATGCGCGCGCCATGCGCACCGGGTCGCCAGCCTGGGCTACGGCGGTGTTGAGCAGCACGGCATCAAAGCCGAACTCCATCACGGTAGCCGCGTGTGACGGGCGGCCCAGCCCCGCATCGACCACCAGCACCGCGTCGGGCAGGCGCCGGCGCAAGGTCTCCAGCGCATACGGGTTCATGGGGCCGCGGCCGCTGCCTATGGGGGCGGCCCAGGGCATCACCGCGGCGCAACCGGCACCATGCAGGCGCTGCGCCATGACCAGGTCATCGGTGGTGTAGGCGAACACGGAAAAGCCGTCACGCACCAGCTGCGTGGCCGCATCCAGCGTGGCCAGCAGATCGGGCTGCAGGGTGTAATCGTCGCCAATCACTTCGAGCTTGATCCAGGGCGTGCCGAAGATCTCGCGCGCCATGTGGGCCAATGTGATGGCCTCGTTGGCACTGTGGCAGCCCGCGGTGTTGGGCAGCACCTGGCAACCCATAGCCTGCACACGCTGCCAGAAGTGGTTGCCACCGCCGGTCTCGGGTTGCAGGCGACGCAAGCCCACGGTCAGTACCTGGGTGCCGCTGGAGCGCACCGCATCGGATAGCACCTGCAGTGAGGGGTAATGCGCCGTGCCCAGCAGCAGGCGGCTGGACAGGGTGGTGCGAGCCACTTGCCACGTGTCTTCTGTCGCGGCGACGCTGTGCTTGTCCTGGGGGATATCCTGCATATCAGCCTCCGGTAATCGGTGCCACCACGTCCACGCGGTCGCCACTTTGCAGCGGCTGCTGCGGCCACAGCCCGCGTGGCACAAAGGTGTTGTTGATGGCGCAGGCAAAGGCCGCGTCCATGGCAAAGCCGCGCTCCAGCAGCAGCGCCTGCAAGGTAGGCGCCTGCGTTTGCAGCACCGCTCCGTTGATGAAAATTTCGCGTTCGTTCATGGTTGTTGCTCCGTAATTTTCTGCACCATCGACTCCACCAGCGCAGGTGCGCACAGGTAGCCGTGGCGGTACAAGCCGTTGATGTGCCAGACACCATTGCGCTGCAAGCAGGCGGGCTGGTCGTTGTCCAATGCCGGGCGCAGCGCGGCCGACAGACGTTCCACCCGCGCCTCACCAAAGGCCGGGTGCAGGCTGTACAAGGCACTGCCCAGCTCCAGCATGGAGCGCAGGGTGACGGGGCCGGTGTCTTCGGACTCCAGCTCGGTGGCGCCGACCACGAACGCATGGTCCGGGCGCGGCGCCACATAAAGCTGGTAGCGCGGGTGCATGAGCCGCACGGGTCGCTGCAACTGCACGCCTTTGCATTCCACGCGCAGCACCTCGCCACGCACACCGCGCAACTTCGGCAGCGCCGACTTGCTGCCCACGCCGCGTGCATCCACGCAGATGTCCACGGTCACCTCCAGACCGTTGCTCGCCACCATGCGCTGCGCCTCCAGACTATCAACCGGCATGCCTTCGTGCCAGACGGCGCCCAGTCGGTCCAGCACACCGGCCAGCGCCGCCATCCACTGCTCGTTGGAGAGTTGCCCCTCACCCAGCAGATGCAGGCCGTTGGCAAAGCGCCCGGCCAGAGCGGGCTCCAGTTGGGCGATGGCTGGGGCGTCCAGCTTTTGCACCTGCGTGGCAAACGCGGGCGGCAGCTTGTGCTGCAGCAGCCGGGTGAAGTGCTGCAGGGAACTCTGATCGGGTGCGTGGGCCACCACCAGCGTGCCCTGCTTGCGGTAGTACACCGGTGGCGCATCCGGGTGATCCGCGTGCAACGCATCCACCCACTGCGGCCATAGCTGCATGGAGCGCTGCCCCATGGCGAACACCACGGCGTCGGAGACGGCCAGCTCGGCCAGCGGCGAGAGCATGGCTGCAGCCGCCATCGATGCCGTGTCCAGCGCGTCACGCCTGCGGCTGTCCAGCAGCGTGACGCGATGGCCGGCACGCAGCAGCCGCCAGGCCAGCATGCGGCCAGCCAGACCGGCGCCCGCAATGCCTATGTGCAAAGGCTTCATGCGCGCGCCCCTCAGAGATAGATTTCGCTGCCGGCCTGGCGGAACTCCTGGGCCTTTTCGTCCAAGGCCGAGCTGACTTGCTGGATGGGGATCACGCCCGCTGCGCCCTGCAAGGTGGTGCTGGCGGGGTTCAGCCGCGCGAAGTCACGCACTTCCTGCGAGATCTTCATGGAGCAGAACTTGGGACCGCACATGGAGCAGAAATGCGCCACCTTGGCGTTCTCTTTGGGCAACGTTTCGTCGTGGTAGGCCATGGCCGTGTCCGGGTCGATCGCCAGGCGGAACTGGTCTTCCCAGCGGAACTCGAAGCGCGCCTTGGAGACGGCGTTGTCCCACATCTGCGCGCCGGGGAATCCCTTGGCTAGGTCAGCCGCGTGGGCGGCAATCTTGTAGGCGATCAGGCCCTGCTTGACGTCATCGCGGTTGGGCAGGCCCAGGTGCTCCTTGGGCGTGACGTAGCACAGCATGGCCGTGCCGTACCAGCCAATGTTGGCAGCACCCATGGCTGAGGAGATGTGGTCGTAGCCCGGCGACACGTCCGTGATCAGCGGGCCCAGGGTGTAGAAGGGCGCCTCGAAGCAGGCCTCCAGTTGCTTGTCCACGTTTTCCTTGACCAGTTGCAGCGGCACGTGACCCGGCCCTTCAATCATCACCTGCACGTCGTGCTTCCAGGCAATCTGCGTGAGTTCGCCCAGGGTGTGCAGTTCGGCGAACTGTGCTTCGTCATTGGCGTCGGCGATCGAGCCCGGACGCAGGCCGTCGCCAAGCGAGAAACACACGTCGTAGGCCTTCATGATGTCGCAGATGTCTTCGAAGTGCTCGTACAGAAAGCTCTCGCGGTGGTGCGACAGGCACCACTTGGCCATGATGGAGCCGCCGCGCGAGACGATGCCGGTGAGGCGGTTGGCGGTGAGCGGCACATAGGCTAGGCGCACGCCGGCATGGATGGTGAAATAGTCCACGCCCTGCTCGGCCTGCTCGATGAGCGTATCGCGGAACAGTTCCCAGCTCAGGTCTTCAGCGCGGCCATGTACCTTTTCCAAGGCCTGGTAGATCGGCACGGTGCCGATGGGCACGGGTGAGTTGCGCAGAATCCATTCACGCGTCTCGTGGATGTTGTCGCCAGTGGAGAGGTCCATCACCGTGTCGGCGCCCCAGCGGATGGACCAGACCAGCTTGTCCACTTCTTCCTCAATGGACGAGGTGACCGCCGAATTGCCGATGTTGGCATTCACCTTCACCAGAAAGTTGCGGCCGATGATCATCGGTTCGCTCTCGGGGTGGTTGATGTTGGAGGGGATCACGGCGCGGCCGCGAGCTACTTCGTCGCGCACGAACTCAGGCGTGACCTGCTGCGCCATCAACGCACCAAAGGCCTGGCCCGGTTTGGGCAGACGCTCGGTGGCCAAGCGCTCCTGGAGTTGTGCGCGCACCAGGTTTTCGCGGATGGCGATGTATTCCATCTCCGGCGTGATGATGCCCTTCTTCGCATAGTGCATCTGGGACACGTTGGCGCCCGCCTTGGCGCGGCGCGGTACCGGGGTGTGGGCCATGCGCAAGGCCTGTAGACGCGGATCCTGCAGGCGCTGGCGTCCGTAGGCACTGCTGATACCCGGCAGCGCTTCGGTGTCGCCACGCTCGGCGATCCAGGAGGCACGCAAGGGTGCCAGACCGCGGGTGATATCCACGGGCACCGAAGGATCGGTGTAAATGCCGGAAGAGTCATACAGCCGCAGGGCCGGATTGGGCTCGCGCCGCGGCTCACCGCTGCCAGTGTGCACCAGCGTGTCGCTGAGCGTGACTTCGCGAAACGGCACGCGGATGTCCGGGCGCGAACCCTGGATATGGATGCGGGAAGAGCCCGGGAAAGGCGTGCGGGTGATGCGGCTGGCAAGGCCCGCGGTATCTACGGTGTTCGATGTTTGGGTCAAGGCGGTCTCCGGTTGTAAAGAATGGAGCCTGCCTGGGCGGCCGGGTTGTGCCCTGGGAATTGCCAGGTGGGACCGGTGCCAATATGCGTTGTTCCCTACGCGGGAATGACCCCGATCAGGTTCAGCGGGTTCCACCAAAGTGGTCTCAGCCTCGACTTTCGTCTACGGCGCCCCGACAAGCCCGGCCAGTGTATGCGAAATTGGATTCAGTTGAGTGTGTGCAGCTCTGCGCCACCCGACGCTTGCGCCGAAAGCAGCTCCACCAACTTGCCCTGCGCCATGGGCTGATGGTAGAGAAAGCCCTGCATGATCCTGCAGCCCGCGTCGGCGAGGTACTTGGCCTGCACGGCCGTTTCCACCCCTTCCGATACCAGGTTCAGGCCCAGGCCCTGCGCGATGGCCACAATGGCCAGCACCACCGGGAACTGGGCACCCGAGTCCTGGATTTCCATGACAAAGGAGCGATCGATCTTGATGGTATGGATAGGGAAGCGGTGCAGATACGACAGCGATGAATAGCCCGTCCCGAAGTCGTCGATCGCCACGCTCACGCCCAGTTGGCAGAGCTTGTCGAGCTGATCGATGGCATTTTGCGGATTGCGGATGCAGATGTTCTCGGTCACCTCGACCTCGATCTGCCCGGGCGGGATTTGGTGGCGCACCAGCGCGTTCTTGAGCTTCTCGAAGAAGTCACCCCGGTCCAGGTACTGCGGAGAGATGTTGAGCGACAGGCGCATGGAGTCGCCCCCAAGTGCCGTCCACTCCAGGAAGTCACGGCAAATGGCCTCCAGCATCCAGTCACTGATAGGCAGGATCAGGCCGCTCTCTTCGGCAAACGGCAGGAATTCGCCGGCTCCCATGAAGCCGCGCGCGGGATGGTTCCAGCGCATCAACGCCTCGGCGCCGATGATCTTCTGGGTGCTGATGTCCACTTGCGGCTGGTAGAACATTTCCAGCTCGCCGCGCTCCAGGGCCATGTGCAGGTCATGCTCTAGCACGATCTTCTGGTACGAGGTTTCGAGCAGGCTGGCATGGAAGAACGCGTAGCCGTTCTTGCCCTGCGACTTCATGTGGTACATGGCGATGTCGGCATTGCGCACCAGTTCCTCCTGCTGCGAACCGTCGTAGGGGTACAGGGCAACACCAATGCTGGCCGACACGTGCACGGGCTGACCAGCCACCTGAAACGGCTGGCGCAGACAGTCCACAAACTTGCCCGCGATCAGCGCGGCGTCCTGGCGGTCGCTCAGCTCTGGCAGCACGGCGGTGAATTCGTCACCTCCCAGGCGCGAGAGCGTGTCGCAGCGGCGCAGACAGGCCTTGAGCCGCGTGGCCACCTGCTGCAGCAGGGCATCGCCTGCGCCATGGCCCAGCGTGTCGTTCACCACCTTGAAGCGGTCCAGATCAATGAACATCACCGCCAGATTGGTCTCGTTGCGCTTGGCCTGCAGCAATGCCAGGCCAAGGCGGTCTTTGAACAGCGCGCGATTGGGCAGCTCGGTCAGGATGTCGTGATAGGCCTGATAGGCAATCTGTTCGTCGGCGCGCTTGCGCTCGGTGACGTCACGCGCCACGCAGTAGGTGCCGCCTTCGGTCTTGTGGCGCGCATCCAGCTTCACCGAGTCACTGTCCGTGCCCGGCTGAATCATCACCATGACGATGCTGAAGGTGCGTGGCTCGTTTTCCGCGCGCAAAGGCTTGAGCCGCAGTTCCACGCTGCGCGATTGCGAAAACGCGGTGCGCCCTTCGTTGAACACATAGTTGGCGCGCTCCATATCGCCCTCATACACCACGGTGGAGTAATGCTGACCAATCAGCTCTTCGCGCCGGTAGCCCAACAGTTGTTGTACGCGGTCATTGATGAAGGTGAAGCAGCCGTCCGGACCCAGGGTGTAAATGATGTCTGGCGAGCTATCCACCAGATAGCGGTACATGCGCTCCGAGCGCTTGAGCTGCTGCGCGATGCGCTGGTTTTCCGACTCCAGGCGCCGCTGCTGCAGGGCATTGCCCACGGTCTTGTAGAGCTCTTCCCTCGGATACGGCTTGCGCAGATAGCCGTAGGCGCCCTGGCGTATGGCTCCGATGGCCGCTTCAATTTCGGTGGCACCGCTGGTCACCACGACCTGGGCGTCCAGATTGCGCACGCTGATGAAGTCCATGACATCATGCCCGCTCACTTCCGGCATGTGCAGGTCCAGCACCACCAGATCAAACGGCGTCCTGCTCAAGTGCTCTATGGCCTCCCGTCCGCCGCCCGCAGTTGTGATGTGGTAGCCCCTGCCGTTGAGCAGCTCCAGCAGACTGGCCAGCACGCGGGGTTCATCATCCACCAGCAATACGCGTGGCTGGTATTCGCCTACCGGAGAGTTGAGCAATTGGGAGGACTGTAGAAACGCGGCATCGACCGATGCGCCCTTTCCAGCCGAAGCGTGGGTATCAAACACGATCTTGCAGGAAAGGCATGCCGGCGCCGCTGCGAGCGGAGGCCGTCACGGGCACGGGCAATTCCATCTCGAACGCGGTGCCCATGGCACTGCTCTGGCATTCGATTCTGCCGCCCAGCTTCTTGACCAGACCATGCACAATACTCAGACCAATGCCGCGATTCGTGCCAGCCTTGGTGCTCTGCACGGGAGAAAACAGCCGGCTACGCAGTTGGGGCGGAATGCCGGGACCGTTGTCCTTCACGCACAGCGTGTAGTAGGGGCGGCCATCCCGCTGCACCGGGCCACCGAGCGCGATCTCGATACGACCGCCCTTGGGCATGGCCTCGACAGCATTCTTGATCAGGTTGACCAGGATCTGCTTGATCGTGTCGGCCGGGCCTTCGATCTCGCAGTCGCGCTCCGACAATTGCGAGAGGATTTCCACCGACGGGGGCAGGAACTTGCTCTCGCGAAACAGGCGCACCACATTGCCCACGACGTGATTGAGATTGACCTTGCCGGGCGCGACCACGGGGGCCGCACCGACAAACTCATTCATGATGTTGCCGACACGGTCGATTTCTTCATTCAATACGCTGAGCTCGCCTTCCACGGGTTCATGCCGTGTGAGTTTGTCATCCAGCACACCGAGGTAGTTCTTGATGATGGACAGCGGATTGTTGACTTCGTGCAGCACGCGCCTTGCGCTTTCCCGATGCTCTTCCTTGATGGCAGTGATACGGCGGTCGATCTCGCTGCGATCGCTGTTGACCACATTGAGCGCCGTAGCGGCCTGCACACCAAAGGCCTGCAGAAAGCGCTCGCGCCGCTTCAGATCGGGCATGAGGCGAGCGGGAACACCACCCACCAGCACGCCCAGGCAACGCGCGCCACTGGTCAGGGGAATGCATACCAGGCCATCCGCATCAAAGGTGCGCAGGAGCTGCTCTTCGTTCAGATTGAGCAAACCATCCTTGCGGCTCAGGAAAGCCACCCGGTTCTGCAAGGCGCACTGCGCGATGCCGCCACCAGCCGACAGCATCACGGAAAACTCGGACAACCGCTGCAAATGGTCCGCCACGGACACGCCGACCAGTGACTGGGCGTTGCCGCTCATCAGCAGAATGATGGTGTTGTCCAGGTCGTACAGGATTTGGGCGTTCTGGCGGATGACCTTGAGGAGCTGGTTGTCATCCTTTTGCCGCGCCAGCGATTGCCCCACCTCGGCGGCCAGCGCCATGTGCTGAATTTCCTCGTTCATGCGCTGCTGGATCGGGTTGGCCGCCGGAGCACCCAAGGTCTGCGGTGGCGTCCAGGCCTCCAGACCCGACAGATCAATGCCCAGATAGGCTGCTGCCTTTTCCACCTGCCCGGCGGCTCCCTGCGTGATCGCCAGCAGGTTCTCGCCGGAAATCTTGCACAGGTAGCCGGCATCTTCGGCCAGCGGCAGCGCTGCGTCGTGCGAAGCCAGCGCATGGGCCAGATGAACAATGCGGATCAGCGGGTGCGCACCCTCGACCCGGCTGGCCGGCTCATGGTGGTAGAGCACCGCATCGGCCATGTAGGAGTCCAGATTCCAGCGCTCGATCAGCCAGGCTCCGGCCTCCACATGGGAAATCTGTAGGCTACGCTGCTCCAGGGCGCACAGCGTCTCGTTGTCGGGCGAGTAGAAGATGCTGGTGTAGTCGTCGGGCGCGGCTGCCAGCAACGCCATGCGACCAACATCGTGCAGCAGGCCGGCGAGATAGGCTTCCTCACCATGCGCATAGTCCATGGCCCGGGCCAGCTCGCGCGCAATGACGGCCGTGGTCAAGGCATGCTTCCAGAAGACGCGCAGGTCACTGTTGGCGGAATACGGAAAGCTGTTGAATGTCTGCAGCACCGACTCGCTGATGACCAGGGTTTTGATCATGTCCGAGCCCAAAGTGGAAAGGGCCTGCATCAGGCCCACTTTCTGTCCACCCCGGTTGTAGGCTGCGCTGTTGGCCACGTTGAGTACCTTGACCGTCATGCCCGGATCGTTGGCCACCAGCTTGGCCATTTCAGCCATGCCCGCTCCGTCTGCTTGGCACAACCCAAGCAACTTGAGCAAGATTTGTGGCATCGCAGGCAGCTTCGCAACCAGCAACCGGTTGCGAATGTCCTGATCAGACTGGATCATATGTGACGATATTAGAGCCAACTGTTTTATATTGGGTACTCATAAGGGTACCACGAGCCTTGCAGGCGGTTCAATCGAAACAGACCCTCACCAGACAGGGTAGTGTGTCGTACAGACCACACTCGCGCAACCTTGCCTGAGCAGTTGGCGCCGACTTTACACGGCTGCGATATTGGCACGGTCATGGACACAACCACCTCGACAGCGTCATGCTGCGCCCATGGCGGGACCGACCTGGGGCGGTTTGCTGAAACGCGTTAGTGAATGGTATTCTCCAGATTAATAGCAATTGTTGGAGGATGAATGTGAGCATTGGCAGGCGAAATCTCTAATTCTTGTTTCCATGCCCTTCCATTCAACTAATCCACCATGAGCTCCCCCACCTTGGATCGGGTCCTGGATGCCGTGCTGCGGGTAGACGGCAAGCTCGATATCCTGTTCGTGTCGGAGCCGGGCCAGCGCTGGTTTACCCAAATTCCTGGCGCGCAGATACCCAAGAATTTTGCAGAGGTTGTACACCCGGAAGACGTCGCGGGCTTCCGTCAGGCGCTGGCCGGGACAGCTGAAACCTTCTCGCGCGACCTGCGCATTCTCAAGGGTGGTGCGGAGTGCTGGATCAACCTGCGCTGCTATCCACTGTCGGGCGTGGGTCAGCACGTTTTCTGCATATTCGATATTTCACGCTGGAAGACCGAAGACTTCGCGCTACGTCGGGCTGCCGAAAATGACGAGCTCACCGGCTTGCCCAACCGCGCCTTCCTGAAGAAGACAGTGGACGAGTACATACAGGAAGGCAAGGGACCGTTCTCCATCGCCCTGCTGGATCTGGACGGCTTCAAGAAAGTCAACGACACCTATGGCCACGCCATGGGCGACGCCGTGCTGGTGGAAACCACCAAACGTCTGGTCAAGCTCATTGGGCCGGGTGACATGATGGCGCGCCTGGGTGGTGACGAATTCGTGCTGCTGTACGGGGGCAAAAACGCGGAGGCCGCCAAGCTGGCACTCAAGAACGTGCTGCTGGCCGTAGCCCGTCCCTATGACACTGCGCCGCACAATGCCTATCTGGGCGTGAGCATCGGCGTGGCGGAGTACCCGCTGCATGGTGAGGACTACTCCACCCTGCTCAAGAATGCCGACACGGCCATGTATTTCTCCAAGAACGCGGGCAAGAACCGTGTCACCGTGTTTGCCGCGACTGAGGCCAATGTGGACTTCTCCATCCGGGCCGCCATCCACAACGGCATTCAGGAAGGCGAGTTCTACATGGAGTACCAGCCACAGTACGACATGCAGAACAATCTGGTTGGTGCCGAAGCGCTGATGCGCTGGGTCAACCGCGATCTGGGACGCGTCAATCCGGACCAGTTCATCCCCATCGTGGAAGATTCGGGCCTGATGCCTTTTCTGGGCAAATGGGCCTTGCGCTATTCCTGCTACCAGCTCAAGAAGTTCCACGCCCTGGATCCGGACTTTGTCATGTCGGTCAATGTTTCGCCCGTGCAGTTCGGCAGCGACAACTTTGACGAGCAAGTGCTGGAAGTGATACGGGAGTCCGGCATAGATCCCTCCAGACTCGTTCTGGAGATCACGGAATCCACTTTGATGAGCAGCCAGCAGAAGACCGAGAGGGCGCTGGCCCGGTTGCGCGAACACGGTATCCGCTTCTCGATTGACGACTTCGGTACCGGCTTCTCCAGTCTGTCGTACCTGACCCGTCTGCCGGTGTCCAGCATCAAGATCGACAAGGCTTTTGTCACCGCCATGGGTGAAGACGGCAGCGAGGCCATATCGGATCGCAAGCTGATTACCGCCATGATCAACCTGGCGCACAGCATTGACCTCAAGGTGGTGGCCGAAGGTGTGGAAACCAATGCCCAGTTTGCCTTCCTCAAGGCTGCCGGTTGCAACCTGGTCCAGGGTTACCTCACCGGCAGACCTCAATCGGCGGAAGCATTGAGTCGATTGCTACAACCCCAGGCGGCTGTCGCATGAGCTCCAGCGTACTGGACAAAATCCTCCAGGCCATGGATTCGTCCAAAGGAGTTCCGGCGACGGAGCGCTCAGTCGCGTCGGTGTTGGGTGCACTGGACAGCAGCGAGGACGGCAAGCAGCGGGTGGTGGACCACATCATCGAGGACTTTGCGCTGACCCAGAAGGTGCTGAAGCTGGCCAACTCCTCCATGTATGCGCCCTTCTCGGGCGGCTCGGCCTCCGTCAGCTCGGCTGTGGACGTCCTGGGTTCCGAGGCGGTGCTGCATCTGGCCCTGGGCGCCGATCTGGTGTCCGAAGAGGAACTGCGCAAGGATGAGCACCTGTCCCAGACCCTGATGGCCTCGGAGCTGGCTCGCAATGCCTGCGTTGACCGGGCTGAGGACGCCTCGATCGCCACCCTCATGTACGAGATCGGCCGTCTGATGACCAGCCGATACCTGCCGGTCGAAACCGCTGCAATTGCGCGCCAGGTCGCGGCAGGCAAGACCCCCGATGCAGCTGCGCTGGCTGTGCTGGGTGTTTCCTTTCAGGATCTAGGAGTGGAGCTGGCCGCACGCTGGAATTTGCCCCAGACCCTGCGCGCCACCATCGATGGCAGCGGCGACCCCACGCTGGTGGGCATCGCCCGGTTTTCAAGCTCCGCGTCCGCGCTCATTTCTGAAGGGAAGGTCGAGGCGGCGCATGCATTGCTGAACGACCTGGACCTGCCGGGCGTCGACAAATCCCGCCTGGGCGCCATCGTCAGCAGTCAGGCCGAACACATACGCCAGACGCGACCCGCGCGAGTGGTCGCGTCCAACGAGTCACGGCTGGACACGCTGCTCAAAGACCTGCAAAAGGAACACAAGGCGAGCCTGGAAGAGCTGGCCAACACCCTGCTGCCCGGCATCAGCGAGGTGCTGCATACGGCGCACTGCCTGCTATTCATGATCACGCGCTCCGGCGAAATGCGGGTGCGTTGCGCCTATGGCAAGGGCATTGATGAGCTCAAGAGCCGCCTGCGCATATCCGCGGAATTCATGCCCACGGCTTTTCATGCCTCCATCAAGAACCAGATGGATGTCTCGATAGCGGACGTCTCCAAGCTCAAGGACGCGTCCTTGCCGGAGGGTTTTCGCGCGTTGTTGCCCACGGTGACCAAGTTCGTCATCCTGCCCATTGCCAACAGCAGGGTCTCGGGCCTGCTGTATTGCGACTGGGACACCGACGTGGTACTCAAGCCCGCAGAGATGGAGGGCATCAAGAAGCTGCGCGAATTCATGCGCCCTTACTTCCCTGCATGAACACGACGCAAAGGACCCTGGAAGTTCTGGTGGTGGACGATGACCCGTTCGCACAGGAACTGGTGCGCGAATCCTTGGGCGCATGGGGAAGCATGACGATCACCTGTGCGGACGACGGCGTTGCCGCCCTGCGCCTGCTGCGCTCTGCCAAGGTCCTGCCCGATGCACTGGTCTGCGACATCTACATGCCCAATATGGATGGGCTTGAATTCCTGGAGCAACTCGCGCGCATGCAGTTCAAGGGCGCGGTCATTATCGTCAGCGGAGTCAACATCGACATGCTCGACATGGCCCGCCAGATTGCCAGTACCAGCGGCCTGGAGGTGACCGGCGCCTTCGTCAAGCCGGTGGCCCACGTCCAGTGGGCCAACGCACTGGGCCTGAATCCGGCAGGCTGACTCCACCATGGTCAAGACCACTTCCCCGGAACTGGAACGCCGCTCCATCAACGTGCTGGTCGTTGACGATGACTCTTTTCAGCTGGATCTGAGCGCAGAGCTGTTGCGCAGCCTGGGCTTTGGCGCCGTGGCCGGCGTCACCAGTGGCGATGAGGCCCTGCAACGGCTGGCCGAACAACCGGGGCATTTCCAGCTCACCCTGATCGACCTCCAGATGCCCGGCATGGATGGCTTTCAGTTCATGCAAAGCCTGACGCAGTTGGACTACTCCGGTGCACTGGTGATCGTATCGGGTCAGTCGGAGGACGTTATGCGCGGCGCGGCCCTGGTTGCCAAACTGCATCGCTTCACCCTGCTGGGCACACTCCCCAAGCCGCTGGAACGCGATACCCTTGCCGCCCTGATTGCCAAGCTCTGAAGCCAATTGCCATGCCCCTGCGCGCACTGGACAATGAACTGGAACTGCTGCCACTCTGGGACGCAGGCGCCCTTGCGCGGGCAGTTGGCGACAACCCCACCATCCACAAGCGCTTGCTGGGCAAATACCTGGAGAGTGCACCCGCAACCGCCAGCGCCATTGCGACTAGTGTTGCGCATGGGGACTGGCAATCGGCCTCCGAGCATTCACACCGGCTGAAATCGTCATCACGCGCAGTGGGCGCCATGCGTTTGGGCGCACTGTGCGAAGCGCTGGAACGCGAAGGGCGCGCAGCCAATGGCGCAGGCTGTACCGCGTTGGCGCAGGCAGTTCTTTCCGGGTTTGAAACGGTTGCAACGCTGATCAGGGCGCAGCTGTAGCATGGGGCGGATGACCAAAGGCGCGCGACAGAACGACATCAACTTTTTTTGACGGGCATGGAATAAAGCGGGCTCCCGCAGCGTTTATCCAGTGCGCACACCTTGATGCGAACCTTGACCGGAGACTCCCATGAACCTGCATTTTTCCCCATTGCCCCGCAAAGTGGCTCTGACACTGGTATTGGCTACTGCCCTGCTGGGCGCCTGCGCCACCATGGGCAAGGCACCTGCCATGGTGGCAGACGGCGTACTGACCGGCCCCAACGGCATGACGCTCTATACCTTTGACAAGGATGCCGCTGGCTCTGGCAAGTCAGTATGCAACGGCCCCTGTGCCAACAACTGGCCGCCGTTGATGGCCGCAGACTCGGATGCAGCCAAGGGCGACTACTCCATCATCACCCGCGACGATGGCAGCAAGCAATGGGCCTGGAAAGGCAAGCCCCTGTATTACTGGGCCAAAGACAGCAAGCCCGGCGACAAGACCGGTGACGGCTTCAACAAGGTGTGGCAGGTTGCAAAACCATAAGACATACTGAAGCTGCTGCATGCGCTCTTCCCTGCTCGAACACATTCCGGCCATGCGGCGCTATGCGCGCTCGCTGACCGGTGACGTGTGGGCGGCGGATGATCTGGTGCAGGACACGCTGGAGCGTGCCTGCTCCCGCTGGCGCCTGTGGCTGGCCGGAACCAACCTGAGAGCCTGGCTGTTCACCGTCATGCACAACCTCTATATCAGCGAAGTGCGCCAGGTGCAGCGCCGTGCAGCACCCCATCTGGTCTCTGACATCGACGAGGTCAGCCACGAACTGCACGCTCCTGCACCCATGACGGATTTGCAGCTGGATCTGCAGCGTTGCCTGTTGCGCTTGCCGGTGGACCAACGCGCGGTACTGCTGCTGGTGACGGTGGAAGACATGTCCTATGCGGAAGTGGCCAAGGTCACCGGCGTACCTCTGGGCACCGTCATGTCACGGCTGTCCCGCGCCCGGGACCGTATGCGTGAGCTCATGAGCGAGCCTGCCGATGGCGCCGCGGCCACACCTTTGAGGCGATTGAAATGACTGCAATGCAACCGGACACGCTGGACGCGTCTCTGCGCAATCTGCATCAAGAGGTGCTGGATGAACCGGTGCCGCAAACCTTGCAGACAGCCGGCAACGCGTTGGCAGAGTTGCAGGACCGGGTGGCGCGCGAGCGCCGCTGGCTGCACACGGCTGCCGGTTTTGTGATGGCGGCCGGGTTGGGCTGGTTTGCGCATGGCTATGTGCAGCAAAACGCCCTGCAGATGTCCCGCAGTGCCGTGGAGCGTGAGTTTGTGCGCCAGGCCAGCTTTGCCTACAGCGTCTACCTGCCAGAGAAGCGCCATCCGGTGGAGGTGGCTGCCGCCGAGCAGGCCCACTTGGTGCAATGGCTGTCCAAGCGCCTGGGCAAGCCGCTGAAGATCCCGCAATTGGATGCGCAGGGGTTTGAACTGGTGGGCGGGCGCCTGCTGCCCGGCGATGCGGGAGCGCGGGCCCAGTTCATGTTCCAGGATGGCCAGGGGCGGCGCCTGACTCTCTACATGGGTGCACTGGAGAAGTCGGCCAACAAGGCGGACACCGACGCCACCCAGTTCCGCTTCGAAACGGATGGCTCGGTCCCCAGCTTCTACTGGGCCGAACAAGGCTTTGGCTACGCCCTCTCAGGCCAGGTGGACAGGGCCACGCTGATGGCGCTGGCCACCAGCGTGTACAACCAGATCAACAACTGAAGCCGCTCCCCCGGAACGACCCTTTACCTAGAAGTCAATCGCCAACGGCGTGGGAAGCTTGTCATCCAGGTACAGGCTGTATTCGTCCCAGACGCCTTCGCCATAGTGCTTGTCGCACAGGGCTTCAATATCGGCCAGGGTGATGAACAGCGTGCTGAACATGGTGTCGTAGAAGAACGGCTCGCTGGTACCCGCCTCCACGTCCTCTTCAAAGTGGTAGCCGTGCACCCAGACGCGCTTGCCAGCGTGGCGGGCTTCAAAAGCTGCCTTGCGCTTCTGGTACTCGACTTCTTCGTATTCGTCGTCATCCATCTTGCGCAGGTGGAAGGCGTTGCCATGCAGGGGGTGGGCGGGGTCCAGCTGCAGGTCCACCATCTGCCAGTCGGTGGAGATCTGGGTGGCAACGTTGGCCAATTGTTCGGGGGTGATGTCACCTTCCCAATGCACCACGTCGATGCAGCGGGAGTGGCCCACCTCTCCGTCCCAGATGCTGGCGCTGTGTTTCATGGTTTTGGGGTTCATAGGACAAAAGTCTCCGGTTGGTATGGCCGCTATCTTAGGAGGAATCCCGCAACCATCGCCAAATGCGCAGTGGCATCCGTTCGCCAACGCCCTGCGCGATGTGGTTTTCCACACTTGTGGCGCAACCCGCATGGGCACAGAATGCGCGCACATTCTTACAACAAGGAGCATGGAATTGAAACGTCTAACCAGTCATCTGTATTTCTGGGTTCTGATCGCGATCATCCTGGGCGGCACCTACGGCTACCTGAGCCCCACAGATGCCGTCAAGCTCAAGCCGTTGGGGGATGGCTTCATTTCCCTGGTCAAAATGCTGATCAGCCCCGTGATCTTCTGCACGGTGGTGCTGGGCATTGCCGGCGCGGGTGACATGAAGAAGGTCGGGCGCGTAGGCGGCAAGGCGCTGCTGTACTTTGAAGTGGTGTCCACCTTCGCCCTGGCCATCGGCCTGATCGTGATGAATTTCTTGCGCCCCGGCGCCGGCTTCAACGTGGACCCTGCCACGCTGGATGCCAAGGCGGTGGCCAACTACGCCAAGGCTGCCAACGAGCAAAGCACGGTCGACTTTGTGCTGCACATCATTCCCAAGACCTTTACCGATGCCTTTACCGGCTCCGGTGACCTGCTGCAGGTGCTGCTGGTGTCGGTGCTGTTTGGCTATGCCCTGGTTCACATGGGCAAGGCACAGAAGGCGGTACACGTCTTCATTGAAGAGGCTTCGCACATCTTCTTTGCCATGATGAACGCCATCATGAAGCTGGCCCCCCTGGGCGCTGGTGGCGCCATGGCCTTCACCATCGGCAAGTACGGTGTTGGCGCGCTGGCGCCGCTGGCCAAGCTGATGGGCAGCTTCTACCTGACCTGTGCCCTGTTCGTGATCGTGGTGCTGGGTGCTATCGGTCTGCTGGTGGGCTTCAACATCTTCCGCTTCATCGTCTACATCAAGGACGAACTGCTCACGGTGCTGGGCACTTCGTCTTCGGAGTCGGCGCTGGTGCCGTTGATGCGCAAACTGGAAAACCTGGGCTGTTCGAAGTCGGTAGTCGGTCTGGTGGTGCCTTCGGGCTACTCCTTCAACCTGGACGGTACCAACATCTACCTGACCATGGCGGCGCTGTTCGTGGCCCAGGCGCTCAACATCGATCTGACGCTGACGCAGCAGCTCACCATGCTGGGCGTGGCCATGCTGACTTCCAAGGGCGCCTCCGGCGTGACCGGTGCGGGCTTCATCACCCTGGCGGCCACCTTGGCAGTAGTGCCCACCATCCCGGTGGCCGGTCTGGCACTGATCCTGGGCATTGACCGCTTCATGTCCGAGGCGCGCGCCCTGACCAATTTCATTGGCAATGGCGTGGCCACGGTGGTGGTATCCCATTGGGAAAACGAGCTGGATAGGGACGCCATGAACAAGGCACTGAAGTCCTGATCAGACTTTCAGACCGAACAACAGCCGGTAACGCGCCTATTGCGCGGTACCGGCTGTTTTTTTGGCGCGCTCATACAGCGGCATGACCTTGGGCAGATTGGCCTCGATATCGGCAATGCGGGTCTGACCGGACGGGTGGGTGGAGAGCCACTGCGGTGGCGCACCCTGGTTGGACGCCGTCATCTTCTGCCACAGGGTGACGCCGGCGCGCGGATCAAAGCCGGCGCGCGCCGCCAGCTCCATGCCCACCAGGTCGGCCTCGGATTCATCGGAACGGCTGAATTCCAGCGTCAATAGTTGCGCGCCGTAGTTGGTCACGGTCTGGCCTAGTTGGCCAAAGCCGAACACCTGCGAAATGATGTTGGCTCCCATGCCGGTGGCGGCGTTCTTGCCCATGCGCTCACGCGCATGCTCGCGCAGGGCGTGGGCTATTTCGTGGCCCATGACCATGGCCACTTCGTCATCGGTAAGCTGCAGTTTCTTGAGGATGCCGCTGTAGAACGCAATCTTGCCGCCCGGCATGCAGAACGCGTTGATCTGGGTGGAGCCAATCAGGTTCACCTCCCATTGCCATTGGCGTGCACGGTCGTTCCAGGGTATGGCATAGGGGATCAGCCGCTGGGCAATGCTGCGCAGACGCTTGACCTGCGCATTGTCGGCCGGCCCCAGCGCATTCTTGGACGAAGCCTGCTGCAGCATCAATGCATATTGCTTGGCGGCAGAGCGCTCCACGGTTTCTGCCGGCACCAGATTGGTAAAGACGGAGTTCTTGCCGACGTTGATGCCCTCCCCGTCCAACGCATGGGAAGCCAGCGGCTGCACGAGGAAGGCACACGTCAGCACCAGCGGCGCGACACGCAATGGCAACAAGTACTTTGAAACAACTCTTTTCATAAATCCTAGAAGTGGGGCGCTGTGCCCGGCTGCACAAGAGGCCAGCAAGTATTATTCCCCCATGACCCCATCCACGCACGGCGCACCTCCCGCAGCACCCAAGCCCACCTGGGCTCAAACCCTCAAGGTCTACCTGGAACCCGCCTCCCTGCGCATGCTGTCGCTGGGTTTTTCCGCGGGGCTGCCGCTGCTGCTGGTGTTTGGCACGCTGAGCTTCTGGCTGCGTGAAGCCGGTGTGGACCGCAGCACCATCGGTTTCCTGAGCTGGGTGGGCCTGGCCTACGGCTTCAAGTGGGTGTGGTCACCCCTGGTGGACCGTTTGCCAATTCCGCTGCTGACCCGGCTGATGGGGCGCAGGCGCAGCTGGCTGCTGCTGGCGCAGTCCCTCATCGTGGGCGGGCTCATCAGCATGGCCTTCACCGATCCCAAACTGGCCCTGGCACCCATGGTGTGGTGCGCCATTGCGGTGGCGTTTGGATCGGCCACGCAGGACATTGCACTGGATGCCTTTCGCATCGAGTCCGCCGACATGCAGCACCAAGCCGCGCTCTCGGCCACCTACCAGACCGGCTACCGGCTGGCCATGATCTGGGCCGGAGCCGGCGCGCTGTGGCTTGCGGCCCGCTCGGAGGTGGCGAATGCAGAGGTCTACCAGTACGGCGCCTGGCAGACCGCCTATCTGGTGATGGCGGCCAGCATGCTGCCCGGCGTGTTGACCGTGCTGTTTTCCAAGGAGCCGCTGCAGCGTGAGATCCCTCCCAGCCGCAATGCCGCCGAATGGCTGCGCGGTGCGCTGCTGGACCCGTTTGCCGAGTTTGTACGGCGCTACCGCTGGCAGGCCATCCTCATCCTGGGGCTGATCGCCACCTACCGCATCAGCGATGTGGTCATGGGCATCATGGCCAACCCGTTCTACGTGGACATGGGCTACACCAAGGACGAGGTGGCAGCGGTCACCAAGATCTACGGCGTGGTCATGACGCTGGTCGGTGCGTTTGTAGGGGGCGCCATGGCGCTGCGCATGGGCGTGATGCGGGTGCTGATGCTGGGCGCCATCCTGAGCGCGGGCAGCAACCTGCTGTTCTCCTGGCTGGCAGGCCAGGGCCATGATGTGACCAAGCTCATCTTCGTCATCTCCGCCGACAACCTGGCCGGGGGCATCGCCTCTTCCGCTTTCATCGCCTACCTGTCGTCGCTGACCAATGTGAACTACTCGGCCACCCAGTATGCGCTGTTCAGCTCCATGATGCTGTTGTTGCCCAAGTTTGTGGCGGGGTATTCGGGCGTCTATGTGGACCACTTCGGCTACGCCAGCTTCTTCACCGCGACCGCGTTTCTGGGTGCGCCGGTGCTGCTGCTGGTCTGGCTGGCCTCGCGCATTGCGACGCAGGAAATGCAGTAGCTGCTGTTTACCTATCTTTACCCCCACTTCAAGCGCAGCAAATTGCTTTGTAAAGTTGCGGCGCTAGACTGCAGCCCATGACCCAACATCTGCTCATGATCGAAGACGACGCCCGCCTGGCTGCCATGGTGGGCGAATACCTGGAACAAAACGGTTTCGCGGTCAGCAAAGCGCCCGACGGTCTGAGCGGCATGGCCCGCCTAAGCCAGGAAGGCGACAGCAACCCTCCCGACTTGGTCATCCTGGACCTGATGCTGCCCGACATCGACGGGCTGGAAGTCTGCCGCCGCGTGCGCGCACTGACCACTGCGACGTCAAAGATTCCTATCCTGATGCTGACCGCCAAGGGCGACCCCATGGACCGCATCATCGGCCTGGAAATGGGTGCCGACGATTACCTGCCCAAGCCTTTTGAACCACGCGAGCTGCTGGCCCGGGTGCGCGCCATCTTGCGCCGCAAGACCGAAGGCGTCACTGCGCCTGCCAGCAACACGCTGCGCTACGGCTCCCTGACGATAGACCGGGATGCCCGTACCGTCACCGTGGACAACAAACCCTGCGACCTCACCTCCTACCAATTCGACCTGCTGGTGGCCCTGGCAGAGCGTGCCGGCCGGGTGCTGACGCGCGACCAGATCATGGAGGCCGTACGCGGCCGTGAGCTGGAAGCCTTTGACCGTTCCATCGACGTACACATGGGCCGCATCCGCGCAGCCATCGAAGCCGACCCCAAAGACCCCAAACGCATCCTCACGGTGCGGGGTGTGGGTTACGTGTTCGCCCGGCAGCAGGAATGAATCTCTTCTTCCAGAGGTTGTATGTGCGGATCTGGCTGGCCGTGGTGCTGGCCGTGGCCGTTCTGACGCTTCTGGTGGGCTGGGCCTGGCGCATGACCGCCGAGCCTCCCTTGCGCGAGGTGGTGGTACGCAATGCGATGGGAGACGTGATCGGCAAGGGCCAGGTAAGGCTGGCACGACCCGGTGACTTGCATCCCAATGACCATGCTGCTGACAAACCGGATGTCGAAGCGGGTCACATCGAGCCAAGCAACGGCGCCACCCCGGCCCCACCGGATACGGCAGGTGCTGAGCCATCGCAGGAAGAAACCCGGGAAATTGCCCGCAGCCGATACGGCAACGGACCGGAATTCACCGTGCGCATGAATGACGGGCAGACCATGCATCTGCACCTGCCGCGTCCACCCAACGGAAACTGGCGCGCGCCCTTTGGATTTTTCTGGACCTTGGGACTGGTTGCCGTGGCTGTGGCCCTTGCCATCTACCCGATCGTGCGTCGCCTCACCCACCGGCTGGAGGCATTGCAGCGCAATGTGGAGCGCTGGGGCGATGGCGACCTGAGCGTGCGCATGGCCACCGGTGGCCGCGACGAGGTGGGCTTTCTGGCAGCGCGCTTCAACAAGGCCGCCGAACAGATTGAGACACTGGTCAAGACGCGCGAAGCCTTGCTGACCTCGCAAAAGTCGCTGCTGGCCAATGCCTCACATGAACTGCGCTCCCCGCTCACCCGCATCCGCATGGGCCTGGAGCTGATGGGCAACAACACCAGCCCCACGGCACGCCAGGAAATATCACGCAACATCGCCGAGCTGGACCAGTTGATCGACGAAATTCTGCTGGCCAGTCGCCTGGACGCCAAGGAAGCGGACCTGGGTACCGTGGAATCGGTGGACCTGGTGGGCCTGGCAGCCGAAGAATGTGCACGTACGCAGGTGACGCTGGATGTGGAGGTTTCGTCCGTGCTGGTGCCAGGTGTGGCCAAGCTGCTGCGCCGTGTGGTGCGCAATCTGCTGGAAAACGCCAAACGTTACGCCGCAGGCGAGGCCACGCTGACGATACGCACCGAAGGGGGCCAGGCTGTCATCCAGGTCAACGACCGCGGACCGGGTGTGCCGCCTGAGCTGGCCGAGCGCATCTTCGAGCCGTTCTACCGGCTACCCGGCGCCTCCGAACGCGAGGGTGGTGTGGGCCTTGGACTGTCGCTGGTGAAGTCCATCACGCTGCGCCATGGCGGCACGGTGAGCTGCCGCAACCGGCCCGATGGCGGTGCCTGTTTTGAAGTGCGGCTGCCGCTGGCCGCCTGAGCCGGCGCACATCTTTAGCCGACGAGAGCGATGTGGCCAACACGGGCCGGGGGTGGATATGACCTGCATCAAAATAGCGGGCCAGTCCCCATACCGCATCACAGATGACAAGCCATGCCCACACTGCTCGCTTCGCATAGCTCACCCAGGCCCATCACCGGTCTTTTCACGGAGTTCAGCAAGCAGTTGCTGGAATTGCACGGCCCGGCCCGTAAGCGCCGCCTGGACCGATTGATACCCGATGCCGTCCAGGCCCTGGGATCGCTATTGCCGCTGCGCTCCGCCTGGTGGGGAGAGTGCACCGCAGGCGACACCACCACCAGTTCGCTCAACTGGCAACATGGAAGCATGGGACTGCCAGCCACATTCGCGCAAGAGTGGAACGCCATCAGTGATAGCGACAGGTTTGCCCAAGCCTCCATCGATGCCTTGGGTCAGGTATTTAGAGACAGTGGCTACACATTGGACAGCGAGGAGGTGGAGCAATTCGCCCGCCGCCATAAGCTATTCCACGCTATGGCGATCACCATGGGGCTGCAAGACAGCAAGATGCGATTTTTCGTGTCCATCTACCGCGATGAAAAGGATCCTCCATTCGACGACATGGAGGCCCTCGTATTCGGCGAATTCTGTCGACATCTGCAGCAAATCTGGTGGGAAGCTGTGCAACACGCGGTTCAACGCGCGGCCTTGGCCGGATTGGAAGGTATGGCCCTGTGTGAGACCTCAGGGCTGTTGGTGCACATCGGCACGGACATAGCCAAGACGATCAGAAAGCGCTTTCCTTCGTGGTCGGGCTCCAGACTGCCGCAAGCCTTGCACCCACACCTGTCCGATGCCCCCTGCAAACTCCAGTGGGGCCGCTCCAGCATCAGCTTCACGCGCTGCGGGGAGTACGTGGCCCTGCTGCTGAATTCAACCTTGCTGCATGACAGTCTGGCCCCGCGAGAGCGAGCAGTGGCCGTGCTGTATGCCAGCGGCCACTCCTACAAAACCATCGCACGCCGACTGGATCTGAGTCCCGCAACGGTGAGAACCTATCTGCGTGATGTGTACCTGCAGCTCGGCGTGCGCAACAAGATTGAGCTGAGCAAGTCGCTCGGCCACCAGCCCGCCCCCTCTACCACGTGATCACCCGCGTGGCGCCCCTCCGCATCTGCGGAGGGGCGTTTCGTTAACCATCCAGATACATTGGCTCTGGAAGTTGTGCACCTCCAAACGTACGGAGATTGCAGTCAGAACAACTTTCCAATAACCAGATGAAGGAAGAGCCATGTTGAAAGCGCGGAGGGCGCGTGCGCGCGCCTTGTGGGGTGGATTGATTGTGTTGACGGCTGCCGCCGTCTTGGTGGCCGGATGTGGGGGGGCAGACCCTGAACCCGCCGACACCGTTTTCAACCATGGCTATGTCTACACGGTAGACGCGTCGAACTCGGTCAAGCAAGCCGTTGCCATTCGCAAAGGACTGGTGGTCTATGCTGGCACAGACGATGGTGCCAAAAAATTCATAGGTAGCGCCACCAAGGTCATTGACCTGGGCGGACGCATGTTGATGCCCGGTTTTGTCGATGGCCACTTGCATCCTATCGGCGGGGGACGTGCACTGCTCTTGTGCAACCTGAACTACGCCACATTGACACGCGCCCAGATGCGCACGCAGATCCAGGCCTGCCTGGACGCTTCGTCCAATAAAGAACCTGATGGCTGGCTGGAAGTGGTCAATTGGGCGCGCCAGGCTACACAGTCGGTTGATGCCGATCCAGACAAGTCCACCTTGGACGCACTCTCCACCAGTCGACCCATCCTGGTACGCTCTTCGGACTTCCATTCCGTGCTGGCCAACTCGCGCGCGCTGGCTTTGGCCGGGGTCACCAGGAACACACCAGACCCTGCGGGCGGGTCGTATGCGCGGGACGCGCAAGGCAACCCAACAGGTATTTGCGAAGATACCGCCAGCTTCGCCGTGGCAGCCCTGATTCCGCCCGACAGCGACGCAGACATTCTGGCGCAGGGCCGTGCGGCACTCGACGCAATGCGCCGCCAAGGTGTCACTACCTTCATGGATGCGGCAGCAGGTGACACCCAGGGCAAGACCTTCAGCACCTTGCAAAAGAACGGCGAACTGACCGCACGCGGATTCTTCGCCATCCAGCTGAGTGTGGATGACGCCACAGCCGACCCCGTTGCCACGGTGGCAGCCGCCAAGGCCTTGGCGGCCAAGTACGACCAAGGTCCGTCCAAGGCTGCGCCGGGCATCAACTTCCATAACCTGAAGATGTTTGGTGATGGAGTGGTCAATGCCCCCGCCGACACAGGAGGCCTGCTGACTCCGTACAACATGAATATCGGCACCGCCAATGCACCTAACTGGGTGCCAAGCACCAACTCGGGCAAGGTGTATTTCTCACCCGCAGTACTCAAGCCCCTGATGGCGGAAATTGCGAAGTCTGGAATGGACCCACACGTCCACGCCACGGGTGAACGTACCGTGCGGCAGACATTGGATGCCATCGAATATGCGCGCCAGCAGGTGCCCAACACGAGCTTCCGCCCCGTGATTGCGCACAACGAAACGGTCGATACCGCGGACTATGGGCGCTACAAAGCGCTGGGCGTCATGGCGTCGTTCTCCTTTCAATGGGCGCAGCAAGCGCCTTACTCCACCGGCGAAACCGAGCACCACCTCGGCCCTGATCGTTTCGCCCGCATGGAACCCTTTGGCAGCCTGCATAACGCGGGCGCCCGGGTGGGTTACGGCAGCGATTGGCCCATCGATCCCTTCGATGAAATGCTGGCTCTGAAGATAGGCGTCACCCGTTCGGGCGACCCCACGAACCCGAATAGCTACGGCCCCGATCTGGCTGGCAAGATCAACAACGACCCGGCGCTATCGCGGCAGGATGCGTTGCGCGCCATCACGATGAATTCCGCCTACCAGCTCCGCATGGAAGACAAGATCGGCTCCATCGAAGTCGGCAAGTATGCGGATTTGATCGTGCTCGACAAGAACTTCATGCAGGTGCCTGACGACGAACTGGCACGCAACAAGGTGCTCATGACCATGGTGGGCGGCTCGGTGGTGTGGGCGCTGGATCCGTTTGTCAGCGGACCCAACCCGTCTGCAAACTTCATGCCTCAAAAGGCGCAGAGCCTGAATATGGGTGCATCCGTCGGGCACGAAGCCTCGCTGCCCAGGCATGTGATGGGCTGGGAGATACTGCGGACCCTCAGGCAGAGGATCAATTAATCCACGGCCCGGCGCAGTCGCCGAACGCGACCGCCGGGCTGCCGCGGCAGGCTGGTCAACTGGCTTTGAGGAAGATGTCGCGGTCGGGCGCGAAGTTTTCGTGCAAAGGCAGCAACGCGCCACCCAGGGCGCGGGCATCGGAGCCTATGCTGCCTTCCACCAGCGTGGCCGGCCACAGACCTTCCCAGTCGTAATGGGACAAGGCGGCTTCGGTGTGGTCTATCAAGCGGGTGAGCATGGCGCGTGAGAAAGAGCCGTCAATCACCACTGCATCGATATCCAGAAACGCAGTGCCGCTGACCACGCATTGCGCCAGTGCCAGTGCCGCGCTGGAAATCCATACGTTGGTCATCTCCGCATAAGGGGCTTCGAGTGCCCGCTCATCGTAGGCGGCGGTGGGGTCCAGACCGCGTTCGCGAAAACTCTGCTCCAGCTCCCACAGCGAGGCGTGGGCAATCAGTTGCTCCGGCATGCCCTTGCCGGTGGATACCTGCAGGGGCAACGAAGCGACCGCACCGGCATTGCCGTGCACGCCGTTGTGCAGGTGCGAGTTGATGACCAGTCCGCCCCCCACAAAGGTATCCACAAACAGGTACAAAAAGCTTTTCAAGTCCCGCCCGCGCCCGGCCACCAGTTCGGCCACGCAGGCTGCGGATGTGTCACGGGCGAAGCTGACCGGCGCATCGGTAAACGACTGCACCTGGGCGCACAGGTCGATATGGTTCCACTCGTGCGACACGGCAGGTGGCAGGCCCAGCATTTTGTGCCAGCCCCCCAGGTTGAAGGGTGCTGCCAGGCCAATGCCGATCAGGCGCAGGGCCAAGGCACCCAGACCATCCTGTATGGCAGCCATGTGTTGTTTGATGGCGGGCAGCAGGGTCTGCGCGTCCGGGAATGCATAGGGCAGGGTTTCACGTCGGCGCACGGCGCCCGTGAAGTCGACCAACAACAGATCTGCGCTGCGGCGGCCAATCTTGATGCCCAGCGAAAACGCACCGTCCGGGTTCAGCGCCATGGGCACCGAGGGTTGGCCAATGCGGCCGCGTAAGGGCTCGTGGCGGATCAACAGCCCGTCTTCTTCCAGGCGGCTGGTGATCAGGCCGATGGTCTGCGCGGTCAGGCCGGTGAGTCGCGCCAGCTCCGCCTTGGGGCAGCTGCCATTGAGCCGGATGGCTTGCAACACCACCCGCTCGTTGAACTGGCGCATGCCCACATGGTTGGAGCCACGCGGGCGCAGCACCTGGGGCATACCCGAACGGCCACTGCCTGGGTCAAGGATGGGGCTTTCGGGTGTATCAACAAGGCTCATGGACGCAGATTTTCTCCTATGACGCCCTTGCGCAGCAAAAAGTTTCCAAACGGCTGTTGCTCGCCCGTAAGAACCACGGCAAATGCTCCCATGGTGCGTTCGTAAAAAGCATAGCGTTCAATCGCCTCGGCCGACTGACCCTGCCGAAAGCTGGGCTCCAGCTGGGACAGCACTTCGCGCTGCAAGGCCGAGCGATAGCCCGCAGGCTGGTTGCTCACATGCATGTAGCCCACCGGATGCACTTCATCCGCCACCAGGGGCAGCAGCGAACTCACCGCCGCCACGGCACGCGCCATGCCGATACCAGGCAGGCGGATCAGGGGCTTGTCCTTGGTGTAACGCACGGCGGTGAAGTTGGCATCGGCCAGCACGATGGCGTCGTCATGGCCCATCTCCATCAGCACCTTGAGCAGTTCCGGCGTCAGAACCGGGTCAATTCCTTTGAGCATGGGTATTCCTAGTGGGCCAGAGCGTCTTCGGGCAGTTCGCTGGCGGACTTGGCGCCCGTCATCACGGCCACCGTATCGCTCATGCTGATCTTCTTGGGATTGACCACCGCGGCACGCTTGCCCAGGCGGGCGATGTGGATGCGGTCGGCCACTTCGAAAACGTGGGGCATGTTGTGCGAAATCAGCACCACGGGCAGGCCTTTGTCGCGCACGCGGCGAATCAGCTCCAGCACCATATTGCCTTCCTTCACACCCAACGCGGCAGTCGGCTCATCCATGATGACCACGTGCTGGGCAAAGGCTGCGGCGCGCGCCACCGCGACGCACTGGCGCTGACCGCCGGAGAGCGTTTCCACCGCCTGCGTCATGGAGCGTATGCCCACCTTGAGGTCGTTCATGCGGGAGATGCTTTCTTCCAGCATGCGCTTCTTGTCGATGAATCCCAGGCTGCCCAGGAAGCCTGGGCGGCGCAGCTCGCGACCGAGGAACAGGTTCTCTGCAATGGTCATGGCCGGTGCCACGGCCAGGTCCTGGTAGACCGTTTCGATGCCGGCGCGGCGGGCATCGATTGGGCTGCGGAACTGGATGGTTTGCCCATCCAGCTGGATTTCACCCTCGTCGGGGATGGTGGCACCCGAGAGGCATTTGATCAGGCTGGACTTGCCGGCACCGTTGTCGCCGATGACGGCCAGGATTTCCCCGGCGCGCAGCTCGAAGTCGGCGCCGTCCAGGGCAGTCACCTGGCCGTAGCGCTTGATCAGGCCCTTGGCCCGCATCACGATGGGAGTGGAAGAGTCAGGGGCGCTCATTAGCGTGCTCCTTTGCGGGACATTTGGTCGGTGGCAACGGCCAGAATCACCAAGATGCCGGTTACCAGGATTTGATAGACGGAGGACACGCCAATCAGCGTGAGGCCGTTGCGGAACACGCCCACAATCATGGCGCCCACCAGGGTGCCCAGAATGATGCCGCGGCCGCCAAACAGGCTAGTGCCGCCCAGCACCACAGCAGTGATGGCGTCCAGGTTTTCGGTCTGCCCGGCGTTGGGGTCACCGGCTCCGGTGCGGGCCACCGACAGCATGGAAGCAATGCCGTAGAACACGCCAGCCAGCACATACACCCCCAGGAGCACGCGGTCCGTGCTGATACCGGTCAGGCGGGTGGCCTCGGGGCTGTTGCCCACGGCATAGACGTGGCGGCCGGCAGCGGTTTCGCGCAGCCAGATCCAGATCACGGCGTACAGGGCCAGCATCAGGATGGCGCCGTAGGCAATGTTGGTATCACCCAGCTTGAGGGTGTTGCCCAGCCAGTTCATGCCGTCCGGGATGTTGGTGATAGTTTGCGCGTGGGAATACAGCTGGGTGCAGGCAAAGGCGATGTTGAGGGTACCCAGCGTCACAATGAACGGAGGCAGCTTGATGCGGGTGACCAGGAGGCCATTGATCAGGCCGAACAGGGCGGTCGCCGCGATGCCACAGGCTATGGCCACGGGCGCCGACAGGCCGTAGTCGGCTGCGAATTTGGTCATGACGATGCTGCCCAGCGCCATTACCATGCCGCAGGACAAGTCGATGCCGGCGGTCAGGATCACCAGTGTCTGGCCGATGGCAATCACCCCCACCACCATGACCTGTTGCAGGATCAGGGAGAAGTTCTGGGTGGACAGAAAGCGGTCGCTTTGGGTCGCGAAGAATATGCACGCAATCAGCAGCGCGATAAACGGTCCCAGGGTGGCGATCGGGGGAAGTTTGGAGGTTTTGGTGTTCATGGTTTGGCGTGGCTCGCGTTGGAGGTTGTCCTGCTCACGTTGAATCCGGATCGGGGTACCAGCACACGGTACCGACGCCGGAAAGACTGCCGACAAGCAGCCCTTCCGGTCTTCAGCTTACAGGTGGGGAATTACTTGTTGCCCCAGCACAGGTCGGTACCAACCTTCACGTCCTTGCTGTCCACGCCCTTGATGGCCTTCGCAGCGATCAGGGTCACGCCGGTGTCGGTGTAGCCGCTTTGACGCTTGCCGTCCTTGGCGTATTGCACGCCGGCAGCCACACCCATGGCGGCCATCTTCAGGGGGTATTGCTGCGAGGTTGCGGCGATCACGCCAGCGCCCACGTTCTTCACACCTTCGCAGCCGCCGTCGACCGAGACGATGACCACATCCTTTTCCTTGCCAGCGGCCTTCAGAGCCTTGAAGGCACCAGCGGCGGCGGGTTCGTTGATGGTGTAGACGACATTGATGTTGGGGTTCTTCTGCAGGCAGTTTTCCATGCCGGTCTGACCCTTGGCGGCATCACCGAAGCTGTCGGCCATGCAGACCACCTCGGCAGGTTGGGCCAGCTCATTGCTCTTGGCATCCAGGCTCTTCAGGCCATAGCCTTGCAGGAAGCCGTTGTGGCGTTGTGCGCCCACGGGGTGGCCGGGGAACAGGTCCAGCGTGGCGATCACGGGCTTCTTGCCGTTCAGGGCAGCCTTGGCGTACTGGCCGATCAGTTCGCCGGCCTTGTAGTTGTTGGTGGCAAACAAGGCGTCAGCGCCTTCGAAGGGGCTGTCCAGCGCAATCACTTGCACGCCCTGGGCCTGGATCTTCTTGACGGTGGGGATGATGGCGTCGCCAGAGGATGTGATCAGGATGGTCTTGGCACCAGCGGCAACCATGTTTTCCATGGCGCTGATCTGGCCGGCGGTGTCGCCGTCCTGCTTGCCCGCAGCGCTGATGAGCTTGGCGCCCGCCTTCTTGGCTTCGGCTTCAGCGCCTTCCTTCATCTTCACGAAGAAGGGGTTGCTGTCGGTCTTGGTGATCAGGCCGATCACGGTTTCTGCGGCGAAGGCAGAAGAGGCAGCGGAAGCTGCAAAAGCGATGGCGGTCAGGGCCAGGGTGGTGGATTTTTTCAAGCTCGTTCTCCTCGAATGAATGTCGTTGGATCGTGGGTAATCAGGGATTGGAGGTCCCTGGGTTCATACGCTTTACGTCTTAGCGTGGCTGGACTATATTCGCTCCAGACTAATTAAATCAAGTTACTTTAGTAATGGAAAACCCTAGTATGGTGCAAAAAAATATGCAAATCCAGGTAGCCACGGCAGGCGAAGCCCTGATCGACATGATCCGCAATCCCGACGGGCGTTATGAGCCTTGTCTGGGCGGCGCGGTCTACAACCTGACCCGTGCCCTGGCGCGGCAGAGTATTGAAACCCTGTACCTCAACCCGCTCTCGCGCGACCGCTTTGGGCGCCAGTTGGCCGAGGGGCTGCTGGCTGACGGCGTGCATCTGGCGCGCCCGGAGCCCGTGGTGGAAGTGACCTCATTGGCCGTGGTCAGCGTCGACGATGCCGGCCATCCTGACTATGCGTTCTATCGCGAAGGCGTGGCCGATCGCGCCACTGATGCCGTGCGCCTGACCCAGGCCTGTGAGGCGGCACCGGCGCTGCAAGTGGTCTGCACGGGCGCGCTGGCGCTATCGCCCGACGACGCCGGCATCTACCTGCCCTGGCTGGCCGGACAGCGCGACTCCGGCAAAGTGGTGGTGATTGATGCCAATCTGCGGCCGTCCGTCATGCCAGACCTGCCGCGCTACCGGGCCCATGTGCTCAACACCCTGCAATACGCCGATGTGATCAAAGTCAGCGATGAAGACCTGGACAACCTGGGCATGGCGGGCGCTACCGCCCTGGACCAGGCCCGCAACCTGCTGGGGCAGTGTGATGCGCGCGTGATTGCGCTCACCCGGGGCGGCGCGGGTGCCAACCTGCTCACCCGGGCTGGCGCCGTGTTCCATGCCCGGGAGTCTGCGCCGCTTGCGGTGGTGGACACGGTGGGTGCCGGAGACTGCTTCCTGGCCGGTCTGGTCACGGCCATGCTGGAGGCGGGCTTGGCTGCGGACTGGGGCAGTGCGGAAGTGAACGCTTCGGTGGCACAACGGCTGCTGCAAAATGCCATCGCCAGTGCCAGCATCTGTGTGCAGCGCCGCGGCTGCGTGCCCCCCAGCCGGCAAGAGGTGCTGGCCCATGTGGCCAGCGGGCGGATTGCCAGCGGCACGGGAACCGGAGAACCGCAATGACACACACCACACTACCCGCTGAAGTCCTGCTGCGTGCACAAGCGCTGCTCGCCAGCGGGCAGCGCAAGATTCTGGGAATTGCCGCCGCCCCCGGCGCCGGCAAGTCGACCCTCGCAGAAGGACTGCTGCTGGCGCTGGGCGACAAGGTGCAGGTTGTGCCCATGGACGGGTTCCACCTGGCCAATTCCGAGCTGCATCGCCTGGGTCGCGCAGGCCGCAAGGGTGCACCGGATACCTTTGACGCAGCAGGCTATGTGAACCTGCTGCACCGCATCCGCAACCAGCAACCCGGCGAAACCATTTACGCGCCCGAATTCCGCCGCGATCTGGAAGAAGGCATTGCTGGCGCGGTCGCCATCGAGGCCAGCACCCAGCTGATCATTACCGAGGGCAATTACCTGCTGATGGAAGACGGTGCCTGGGCCGGAGTTCGCGCTCTGCTGGATGAAGCCTGGTACCTGGACATCGCCCACTCGCTACGACACCAGCGTCTGCTGGAGCGTCATGTGCGTTTTGGCCGCAGCCACCAGCAAGCGCTGGATTGGATAGAACAGACAGACGAACCCAATGCGATACGCATAGCGGCTGCGCGTCACCGTGCCAGTTGGGTCGTCCAGAGCTAGACTTCTGATCAAATCTGATGGAGTTCATCATTTTTATCGTTTTTATTTGACCATTTGGATAGAAATTCCCCCGTATGGGGGATATCAAACTGGACAGGCTCCCGGTAAAGTTCATCCAACTGCTGTCACAGTCCAAAAAAATGAAGATCCGCTAGCCAAAAGGCGGACTTCCTACAAATCCAACGACGTCCCTTCGGGGACTTTTAAAGCCACCGCAAGGTGGCTTTTTTTTGTGCCGTTGCGGATTCAGTACCATGCAGGTATTCATCAAATGAGAGGGGAGACATGAAGAACCTCAAAATTGCACACCGCCTGTATTTCATCGTGGGCCTGTCGGCTGCCGTGATGATCGGGTTGGCCCTTATCAACTGGTCTGTGCTCAGTCGCCTCTCCGCCTTGCAGGACCAGGGCGTCACCAAGGCCCAACTGGCTTCCGACATCAAGCACGACTCCAACCTGGGTGCCCAGGCCTACCGGGTCATTGCGGACACCTACATCAACCGGAACTTCGATGAGGTGCACAAGAAATGGCAGGAAATCAACAAGGAAATCGACGACTCCTTTGCCATGGCTTCCGCAGGTGCCGATACATCGGAGAAGAAGGCCCTGCTTGCGGATGCTGTTGCGGCTATCAAGGAAATTCGCACCCTGTACGAAGGCCAATATCTGGAGCTATCCAAGAAGAATGTTCCCCAGAGTGAAATGGGCTCTGTCGATGACGCCGTGGACAAGCAGATTGACCGCTTCGATGTTGCATACAACAAGTACTACGAGCTGGTGTCCAAGGAAGCCAAGGATCTGGACAAACAGTTTGATGCGGAGTCCAAGGGCGCGCGCATCTGGATCGCAGCGTCCATTCTGGTGGGCGGACTGTTTCTGGTGGCATTGACCCAATTCATTTCCAGAAGCATCACCTCGCAGCTGGGCATGGAACTGGCCGAGGCCACCGTGCTGGCGCACCAGATTGCCGAGGGCGACCTGACCCACAGCTTCACCGATGGAAGCACCCAAAGCGGCAGCCTGGCCAGCGCGTTTGACCACATGCTGTCCACGCTGAGGTCCATCGTCGTCAACGTACGCCAGGGCTCGGACACGGTAGCCACATCCAGCACCGAGATTTCGCAAGGCAACAACGATTTGTCCGAACGCACCGAGCAGCAAGCCAGCGCACTGGAAGAAACCGCCTCGTCCATGGAGCAGCTAGGCTCGCAGGTGGTGCAGAACGCCGAGCGTGCCCGCGAAGCCAATGCGCTTGCGCTCAAGGCTTCCGGTGTGGCCACTTCCGGCGGGGACGTAGTGGGTCAGGTGGTGGAGACCATGAAGGGCATCAACGAGTCCTCACGCAGGATCAGCGACATCATCAGCGTGATTGACGGCATCGCTTTCCAGACCAACATACTGGCCCTGAACGCGGCGGTGGAGGCTGCACGCGCGGGCGAGCAAGGGCGCGGCTTTGCCGTGGTGGCTTCCGAAGTCCGCAGCCTGGCCGGTCGCAGTGCCGAGGCCGCCAAGGAGATCAAGACACTGATCAATGCCAGCGTGGAGCGTGTGGAGCAAGGCACGGCCCTGGTGGACCGCGCGGGTGTGACCATGGCCGAGATCGTGGCCAGCATTCAACGCGTCACCGAAACCATGGGCGCCATCACCACCGCCAGCGCCGAGCAGTCCGCGGGCGTGGCCCAGGTGGGCGAAGCCGTGCACCGCATGGACCAGACCACCCAGCAGAACGCGGCCTTGGTGGAGCAGATTGCGGCCGCCGCTGCCAGCCTCAAATCTCAGGCACAGGACCTGGTCCGGGTGGTTGCCACCTTCAAGCTCAACGATGCAGACGCGTTGCAAAAGGTGTCTGTGCGCAGACCCAATTCCAATGGCACCTTGGTGGCCGGCGTGGAGCGCAGGCGCAATCCCGCAGCCGCATGAAAAAAGGTCCGAGGGCCTGACGCCCACGGACCTTTGATTTGAAAACCTGAAAGACTTACTTGCCGGTCTTGAAAGCCGTGAAGGTGCGGGTCTGCACCTTGCGGATCGGTTGCGGCAAAGCGTCCGGCGCCACCATGGCCTTCATGACCGCGGGCTCCAGGAAGATGGTCTTGTTCTCGGCCACGTCCTTCTTCACGAACTTCAGAGAAGCCGCGTTGGGGTTGGCGTAGAACACCTTGTTGGTGAGTGACGCATCCACTTCAGGGCGCAGGATGTAGTTGATGAACAGGTGGGCGTTCTCCACATTCTGTGCGTCCTTGGGAATGGCCATGGAGTCAAAGAACAAGGTGGCGCCAGTCTTGGGCACCAGCGTCTGGATGACCACAGGCTTCTTGGTCTTGGCAGCGGCGGCACGGCTGGCAGCGATGTTGATATCGCCTGAGAAACCCATGACCAGGCAGGTCGCACCACTGGCCATTTCCTCGATGTAGCCGGATGACGAGAAGCGGGTCACGTAGGGACGGATGGCCTTGAGCACCTTGGCTGCGGCTTCGTAGTCGGCTGCGTCCTTGCTGTAGGGGTTCTTGCCTGCGTACAGCAGCGCGGCGGGCACCACCTCGGAGGCGGAATCCAGCACGCTGACGCCGCACTTCTTGAACTTGGATACGTACTCAGGGTTGAACAGCAGATCCCAGGCGTTTTCGGGCATGGGCTTGTCACCCAGTGCGGCCTTGACCTTGTCCACATTGATACCTACGGTCACATAGCCCCAGAGCCAGTCCACCAGGTATTCGTTGCCTGGGTCCACCTTGGCAAGCTGCTCCAGCACGCCCTTGTCCAGGTTGCCCCAGTTGGTGAGCTTGCTCTTGTCGAGCTTTTGCAGCAGACCACCTTCGATCTGGGTCTTGGCGAAGTGGGCACCGGGCACCACGATGTCATAGCCGGTCTTGCCCGCCAGCAGCTTGGCGTGCAGGATTTCGTTGCTGTCGTAGTTGTCGTAACGGACCTTGATGCCGGTTTCCTTCTCGAAGTTCTTGATGGTGTCTTCGGCGATGTAATCGGACCAGTTGTAGATGTTGAGCACCTTGGACGCATCGGCAGCGTGTGCGCCCGATGTCATCAAGGCCGCGCCCGACAGTGCAAGCACCAGCCCCAGCTTTTTAAATACCGTCTTCATATTTCCAAACCCTTTCATCAAGTTATTAAAGAAACGACCTACCGAATAAATCCTAACACCCGCTCGGGCGCAATATCGTTCAAGCAACGGGTGTGCCCGAGCGGGCATTCCCTTTGAAAACACGGTGCGCAATCCAGCGCCGGCAGGTAGGACGCATCGTTCTTCAGCCAGATCACCTGCGCCTTCGCGCTCAAGGGAGGCGTATGCAGCGGACTGCTGGAGCCAAACAACGCCACTTGCGGGATACCGAACGCGGCGGCCACGTGCATCAGACCCGAATCATTGCTGACCATGGCCTTGGCAGATGCAATCACCGCCAGCGCCTGGTCCAAGCTGGTGCGGCCTGACAAGTCCACACAGGCGCCGGGGCGGCTAGCCTGCGCGATGCGAGCGATCTCCGCGCACAATGCCGCTTCCTTGGGCGACCCCAGCAAAACGACGGGCAATGCCAGCTGCGCGGCCAGACCGGCGAAGTGCGAGGCGGGCCAACGCTTGGCCGGACCGTATTCGGCACCCGGCGCAAACACGTAATAGCCTCCGGGCATCAAGTCCAGGGCCTGCACCGCCTGCAAGCGCGCAGCCTCGTGCAACTGCAGTTGCGGCCGATCGGCCTCAGTGCCGGATTCGCCGCTCAGGGCGGAATAGAACGCCACCATGGGCGGGCGCTCACCTTTGGGCGGATTGGGCAGGCGCCGGTTGAGGATGCCCCAGCGCGCTTCGCCACGGTAGCCCACCCGTTTCGGGATGCTGGCCCACCAGGGAATCAGGGCGCTCTTGAGCGAGTTGGGGCAGACATAGGCCACATCAAACCGGCCATGCAAATGGGCGGCCATAGCCCGGCGGGCCTGCCATTGCAGACCGCCGTGGGCAAACGGGAATTCAATGACCTCGGCCACCTGCGGCATGGCGCGGTACACCGGCGCCACCCAGGGCAGTGCACCTACGGTCAGGCGTTCGCCCCTGGCATGCAGGCGACGCAGCAGTGGTTCGGTCATCACCGCATCCCCAATCCATTGGGGCGCGATGAGGAGCGAATCAGTGCCCGTGTTCGAAGTGTTCACCAGCCTTGAGCGCGTAGACCGTACCGCAATAGGGGCACTTGGCTTCGCCGGTGCGGCCCACGTCCAGGTATACCTTGGGGTGGGTGTTCCAGGTCTTCATGTGGGCCAGGGGGCTGGGGCAGAACACGCCGCCTTGGTGGTTCAGGTCCTTGGCCAGCAGTTCAATCTTGGATGGGGTGTTCGACATGGTGTATTCCTGTGGAAATGCTTCAGACCTTGCTCAGCCAGTGAGCGTATTTGGGGTTGCGGCCATTGACGATGTCAAAGAACGCGCTCTGGATTTTTTCCGTGATCGGGCCACGCGAGCCGCTGCCGATTTCCAGGCGGTCGATTTCGCGGATGGGCGTGACTTCGGCGGCTGTGCCGGTGAAGAACACCTCGTCGCTGATGTAGAGCTCGTCGCGGGTAATGCGCTTTTGCACCAGCTCCAGTCCCAGGTCCTTGCAGATGTGCAGCACGGTATTGCGGGTGATACCGTTGAGCGCGCCGGCGGAGAGGTCCGGCGTGTAGACCACGCCATCCTTGACCACGAACACGTTCTCGCCCGCGCCTTCGGAGACAAAGCCGCTGGCGTCCAGCAGCATAGCCTCGTCGTAACCGTCATCGGTGGCTTCCATATTGGCCAGGATGGAGTTGGTGTAGTTGCTCACCGCCTTGGCCTGGGTCATGGTGATGTTGACGTGGTGGCGGGTGTAGCTGGAAATCTTGACGCGGATGCCGCGCTTCATGCCCTCTTCACCCAGGTAGGCGCCCCAGGGCCATGCGGCCACCATCAGATGGATGGTATTGCCCTTGGGCGACACGCCCAGCTTCTTGTCGCCAATCCAGGTGAGCGGACGCAGGTAACCGGACTCCAGCTTGTTGTCGCGGATAACGGCCTTTTGCGCCTCATTGACCTGCTCCTTGGTGAACGGGATCTTCATGCGCAGAATCTTGGCGCTGTTGAAGAGGCGGTCGGTGTGTTCCTGCAACCGGAAGATGGCAGTAGAGCCATCGTCGCACTTGTAGGCACGCACGCCTTCGAACGCGCCGCAACCGTAGTGCAGCGTGTGGGTGAGCACGTGGATCTTGGCATCGCGCCAATCCACCATCTGGCCATCCATCCAGATTTTTCCATCGCGGTCTGACATGGAGGGAGGAATAGCGCTCATGGGTGTGTCCTTCGGTAGGTGGATTGCAATTTGGGCTGAATCCCGGATTTTACGGGGATGCAGGCCAGCGCACGGTCACCGACAGTCCTCCCAATTCTGCCGAACGGGCAATCTCTGCCTGGGCGCCCATCACCGCCAGCAGGCGCCGCACGATGGACCAGCCCAGACCGCTGCCGGGCTGGTCATTGCCCAGCACCCGGAAGAAGCGCTCCCCCAGGTGGGAAATGGCCTCGTCGCTCATGCCCGGGCCGCTGTCTTGCACCCGCAGGACCGGCACGCCGCCTTCCACGCACACCTGCGCCCGGATGCGGGCATGGGGCGGGCTGTAGCGCATGGCGTTGTCCAGCAGATTGCGCACCAACACCCCCAGCAGCACTTCCTGCGCCGCTACCGCGCAGGGCGTGTCGGCCAGCACCTCCACATCCTGCTGGCGCGCCAGCGCGCCCTGCGCGAGTTCTCCGGTCACGCGACGCAGCACGGCACTCAGGTCTACCCGGGTAGTCAGCGCCGCAGGCGCGGCCTCCAGCCTCGCCAGTGTGAGCAGCTGATCGACCAGACGGCTGGCCCGGTCGCAACCGGCCAGCGTGGTTTGCAGCGCATGGGTGCGTTCGGCCACGTCGTCTCCCGCCCCCAGCGCAACCTGTGCCTGGGCACGAATGGCCGCTATCGGGGTGCGCAGCTCGTGTGCCGCGTCAGCCGTAAAGCGGCGCTCGCTTTGCACCATGCGGCCTATGCGCTCCAGCAGGCCGTTGAGCGTCTCTACCAGCGGACGTAGCTCGCGCGGCATGCCATCCAATGGCACTGGTTCATCGGCCTGGGGCGCGCGCCTGTCCAGCATGGCGCGCAAATCATGCAGGGGCGCAAGCCCCTTGCGCACCGACCACCACAGCGCCAGTCCGAACAGCGGCAGAGCCAGCAGCAAAGGACGCAACAGGCTGCGCAGAAGCGCCCACAGAATGGCCTGACGCGAAGACACCTTCTCACCGACGAACACCGTGATGTCGTGCTCTTCCCCGCGTACCACCACGACGCGCCAAAGCTCGCCATCGCTGCGCCGTATGGTGCTGAACCCCACTTTCTGTGGTGCCATGGGCTCGGAGCCGACGTTGGAGGAACGCATGATCATCTGCCCTTCGACAAACACCTGGAACGCCACCTGGGGTGCGTACTTGTGCAACACCGGTGTATCAAACACGTCGTCGTGATCGCCCTGGGTCTGCACCATCAGCAGCGCCGCCGCCTGCGCCAGGTGGCCATCAAGCAACTCGTCGATTTCACCTTGCGCATCGCGCCAGGTGATCAGCGCGGAGCCCAGCCACACCGCAGCCGCGAACCCCAGCACCAGAATCATCAGCCGGGACTGCAGCGAGGCCTGCCGGGGGCGTTTCATGAGGCGGCCGGCTCGCGTTGCACGGTGTAACCCACACCACGCACAGTCTGTATCAAGTCAGCGCCCAGCTTGCGCCGCAGGTGATGGATGTGCACCTCGATGGCGTTGCTCTCCACCTCGTGGCCCCAGCTGTACATCTGCTGCTCCAGTTGTTCACGCGTGAGGACGCGCCCGACATTGCGCATCAGCGCATGCAGCAGATCGAATTCGCGGGTGGACAGCTGCACCAGTTCACCCTGGCAGCTCACGCTGCGGGCAGCAGCATCCAGCACCACGGTGCCAGCGCACAGGGTTTCCTGCACCTGCCCCAGCGAGCGCCGCACCAGCGAACGCAGGCGTGCCGCCAGTTCGATCAGGTCCACCGGCTTGATGACGTAGTCGTCAGCGCCGGAGTCCAGGCCCACCACCCGGTCGGGCACCGCATCGCGTGCGGTGAGCACCAGAATGGGCGTATCGATCTTGCGCGCGCGCAAATCCTTGAGCACATCCAACCCGTCTTTCAGCGGCAACCCCAGATCCAGCACGCCAGCGGCATAGACGCCGGTGGCGAGTTCCCGTTCCGCCGCCATGCCATCGCGCACCCAGTCGACCTGAAAACCAGCCTGGCGCAAGCCTGCGCGCAAGCCGTCACCCAGCATGTCATCGTCTTCGGCCAGCAGGATACGCATAGTGGGTCAGTGTTCCGTCTCGGTTGGCTTGCCCGCAGAATTGGCTACCCGCTCCATTTGTGCGGACTCCTGCACGGCGCTGGTGGCGTCGGCCTTGGGTGCACTTTGCCACTGTTGCCACCAGAAGGACAGCACCGCTGCAATCAGTGCCACGGCAATCACTGCCCAGCTGCGGCGTATGCCCTGTTCGGGCAGACCTGTCTTGTATCCGGTGACCATGGCGCGCGCCAGGTTTTCACGGTGCTGCCAGCTGGCGGTGACCACGCCCAGCAGGTGTCCAATCACCACCAGCAGCATGCCGTTGCCCAGTAGCTCGTGCAGCTCGGACAACCAGCCCGGACCGATGTCGTTGTAGGTGGCGTAACCCGTTGCCGCCAGCGCCAGCCCCATGAGCATGAGCAGCACAATGGCCACGGCCCCGGCCGGGTTATGGCCCAGATGGTGCTCCGGCTGCCCGGACCGGATCGACTTCAGATAGCGCAGCACGGCGGCAGGTCCGCGCACAAAGCTGCTGAAACGCGCATAGCGCGTGCCCACAATGCCCCACACCAGGCGAAACAGCAGCAAGCCGCCCAGGGTGTAGCCCAACGTCACATGCACCAGACGCCATTGCTCGCCTTCAGACGTGATGTAGGCGCCAGCAAAGCAAAACACCAGCAGCCAGTGGAACACCCGCACCGGTGCATCCCAGATGCGGATCTTCTGCAGTTTCTCGGAAGCTTCACTCATTTGGGGATACGCACCTGGTGTTCATTGAAATTGCCCTTGGCGGCTTCCGCATGGCAGGCCGAACAGTTGGACGGGCTGCCCACGGAAGCGCGCTTCCATACGCTGGCAGACACTTCGTCATGCTGGCGCACAAACCATTGTGCCTTGCTGATGCGGTCCTGGGCAGGTTCCTCGCCACCACGGCGACCGGTACCGGCGTGCGCCTCCAGCCAGGCGCTGATCTCGCGTGCCGTTGCCTCGTCCAACGACGCATCGGTGCCAAAGTGCTTGTGCAGATTGCCCATGATGCGCTGCCAGGAAGCCGCGGGCAGCAGGCCCGGGGGATAGGCTACGTGGCAAGACGAGCACTCCTGCTGGTGCCGCGCGTTGGGTGGGACGGCGTAGCCCTGGCTGGCGCCTGCAGTTTCGGCGAAGGACAGGCACAGCAACAGCGTGCCCGCCAGGACGGATAGTTTCTTCTTCATGGTGTCAGGCTCCAGCTTCAGGGTTTGAGGGAGAGCAGCCAAGTCAGCACATTGGCTTTTTCTGCCGGTGTGCACTCGCGACCGACCACGTCATTGCAATTGCGGCGAAACCACTTTTCGGTCTTGGCCGCATCGGTAAAGCGCTTGTCGTTGAAAGCCGGCGCCATGGGCTCAATCACCTTGCCGGTGGTGGCGTGCTTGCCCTGCACCGTGGGGTTGGCGGTGTGGCAGGTGGAGCAGCTCCAGTCCTTGCCGTGCTTGCTGGTGAAAAACTCCTTGCCTGCCGCAGCCTGGGCTGGCTGGCCCGACTGGGCGACATAGCCGGCAACCTGCTGCGCCGGGGTGGTCTGTGCCTGTGCGGCACCAGCACATAGGCCCAGGCCGAGAAGAGCGGAACTCAATAGAAACTTGCGTGTGAACATGGAACCTCCGATGGACTGCATCGTAGGCCGCGCAGATTAAACGCCGCTTAATGCTCGGGCGGCGCTTCTTCTTCCATGCTGCTGCGGGGGCGGTCGCTGTGCGAGACCTCCATGGCATCGGCTACATAGCCGGGCCCCTTCATCACCATCACCACGATGCAGCCGATGGCAATGGTGGCCACGGCGGTCCAGTGGAAGACCACCACGCCGACGACTACATAGTCCATGGTCTGCAGCCAACGCAGCTGCGCCGTGCTTTCCTGGTTGGTGAAAAGATGCAGAGCCACAGCCGCTGCCAGAGGGATGGCAGTGCCCACCAGGAAAATCAGCGGGAGCTTGCGCCACAACCTCCATTCCAGGCCACTGGCGCTGCGAACGGAGTTTGGAAGTTTGTTGAGCCAGCCCATGGCCAACATGTTACGCCAGTGAGCGCACCACCTGCATGGCCTCTTCGACTCGTTCTACGGCATGGATGGTCAGCCCCTCGATGGGCTTCTTGGGTGCATTGGCCTTGGGCACCACGGCCACGCTGAAGCCCAGCTTAGCGGCCTCCTTGAGGCGCTCCTGCCCGCGCGGCGCGGGGCGCACCTCACCAGCCAGACCCACCTCACCAAAGGCGATGAAGCCCTTGGGCAAGGGCTTGCCGCGCAGCGACGACGTGATGGAAAGCATGACCGCCAGATCGGCAGCGGGCTCGCTGATGCGCACACCGCCCACCGCATTCACAAACACATCCTGATCCATACAGGCCACGCCCGCATGGCGGTGCAACACGGCCAACAGCATGGCTAGCCGGTCCTTGTCCAGACCCACCGAGAGACGCCGCGGTGACGGGCCGCCGCTGTCCACCAGCGCCTGGATTTCCACCAGCAAGGGGCGCGTTCCTTCGAGCGTAACCATGACGCAGCTGCCGGGCACAGGCTCGGCATGCTGGCTCAGAAAAATGGCGCTGGGGTTGCTCACGCCTTTGAGACCTTTTTCCGTCATGGCAAACACGCCCATCTCATTGACCGCGCCAAAGCGGTTCTTGATGGCGCGCACCAGACGGAACTGGCTGTGCGTGTCGCCCTCGAAATACAGCACGGTGTCCACCATGTGCTCCAGCACGCGCGGGCCGGCCAGGGCACCGTCCTTGGTGACGTGGCCCACCAGCACGATGGCCGTGCCGCTGGACTTGGCCGCACGCGTGAGGTGGGCCGCGCATTCGCGCACCTGCGCTACCGAACCCGGTGCGCTGGTGAGCTGCTCGGAGTACACGGTCTGGATCGAGTCGATCACCGCCACATCGGGGCTGTGCGCTGTCAGCGTGGCCAGGATTTTTTCCAGCTGGATTTCGGCCAGTACCTTGACCTGCGATTTGTCCAAGCCCAGACGCCGCGAGCGCAGCGCCACCTGTGCGCCGCTCTCTTCACCCGTGACATACAAGGTACTCTTGCCCTGGCGCTGCAGCGAATCCAGCGCCTGCAACAGTAGCGTGGACTTGCCGATACCGGGGTCGCCGCCAATGAGCACCACACCGCCTTCGACCATGCCACCGCCCAGCACGCGGTCCAGTTCTTCGTGACCGGTGGGTGTGCGCTCCACATCGCTGGCTTCGATGTCTGCCAGCACCGCCACATCGGCGGTCTTGGCCAGGGATGCAAAGCGGTTCTTGGCCGGTGCGTCGCTGCCGGCGACGGATTCGATCAGGGTGTTCCAGGCATTGCAATGCGGGCACTTGCCCAGCCACTTGGGACTGGTGCCGCCGCACTCGTTGCAGGTGTAGATGCTTTTCTCTTTGGCCATGCAGCATGATACTGTATGAATCCACAGATACCCATTGCCAATCGCCCACAAAAAAGCCCGCCCGGCACATATGCGCTGGGCGGGCGAACTGCTTGCCTTCAGTTGTAGGTGTACTTGATGGTGTACGAGGTATTGAGGGTGACGGGCGTGGTGACATGCAGCGTGGCAGCGATATTGCCCACGTTGCCCGAGAAACTGCAGCTGTCGATGGTCAATGATCCACCCGCATTGGTCAGCGAGGTGATGGAGTTGTCTGTCGTGATACCGGAGCAGAAAGTGGACTGGTCCGCAGGTGCATGGATGCCCCCTATGGAAATCGACGTGGTGACGCCCATCACCGTGGTTTCCACCGTCAGGCTACCCGTGACGAACTGCCCCACATAGGTCGGTCCGTTGGAGACATTGATCTCGTACAACGCGCCCGAATCCAGGATCATCTCGTACTTGTAGCTGTCCGAAGCGTCGGTAAAGACATAGGCGGAGAACGGACTGGTCACCGCGCCATTGAGCGTAGGACTGGTCAAGGTCTTGCCCGAAAAACTCAGCGCAGTGGCGCTGCCGGTAAAGCATACGGACTGGCCATCGGCGTACTTGCCGCTGGTCCCGAAATAGGTCATCTTGGTTTCGCCGTTGGCACAGCTGGTGACCCCGGAACTTCCCGGGCCGGATACGGAACCGTAGGCGACAGTAAACGCGGTGCCAAAGCCGGTAAATGTGGCGTAGTTGCCGGCCTGTGCCGCGGCCAGCAGGGCCGCATAGGTTTGCGACTGGTTGGTCAATGCCGTCTTGATGGCTTCGAGCACGTCGTCCAGCAGCACGCCGTTCTGCGGCACGAATGCGGTAGTGAAAGGATTGACAGTGCCCAGGGTGCTTGTCATGCCCAGCGAACTGCTGACCGTGGTGAGTGCCGCATTCAGACTGGTTGCATTCACGCTGCTGAAAGCGGGGCTGGCAAACCAGGTCTGCGGCGCGGCACCCAGCATCTGGGCGACTACCAGATCGGTCAAGGGCGTGATGTTGACGGTGCCGAAGGACAGGGCGATGGAGTGATAGGGCGTGGTGTTGGCAGCACCACCGGCCGTGCCGCCGGACACCTGCACTGCGCAGGGCAAGGTCTGCCCGGAAGTGGTTACGCTCCAGCTGCCGCTGCTGCTGGTGGTGGTGTTCAGCGCGGAGCCGCCGGCACAGCTCACTTTCACCGAGCCGCTGACGATGGGCACACCCACCGCAGCCACGCCACTGAGGGTCGGACTGCTGCTGCCCCCACCGCAGGCAGCAAGCAACGCGGCGGCGGCCGCAAGACACATGAAGCGCAAAGCGCGAACCGATTGAATGACCATGGACCTCTCCCAAAATTGTTGAACGTTTCTCCCGTCTCCATTTTTCAGAGATGGGTTGACCTTCACAATCCCGCGAACACGGGGGAAAGAGGAATGGTTTGCGTGCTAAGGCTTGGGAATGCGCTCGCGCGCCTTGTGCACTTTGTCGGGGTTGACCGCCACCTTGATCTTTTCAAAGTTGACCGGCATGGTGATGGCGGTGCGCGGCTCGGCCGTGCTCTTGCATTCGTATTTGGCCAGCGGCATGGCATCGCTGCCCACGATGCTGATGACCCAGGGCGTATTGGCGCGCTCGCCGCGCTGCACCGCTACCGCGATTTCGCCGTTGGCCAGCTTGACGTAGGTGCCCGGCGGGTAGAAGCCCACCGCCTGCGCCATGGCAGAGCCCAGACCGAGGTCGTCGCCATTGGCGCCAAACACCATGGTCTTGACCGCCTCCACCGGCGACAGTGCCGAGCGCGTCTTGCGCGCAGCCGTGCGCGCCACAAACATGTCGGCCAGATTGAGCAGACGCCGGCTGTGCAGAGCGGATGGCAAGGCCTCCCGGGACAGCGGTGCGTGGTGCCAGCGCACCAGATCCAGATGCAGGGGATCGTCCACGCCCAGGTCGCGCAATAGCTTCTCGCCCAGCACCGGGTGTTCAGCCACCAGGGTGCGCTGCCATGCGTTGATGGGCGTGGTCTGGCGCGACATGCTGTCTTGCTCACGGGCCATGCCGATGTTCATGGTGAGCGCGGCAGACACCAGCGGCTGGCGCTGCAAAGGCGTGTAGCCCAGCTTGATGGCGGTGAGTTCGCACACCACGGCGCACAATAAGGCGTGTGTGGCGCAATAACCCAGGCTGTTGTCGGTCAGCGCCTGGAACAGCTGGAACAGGCTGCCGTCCACATCCTGCTGCACCAGCTCCAGCGCTTTGTGCTCTATGCCCTTGAGGCGCGGCAAGGGCTGTATTGCCAGACCGCCTTGGTACAGGATGCCGCGCAGCACTTCCTGCAAGTCCAGCCAACCACCGCTGAGCTGCTTGCCGACGATGTAGTCGGTTTCTCGGATTTCACTGGGCAGCGTCAATTTGGTGAGCTCGCGCGCATCGACACCACTGTTGAGCATTTCATGCAACAGCCGTTCATAGGCACGCTGCCACGCAATGGCATCGCTCTCACGCGCGCTCGCATTGAAGCTCTGCAACTTCTCCCTGTGCTGGTCGGACAGTATGGGCTGCCCCTTGCGCAGCAGCAGTTGCCCGCTGTCGCTGACCAGGTCCACCGGCAGTGGCTTGCCCACCTCCAGCATGGCTACAGGGATAGGAACGTATTTCATGCATCCACCACCACTGGGACACGTGCGGCCAGTGCACACATCAACTCGTACGCCAGGGTGCCCGCCTTGGCCGCCACTTCATCGATGGGAAGCACTGCGCCATTGGCGGCGCGCCCCCAGAGGGTGACTGTGCTGCCCATGCCGGCATTTGGCAGGTCCGTCAGATCCACGCTGAGCATGTCCATGCTGACGCGACCCAGCGTCTGGCTGCGCGCGCCATCCACCAGCGCCGGTGTGCCGGTGGGGCAGATGCGCGGATAGCCGTCGGCATAGCCGCAGGCCACCACGCCAATGCGCATGGGTGCCGTTGCCACAAAGCTGGAGCCATAACCCACCGTGTCGCCCGGCTGCAGATGCTGCACACCAATGATCTTGGCCTCCAGCGTCATGGTGGGTTGCAAACCCCAGTGGGCGGCGCTGTGCTCGGGAAAGTCCGGCGCACTGCCGTACACCACGATGCCGGGGCGCACCCAGTCGCTGGCACCGGGCACACCCGCGTGGCGCAACACCGCGGCACTGTTGCTCACCGTGCGCTCGCCGGGCAGATCGCGGGTGGTAGCATCGAACACCTGCATCTGCCGTGCTATGCCGGCAGCGCCATCGGCGTCGCTGAAATGGGTCATGTGGGAAATCTCGTCCACCTGCGGCAGGGCGTTGAGGCGCGTCCAGGCACTGCGGTACTGCTCGGGCCGAAAGCCCAAGCGGTTCATGCCGCTGTTCATCTTGAGGAACACCCGTTGCGGCACGTTGGTCTTGTGGGCGGCCAGCATGTCGATCTGCTCATTGCAGTGCACCGCATGCCAGAGGTCCAGGCGTGAACACAGTTCCAGGTCGCGCTGCTCGAACACGCCTTCGAGCAGCAGCACCGGACCGCGCCAGCCCAGATCGCGCACGCGCTGGGCTTCGGCCAGATCCAGCAAGGCAAAGCCGTCAGCACCGCGCAGGCCGTTGAAGGCACGCTCGATGCCGTGGCCATAGGCATTCGCTTTCACGACCGCCCAGACCCGGGCGTCCGGCGCGTGGCTGCGGGCGACGTTGAGGTTGTGGGCCAGGGCTTGGGTGTGGATGGTGGCTAGGATCGGACGGGGCATGGTGGATGGTAGAGAAGGCTGCTTTCCCCGATTTTGACACTGCATGCCGTGCTATAACCGCACATCGTTTGAAGCCCCATCACAATACCCACAGCGTTGGTCACTCCAGCGCGGCATTCCCGGATCAATGAAACGCGGCTTTTTCACCATCATGTCGGCGCAGTTCTTCAGCTCGCTGGCCGACAACGCACTGTTTGTGGCAGCGGTGCAACTGTTACGTGGCGGAGGTGCTCCCACCTGGCAACAGGCGGCGCTGGTGCCCATGTTTGCTTTGTTTTACGTGGTGTTGGCGCCTTTTGTGGGCGCGTTTGCCGATGCCTTGCCCAAGGGGCGCGTGATGCTGCTGAGCAATTCCATCAAGGTAGTGGGCTGCCTGATGATGCTGTTCGGCACGCACCCGCTGATGGCCTATGCCGTTGTGGGTCTGGGGGCTGCGGCCTACTCGCCCGCCAAATACGGCATCCTCACCGAACTGTTGCCAGCGTCCCAACTCGTCAAGGCCAATGGCTGGATCGAGGGCCTAACCATCTCCTCCATCATTCTGGGCGTGCTGCTGGGCGGCCAGTTGGTCGGTCCCAAGATTTCCGCGCATCTGCTGGCGTTTGACCTTCCTCTGATAGACACCGGCATCAATACACCGCCAGAAGCCGCCATCTGCGTGCTCATTTTTGTCTACTTGCTGGCGGCCTGGTTCAACACACGCATTCCGCTCACCGACTTTCCGTTGCGTCCCATGCCGCGCAACTTCCTGGGACTGCTGCCCGATTTCTGGCACTGCAATGTGCGGCTGTGGCGCGACCGCCTGGGACAGATCTCGCTGTCCACCACCACCCTGTTCTGGGGTGTGAGCGGCAACCTGCGCTACATCGTGCTGGCCTGGGCTGCGGCCGCGTTGGGCTATAGCGTGACGCAGGCCTCCGCCCTGGTCGGCGTGGTGGCCATCGGTACGGCCGTGGGTGCGGTAGCCGCTTCGCTGCGCATGCGGCTGGAGCACGCCACCAACGTCATGCCGCTGGGCATAGGCATGGGGCTGCTGGTCATCCTGCTGAACTTCATCGACAACGTCTGGGTGGCAGCACCCTTTCTGGTGCTGCTGGGCGGGCTGGGCGGCTTTCTGGTCGTGCCCATGAATGCCCTGCTGCAGCACCGCGGCCACAACCTGATGGGCTCGGGTCGCTCCATTGCCGTGCAGAACTTCAACGAGCAGGCCTGCATCCTGGGGCTGGGCGGCTTCTACAGTCTGTCCACCGGACTGGGACTGTCGGCGTTCGGCGCCATCACGGTGTTCGGCGTGGTGGTGGCCGGCTTCATGTGGGTGATCAAGCGCTGGCACGAGCGCAACTGCATCGAGCACTCCGCCGAGGTCGAATACCTGCTCGACATTGCCCGCAACGACGACATGCACAGCTGAAGCTGTGCATGCGCGCCTTCAGGTGAATTGCTCGGTATCCACTTCGCTGGTGGCTTGCGGGTCGTAGCGCGGCCCGTGCACCGTGCTGTTGTTGATCAGGCCTTCGAGCTGCTGCATCACGTCGGCGCTAAGCACCACGTTGTCAGCTGCGGCGTTTTCCAGAATGTGATCGAACTTCTGGCTGCCCGGAATCGGAATGATGTGCGGCGCCTTGTGCAGCAGCCAGGCCAGCGCCAGTTGCGACGGCGTGCAACCCACCTGCTCCGCCAGTTGCCGGTAGGGCGTAAGCAGCTCCAGATTTTTGGCGTAGGTCGCAGGCTCGAAGCGGGGCATGCTGCGACGTATGTCCTTGGCGTGCAGCGCAGTGACATCGTGCAACCGGTCGCACAGATAGCCGCGCGCCACCGGACTGAATGCCACAAAGGCCACGCCCAGCTCGCGGCAGGCGTCCAGTGCGGCGATTTCCGCATTGCGGCTCCAAAGCGAATACTCGGTCTGCAATGCGGTGATGGGGTGCACTGCATGGGCGCGGCGCAAGGTGACAGCAGATACCTCGCTCAAGCCGATGCTGCGCACGTAGCCCTTTTCCACCATGCGGGCCAACGCACCCACGCTGTCTTCAATCGGCACCTTGCGGTCCCAACGGTGCAGGTAATACAGATCGATGACATCCACACCCAGGCGGCGCAGGCTGGCCTCGATCTGGCGCATCAGGGTTTCGGGACTGCCGTCGATCACGCGCACCGGCTTGCCATCGACCTTGGTGATCTCCATGCCGCATTTGCTGGAGAGTATGTAGTCGTTGCGACGGCTGCGCAGCACGCGGCCCACGCGCTCTTCGTTCATGCCGGCGCCATACAGCGTGGCGGTATCCATCAGGGTGTAGCCCGCGTCCAGGGCACCCAGCAGGGCCCGTTCGCCTTCCTCTTCACTGACCGCCGGTCCATAGGCATGGTCCAGGTTCATACACCCCAGACCGATGCGCCCGACCTGAAAACTTCCCAGTGCACGCTTTTGCATTTCAACCTCTTGTTTGGTAACGACTTGATAAGCGGGCCATACCTTACCTCAACTTGCAAAGAGGCTACTTCAGCGCCTGCAGCAAGGCCGCATACAGAACGCGGGCAGGCAGCGGCTTGGTCACGAAGCCATCCATGCCGGCCTCCATGCAGCGCACCCGATCCTCCACAAACGCATTGGCTGTCATCGCCACAATGGGCACATCCCCATAGTTCGGCAACTGACGGATGGCGCGGGTGGCCTCCAGCCCGCTCATGCGCGGCATCTGCATATCCATGATGATGAGGTCGTAGCGGAGCTGACCCGCCCGCTCCACCGCTGCCACGCCATCCTCCGCGACGTCCACCACAAAGCCGGCCTCCTCCAGCATGTAGCTGGTGATCTCGCAGTTGACCGGCTCGTCTTCCGCCAGCAGCACGCGCTTGCCGGCATGGCGGGCTTGCAACAGCATGCGCAATTCGTCGTCGTCTGCATCGCTGTCTGCGAAATCCGCGTCCGGGTTCTTCTCCAGCCGCACCGTGAACCAGAAGGTACTGCCCGCACCCGGCGCGCTGGTGGCGCCGGCCTCGCCGCCCATGAGGCGCGCCAACTGGGCCGTGATGGCCAGGCCCAGACCGGTTCCGCCGTACTTACGCGTGATGGAGTTGTCCGCCTGCTCAAAGGCCTCGAACAACCGCTGCAGGGCCTGGGGTTCAATGCCGATGCCGGTGTCCTCCACCTCCAGGCGCAGAGTGACACTGGTCGGCGTTTCCTCCAGCAGCATGGCCCGCACGATGATCTTGCCGGACTCGGTGAACTTGACCGCGTTGGAGGCGTAATTCAGCAATGCCTGCTGCAGCCGCGTGACGTCACCAATCAGGTTGAACGGCATGGCGGGCACCTCGCTGACCAGCTCCAGGTTCTTGGCGCGGGCGCGGTCCGCCACCATGGACATCACATTCGCCACCACCTGTTCCACGCGCAGGGGCACGGCTTCGAGGGTGAGCTTGCCCGCATCTATCTTGGACAGGTCCAGGATCGCGTCGATGATGCGCAGCAGATGCCGGCTGGCACCCTCCAGCTTGTCCAGCCGGTTCGATTGCTCGTGCGTGAGACCGTCCTTGCGGATGAGTTGCGCCATGCCGGTGATGGCGTTCAGGGGCGTGCGGATCTCATGGCTCATATTGGCCAGGAAATCCGCCTTGGCCCGCGACGCGAACTCGGCGTCGATGCGGCGCTGCCGGTCTTCAATCGCATCCAGCCCATAGGCGAGATTGCCCGCCAGCTCCTCCAGCAGAACCACCTCATCCGCAGCAAAGGCGTCTTCCTCGGCGGCATAGATGGAAACCACTCCCCGCATGCCGCTCTTCTTGGCAAATGGCAGGGCAATGCTGGAGCGGTAGCCATGGATGAGCGCCGCCTCGCGCCATGGGGCCGTGTTGGGGTTCTGCAAGTAATTGCGATTGACCTGCACGACACCGGACCGCAGCGCTGTGCCTACCGGGCCCCTGCCATATTCGGAGTCGCCGCTCCAGGAAATCTGTATCGTTGCCAGATAGCCGTCATCAATGCCCCACTGCGCTTCTGGCACGACCGACCGCTTGTCATCCTGCTGCGAGTAACCCACCCAGGCCATGCGGTAGCCACCCTTTTCGCAGACCAGGCGGCAGATGTCTTCCAGCAGCTGGTGCTCACCTTCGGAGCGCGCCAGCGTGATGTTGGTATCGCTCACCAGGCGCAGGGCACGCGCCGCCCTCTCGCGGGCTTCTTCCGCATGGCGGCGCTGTGTGACGTCATGAAAGTTCACCACCACCTGCTTGAGCGGGCCATCGGTCTCGAACTCGGGAAATGCGCTGACCTCCAGCCACACCACGTCCTCACGACCCGGCACGCGCACGCCCAGTGCGATGTCCTTGAGTGCCTTCTGTTCACGAATCACCCGGCTGATTGGGTATTCGTCCGGGGCCAATCGGTGGCCGGTGGTGTCCACAAAGCACCAGGCTGGATCGACTGCCACCTTGCCTTCCATCTGCTCCCGGCTCAGGCCCAGCAGTTTGGAGGCAATGGCATTGCTGAACAGCACATGGGTGTCCGGCGCGTGCACGACCAGCCCGGTCTGCAGATTCTCCAGCAGCGTGCGCTGGCGCAGTTCGGTCTGTGCAAGCTCGGCATTTTTGCTCTCCAGCGCCCTCTGGCTGTTCTGGAGTGAATCCACCAAATCCTGCAAGCGCATGCGCGACTGGCTGATCTGGCGCGCCAGCACCAGTATCGAAAGAACCAGCAATGCGGCCAGGCTGAGCACCTCTGCCGCCTGGCGCTGCCACCCCTGAAGTGCCGCATCCACCGGCATGCCCACATTCACCACGTAGCTGTACTTCACACTGCGCCGGTACGACGAGAGCCGAGGAATCGCATCCGGCCCCAAGTCGTCGCTGAAATAGGTTCCCTGCACCGGGTCACGCTTGAAAGCCTGCTCAAAGCTCCTGCTGATTCGCATGCTCCCCATAGGCATTTGGTTTTCACCACCGAACACCTTGCGAACCATCAGGCTCATATCCCGGTGCCGTAGCGTCAGCGAACCACCGTCCTCCATGGGTACTTGGGACAGCAAGGACTTGAGCTCGTCCAATGTCACAGAGGCGTACACGATGCCGGCAAAGCTCCCGTCATCATGGTTGAAACGACGTGCAAAGGTGACCACCGCCAGGCCAGAAGTCCTGCTGACAACAGGCTTGGCCATGAACAGACCGGCCCCCGGGTCATCACGCAAATAGACGAAGAACTCGCGGTCGCCCACGCTCACCGCGGTTGCTGGAAGGTCCGGCCCATACACCACCCGACCCTGCGCGTCGGTTGCCCGCAGATAGGCCACGTGCCGTACCCGTCCGGCCTGTGTTTCCAGGTAGCGGGTAATGGCCGCGCGCTCGGGATGCAGGGTTGCGCTCTGACGTTTGATTTCATCAGCCGACGCCAGCAGTGCCACGTCAATCTGATCAATCAGGCCGTCCACCGTCTGGTTGACCGATGCCGCCAGGTTTTGCGTGGTACTGCGCAGGCGCGCCGTGGCGCTTGCGCGCAACTCAAGGACCGCGTAGAGGGAGCCCACGCAGAGCAACAGGCAGACCGTCAACGCTGCGCCATACAGGAACCTGCGCTCCTTGCGCGCAGCATGCCTATCGGGGTTGACGTTCACTGCAGTTTCCATCGGGCTGCGGATCCTTTATTTGGATCTATCTTAGCCCCCGAGCACCCCGAACTGCTTACAGCGGCGCCCAGGCATACCAGGGCGCCGTCAACGCACCGGCCTGTTGCCAGATTGCCAGATACACCTGGCGCCCATAGAAGAACGGCATGCCCCAGGCAAAGGAGCCGCCCGCCGTGGGTGTGGCACCCGCCGCGTCGCCAAAAGCGGTATTGCTGGTGGCAAACAGACCTTCGGCATTGCCGATCTGGAACGCCACCGGCACCCGGTTCTGCGTGGGGTTGTCACCATCTGACACCAGTGCACTCACGTTCAGCGTGCTCTTGGGGCAGTACCAGGTGGAGCCCTGGCAGCGCGGCAACGTGGCATCGGTAAAGAACAGGCCGTTGGTGCCGGTGTCCAGGTAACTGCCGGCAAAGGTGGTGCCGTTGTACTGCGTGCTGACGTTCAGGTAAGCGTTGGGGTGGTTGATGTAGTCCACACCCAGATAGACCTTGGTGGCATTGGATGGCACGGTGTTGTTGGCCGCACTGTTGAGGCCCAGGATCAACTCGCCGCTGGCGCTGGCCGCGCCCGGGTCGCCCACGGCGGGCATCTTCAGCACCACGCCGTTGTTGTAAGGCGCAGGCAGCGCAGCCACCGGGTTGTAGACCTGCAGATTGGCCGGCACCGCAGCGGGCGTACAGGCCGCGGAACTGGTGGCGCCCTGCGGGCAGCTGTAGTACTGCACAAAAGTCCCGCTGTAGTTGCCCGCCACGCAGTTCAGTCCGCAGTCCAGCGTGGTGCTGCCGATGCCCAGAATGCCGTTGGAGCCCAGTGTGGCCGCCGAGTCCAGGATGTTCCTGTCGGCGGCGTTGTAGCAGTCGCTGGTGTAGCGGACGGCGGCATTGGGATCGTCCTCGATCAGCTGCACCGCCACGGCTGTGGCGGTCTGCTGGCCCAGCACCACATCGGCCACGGCATTGGCGCCCCACAGTCCGCCGATGACGAACGGAAAACACTCCCAGGCGTTCTGGGTCGGGCCTTGTGCCAGCGTGACCGGTGGCAGATTCAGCGTCTTGACTTTGCTGGCCAGCACGCGCAAACCCACCGAGCCGGTATCCACCTGCACATGGTCGATCGACACACAGCGGCTGGCATCGCCGGGCGCGCACACGGTGACGGTGGCATACAGGATGTTGGCATTGGGTGTGAACTGGAAGGCACGCGGCCCGTCCTCCACCTTGACCGGCAGGTTGTTCACCGTCTGCACAAACGCGGTTGCCACCGCCGGGCTCAAGCCCAGGCTGTTCAGGCCGCTGCCGCTGATCGTGGTGGTGGTGGAGTCACCACCACCGCCGCCACCGCAGGCCGCGAGCACGGCCACGCAGCACAACACTCCCATCCATGTGCACCAAGCTCGCATGCGACTACTCCCAGCCCAGGCTGGCGACACTCACACCCGGCGGCAACAACGAGCGGCGGTAGGCATAGCCCACATATGCCTGCAAGTGCCCGGACGATTGCACCACCACATCGCTGTCGTCATGGCGGAACTGGCGCTGGATGCCGCCACGCTGCGCCGCCGCTTGGGCCGCGCTGGCGTAGCCGGGAAATGCGCTGCCCAGCAGGACGGAGAGGTCGGGCTTGGAGCGGGTGTTCCACCGCAGCGCAAACACCCGCCCATTGCCCGCCAGGTACTGCACCACCCGCGAGCCGTCGGGTAGCTGCAGCTCCTGGACGGTGTAGCGCATCATGGCCGCCACGGAACGGCGCGCACCCAGTTGCGTGCCTTCACGCTCCACCGATGCCTGGGTTTCCCCCAGCGCAGCCCAGGCTGTTGCGGCATGCGCACACAGCAGCGTGACAAGCCACGCATGGCGCCCGCGGCGCGTACGGCTACTGGAAGTCATAGCGGTAGCCCAGGTAGAAGAAGTACGACTCACTGCTCTCGTGGTTGCCGGGACCGTCGGTCTGCGAAGTCTCGTAAATGCCCTCGGCCATCAGGTTGGCCCGGTTGGAGAGCTTGTAGGACACCCGCAGCCCGGGCGAGATGCGAACCACCTTGGTGTCGGTGTTGTCGGTCTGCGTGTAGTAACGGATGGAGGGCTCCAGGCTGAGCTTGTTGCCCATGAAACCGGTCAGGTTGTTGTACGCCAGCTGGGTGCCGTTCATGGTGTCGCTGCTGATGAAACTGACGTTGAAGCCATTGATGTCACGGCTGGAATACAGGTTGGAGCCGGTGAGCTGGAACGACACGTTGTACTGCGCGCCGGTGGCGGGCTGGGCCTGGAAGTTGCCCACTGCAGGCAGCGCGCCCACATCGGCATAGCGCAGGTCCATGGAGCCCTGCCACTGGCTGGAGAGGGCTCGCGAAAAGCTCAGCATGGCCTGGCGCGCCTCGGCCGCAGTGCCCAGCGCCAAGGCCTGCGCCTGGTCCAGGCTCATGGTCTGCAGCAGCGTGGACAGCGACGACTTGCCCGATGCGATGAGCGCGTCGCTGAGCTGCAGCGAGGGCGCCTTGCGATCATCCACCAGCATGGTCACCGTGGTGTCGTACGGTCCCTGGAACGAACCCTGCAGCGTGAAAGCGTTGAGCACATTGAAGTTGATGTCGTAGTCGAGCTGGGTGTACATGGACAGCGTGTCACCGAAGTAGCGCACCTCCATGCCAATGGCGCGGCGGTCCGAGATGCCCTCGGTGGTCTGCTCCACCAGCGAGATGTTGCCGCCCCAGTGCTCGAACAGGTTGTCGGCCTCCAGCATCACGCCGGCCAGGTTCTGCTGCGGCGCCGACACCAGTGTGTTGGCCGGTACGCCCACCATGGCATCGAGTTTGTAGTCTTCCCACACCGGCATGGCCATGGACACGCCATCAAACAGGCCGAACAGCGAGCCGCCAATGGCCGATTGGCGCCCCACCCGCAGGTCCAGCCGGTTGCTAAGGTTGCGGTAGTCCACATAGGCGGCACTCACCAGCCCCTGTGTGGTGGAACTCAGGCTGCTGGCCGTGGACAGGTTGTCGGAGTGGGAGCCGCGCATCACCAGCTTGGTGACCGAGTCGTCGCCCTCGTAGCGGCCGGTGGCGTCCCAGCTGGAGACCAGCACCGACTGGTTGGTGCGGGTCAGCGTGTTCTGGTCGATGCCGGAGGCGATGTTGACCAGCGAGTCGGTCTTGGTCTGGCCGCCGTAGTAGTACTGCGAAATGCTGCCGGTGGCGCTCATGCGCTTTTTCTCGGCGGTTGCAGCTGCTGCAGGCGCAGCAGCCGTGGCCGGTGCCACCGCACCTAGCGCCTGCAGCCGCTGCGTCACACGGGCCACCGCTTCGCCCTGCGGATACAGGCGCAGGTAGAGCTGGTATTCGGTGCGCGCCTTGTCGCTGCGGCCCATGGCTTCCCAGGTGCGGCCTATGAGTTCCTGCGCCTCGGGCGTAGACGGGTTGGGCGGCAGCATCAGGGCCTGGTTCAGGCTGTCGATGGCATCCTGGTAGCGCTGCGCGGCAAAGGCGGTGCGCGACTGCTCCAGCAACGCTGCGCCCTGACCATCCACGTCGCTCACGTTCACTTCCACCTGGGGTTGCGACGCGGACCGCGTCGGTTGCGCCGCCGCGGTTGTGTTGGGGGGCGCTGGCAGTGCAGCGGTCGGCGTCGGCGTATCCAGACTTTGCACGCTGGCCTGCGGGAACGCCCGCAAGGCGCGCTGGCGCACTTGCTGCGCATCCTGTTCGCTGCGGAAGTAGCCCAACACCAGGTCATAGCCCGCGTTGCTGCCACGGCTTTGCGTGAACACTTCGTAGTTCTGGAACTCGGCTGGTATGCGGGGCGTGGCCGCGCCGTCCACCACGGCCGACTGCAGCACCACCGCGTAGTGCCGATCCCGCGCGTCCTCGGCCATGGCCGGCAAGGTGGGGGCCTGCGTATCTGCTGCGGCGTTGCCCAGCACCAGATCGATGGTGCGGGCGCCCGGCCCCTGGCGCGCCTGCAGCAGCACCTTGCGGCTCAGATGCAGGCTGATCAGCTTGGTCTGCGCGCGCTGCACCGGCACGTAGCTGAGGTCTATGGTGGGTCGCTCGCCGTCGCCGGATAGCCGCTTGCCTTCTTCCACCGACTGGGTCAGCACCGCTTCTTCTGCCGCGACGATCTGAAAACCCAGCTGCGCCAGATCGGTGGGCACGGTGTTCGAGGGCGCCTGGCGCAGAAAGCGCACGTTGGCCGCAAAGGTGATGCGCGCCACGGTGGATGCGCCGTCGGCCAGCCACTCCACGCTCTCAATGGTCTGCGCCTGCGCAGCCAGGCTCCACAGCAACAAAGCCATGCCCAACCCAAGCCCCATGCGTGCTGACGTCTTCACTCAGGGCCCTGTCGGTATCGGTTTGGTGCGGGTCAGGCCACGCATCTGGCGCGGAATGATTTCACCGTTGGTGATATGGCAGCCCACGCAATTCATCGGGTCGCCAGAGGGCTGGTACTGCGGCGAGAGATGCTGGTAGGTCACCGGCTTCCAGCCCGTGGTCTTATGGCAGCTGTCGCAGGAGCGCGCCGTCATGAAGTGGCCTGCGGGCTTGGCCGAGGCACTCATGCCGTTGTGGCAGGCCATGCAGGTGTTGGGCGACACGCCGTTGTGGTTGAACTGCGCCGGCGTCCAGGTGGTGGTGCGGTGGCAGGTGTCGCAGGAGTTGGGCACCATCAAATGGCGCGGTGGCATGCCCGAGGCGGACTTGCCGTCGTGGCAGGTCTTGCACTGGCCGGGTCGCACGCCTTGGTGATCGAAGCTATTGCCCAGGGTGCCGCGGCTGGGCTTGCCGGCCTGCAGATTGGGGCGGATGCGGCCCATGTCCGGGCTGACCAGCGCTTCGCGCATCATGGGGCGCTGCAGGGCGCGGAAGCCGCCGTTGAAACTGTGGCAGTTGCTGCAGTCGTTGGGCGCCTTGCGGCTGGCCGTGGTGTGCTTGCTCGGCACACGGGTGAGCAGGTTGGTGACGTTGGTCCACGACAGACCGTACTCATGGCAGCTCTGGCACTGGATGCTGGCCAGCGCGGCGTTGGCATGCATGGTGGAGGCGGCGGTGCCGCTCTTCATGTTGACGCCGCTGAACGCCGTGGTGCCCACGTGGCAAGCGTCGCAGCTGAGCACCCCGGTAGGCACGTGCGAGGCCACGGCGGCCACGGTCTTGGGCTGGTAGTTGATGGGCGGCGGCGAGGTACACGAAGCCTGCGTCGTGCAACCGGCAAAGGGTGCAGTGCCACTGGTGCCGCCCGTGCCCACCACGTGGCAGGTCTTGCACGATGCGTTGCCCAGCGTGGCGGCGGTGTACTTCACCACGGCGGTGGGGATGGTGATGCCGGTGTGCAGGATGGCGTTCGATGCCAAGCCGCCGGTGCTGGAGTAGTCGCCCGGTGTGGTGTGGCAGGTGGCGCAGGACGTCACTGTGGTGGGCATGTGGCCGGCCGGCTTGCCCTCGGCAGTGAAGGCGCTGGTACCGGCGTGGCAGAGTGAGCAGTCGCCCGTGTCCAGCGTACTGCCGGTATGGCCCGCATCGGTGTAGCCGTAGGTGGTGGCGGTGGCGCCGGGGCGCGTCTGGAAGCCGTTGTAGGCCTGGGTGGGCACGGCCAGATTCAGGCTGGCCGGTGTACGCGGGTAATTGGCCATGCCCAGCCACACATAGGCGCGCTCGTGGCAGGTCTTGCAGGCAAAGCCGGTGCTGTTGGCATGGATCACCGTGCCGGAGGCCAGCGGCGAGGCAAACCGGGTACCGGTGCTGGTCACGGACACCAGGCCGCTGGGCACGGTGGCCGAGTGGCAGGTTTCGCAGCTTGCGGTGTAGGGAATATGCGTGCCTGAGCCCGGCGTATTGCTGGACGCGGGGATGGCCACCAGTGCGGTGACGCCACTGAAGGTGGTGTTGCTGATGCCAGGGCCGTGGCATGCGGCGCAACCGGTAGAGAAGCCCGCATGGCTGAACTTGCCACCGGCAAAGCTGGCACCGGTCTGCACCGGCGTGGTGGTGGGCACGTGGCAGACCTCGCAACCGGTGGAGCCGAACGGAATGTGGTTGGACACGCTGGCCGGCGACTTGATGCTGAAACCTACGGAGGGAATGGCGTAGGTCGCGGCATTGGCCGAGCTATGGCACTGCGCGCAGTTGCTGGTGGTGGATGGCGCGTAGGTGTGGATGTTGGTCACCGTGGGCAACGGGCTGAAGTCGATGGTGCTGGTGACATAGGCGCCGCCCACCAATGACAGGTTGGTGTGGCAGTTCTGGCACTGTGCGCTGGCACTGGTGGGTATGTGGTTGGCCGGCTTGGCTACCGCGGAGAAGTTCACCGTGCTGCCGTGGCAATTGGAACAGTCGCCTGTGGCGGGGTGGTTGGCATCATTCACCGAAGGCGAAGTGCCGCCACTGACCGGCCGCGTCTGGAAGCCGGTGTAGGTTCCGCCACTGACATAGGTGCTCAGGTTTTGCGGATACAGGCTGATGTTGACCCAGGTCTTGCCGTTCTCATGGCAGGTGTTGCAGCCGGTGGTCACGCCGGTGTGGATCATGGCGCCGGTGGGCGTGGGGCTCTTGAACTTGGTGAGGCCCGGCGTGGTCACGCTGGCCGAGGCCGACACCAGCGTGGACGGCGTAGCGCCCAGGTGGCAGACCTCGCAGCTGCTGTTCACCGGCGAGGGAATGTGCCCCGTGCTGCCGGAAGTGGTGGCAGGCAGCACCACGATGGCACTGATGCCCTTGAAGCTGCTGGCGCTGATGCTGCTGCCGTGGCAGGCATCACAGCCGTTGCTGATGCCGCTATGGCTGAACTTGCCCGCGGCAAAGGTGGTGCTGGTACTGCCCGCCTTGGACAGGCCAGTAGGAATGTTCAGGTGGCAGACGCCGCAGTCCAGCCCTGCCGGGTTGGGCACGTGCGCGGGCGAGAGCAGCGGCGTGGTCGGCGTGACCGGAACCAGGCCACCCTGGAAGCTGCCGGAGTTGATGCTGCTGTCGTGGCAGGTAGCGCAGGACGATGTCACGCCGCTGTGGCTGAAGGCCGAGTTGGCGAAGGTGGGGCTGCCGGTCACCGGCGTGCTGGCGATGCTGGAGTTGCTGCCCACGTGGCAGCTTTCGCAGCCCAGGTTGGCCATGGGGATGTGGTTGTTGGCCGGTGCCTTGATGGTCATGGCCGCGGTGTTGTAGAGCGCGGCATTGGCGGCGCTGTGGCACTGGGCGCAGTTGGTGCTGGTGGACGGCGCATTCGCGTGGATGGCCGTGATGGTGGGCATGGCACTGTAGTTGGTGCTGGTGTGGCAGTTGCTGCAGGCCACGTTGGCCGTGGGGATGTGGTTGGCTGGCTTGACGTTGGTGGCCCATTCCACAAAACCGCTGTGGCAGTTGGCGCAGTCGCCGCTGGCCGGGTGCACGCTGTCGGCCACGCTGAAGGTGGTGGGGCTGGCGTAGGGCCGTGTCTGGAAGCCGCGGAACGGCGCGCTGGTGGTGATGGGATACGGCGACATGCTCATCCATTGCATGTCTTTTTCGTGGCAGCTGGCGCAGCCGCTGGTGACGCCGCTGTGGATCATGGTGGAGGTGGGCGCGGGCGCCAGGAAGCCGCTGTTGGGCGCCGCATGCGCCGCATTGCCCGGCACCAGGCTGGACGGCATGCTGCCCAGGTGGCAGTTCTCGCAGGTGGTGGATGTGGGCAGGTGCGAGGTGGAAGCGGCGCTGGCCGAGGGCGGCATGACCACGATGGTGCCAATGCCCTGGAAGCTGGTGCCGCTGATGCTTTGGCCATGGCACTCGGCGCAGTTGGCCGACATGCCGGTGTGGCTGAACGCCGATGACGCGAAGGTGGGCGCGCCGGTGACCGGCGTGGTGGCCATGCTGGAGCCGCTGCCCACGTGGCAGCTCTCGCAACCCAGGCTGCGCATAGGCACGTGGTTGGTGCCCGGGCCGACGATGGTGCGGCTGGCACTGCTGTAGGTGGCAGCATTGGCCGCACTGTGGCACTGGGCGCAGTTGCTGCTGGTGGACTGGATGTTGGCGTGGATGGCCGTGATGGTGGGGTGCGTGCCCCAGCTCACGTGGCAGGAACTGCAGCTGGCACTGGCCGCATAGGGAATGTGGTTGGCCGGCCTGGAAGGTGCACCGAAGGCCGATGTGTCGCCATGGCACTGGACGCAGTCACCCGTGGTCGGGTGGCCCGCATCAGCCATCGAATAGCCCGCGGCGGCGGCCTGCGGCCGGGTGTGGAAACCGGTGTAGAGCTGCGACGGGTTGCTGGCGTTGAAGGTGGCGGGGCTGCGCGGGTAGGCGCTCATGCCCACCCAGGACATGCCGGCCTCGTGGCAGCTGGTGCAACCGGAAGCGATGCCGTTGTGGATGGCCGTGGTGTCAGGCGGCGCGGTGGCAAAGCCGCTGCCGGGCACGGTGCGTGGCGTGGTCACCGCCATCAGCGTAGAGGGGATGCTGCCCGCGTGGCAGTTCTCGCAGGTGGTGGAGCTGGGGATGTGGGCCGTGGCGCCACTGGTCGGCGGCATCACCACGATGTTGCTCACACCGTAGAAGGTGCCGCCCGTCACCGTGGGGCCGTGGCAAGTGGCACAGCCGGTGGTGATGTAGGTGTGGATGAACTGCCCACCACTGAATGAGGGGCTGCCGCTGTAGCCGGTGGAAGGCACCAACCCGCTGGGAATGCTGTTGACGTGGCAGGTTTCACAGTCGATGTTGTTGGACACCGGGATATGGCTGGGCGTCAGGCTGGCCACGGTCTTGGGTGTCACGCCGTCAAACGTGCCGGCCACCACGTTCACGCCGTGGCAGGTGGAGCAGCCGGTGCTGATGCCGCTGTGGCTGAAGGCCGAGCCGGCAAAGCTGGCACCGGTGGTGACCGGCGTGCTAGTGATGCTGGAGCCGGTACCCACGTGGCACTGCGCACAGCCCAGGTTGCCCATGGGAATGTGGTTGACGGTGGGCGTCTTGATCGGGTTCTGCGTAGTGGTGGGCGCATACAGCGCGGCATTGGCCGTGCTGTGGCACTGCTCGCAGTTGCTGCTGGTGGACTGCAGCTTGGCGTGGATGGCGGTGACCGTGGGCGCCACGCCGAAGCTGGTGTGGCAATCACCGCAGGCGGCAGTGGAGAGATAGGGAATGTGGTTGGGCGGCTGCGAGGGCTGGCCAAACGCCGTGGTGTTGCCATGGCACAGCGAGCAGTCGCCCGAGCTGGTATTGGGGTGGGCGGCGTCGGCGATGGAATTGCCTCCACCACCGGAGACTGGCCGCGTCTGGAAGCCACGGTACAGCGTCGTGGTGCTGGCCTGCAGCGTGGAGTAGTTGCGCGCGTAGGCGCTCAGGTCCATGCCGGCCCAAGTCATGCCGGCCTCATGGCAGCTGCTGCAGCCGGAGGTCACGCCGTTGTGGAGGGTGGTGGCCGAGGGCGGTGCATTGCGGAACAGGCTGCTGCCGATGGTGGCGCTTGAAGACGCCGGCACCAGCGTGCTGGGCTTGGCACCGGCGTGGCAATCCTCGCAGGTGGTGGATGTAGGCAGGTGCGACGTGCTGCCCGAAGGCGAGGTCGGCGGCATCACGATGAGCGGGTTCACACCAAAGAAGCTGCTGCCCGACAGCGTAGGGCCATGGCAGGAAGCGCAGCCGGTGCTGATGCCGGTATGGCTGAACTGCGCGTTGGCAAAGGTGGTCATGCCCGCTGACGGCACCAGGCCGCTGGGGGCGCCCGCCACGTGGCAACTGTCACAGGCTGCCGTGGTGGGCACGTGCGCGGGCGACAGGCTGCCCATGGTCATGGGGAAGACCCCTGCAAAGCTGGAGGCCGTTACGGTTGAACCATGGCAGGTGGCGCAGCTGACGGTAGTTCCAGCGTGGTTGAACAGCGAGCCCGAGAACCGGGCGCCATCGGGCACTGGTGTAGTGGCGATGCTGGAGTTGGCGCCCACGTGGCAGCCCTCGCAACCCAGGGTGCCGGTAGAGATGTGCTTGGCCGGTAGCGTGACGATGCCGGTTCCATTGCGCATGTTGGCACCGTACAGCGCCGCGTTGGCGGGGCTGTGGCATTGGTCGCAACCCGTGCTGGTGGACTGGATGTTGGCGTGGATGGCCGACACCGTGGGCAGCGCGCTGAAGTCGCCGTGGCATGCGCCGCAGGTGGCAGACGCCGCATACGGTATGTGGTTGGCAGGCATGGCCGGGCCGCCGAAGGCCACGGTATTGCCGTGGCACTGCGCGCAGTCGCCGGTGGCCGGGTGGGAGCCATCCGCCAGGGAGAAGCCGGCTCCCGCACTGGTGGGCCGCGTGTTGAAGCCGTTGTAGAGCTGGTTGGGGTTACCGGCGTTGAAGCTGGCCGGCACACGCGGATAGGCGGTCATGCCGAGCCAGGACATACCGGCTTCGTGGCAGCTGTTGCAGCTGGCCGAGGTGCCGTTGTGGATCATGGTGGCGGTAGGCGGCGCGTTCTGGAAGCCGCTGCCCGGCAAGGTGTGACCGGCGGTAACGGACAGCAGTGTGGACGGCACACTGCCGGCATGGCAGTTCTCGCACGTGGTAGTGGTAGGAATGTGCGACAGGTCGCCCGCAGGCGATGTGGGCGGCATGGTGACGATGCCGGTGATGCCGTAGAAGGTGCCGCTGCCCACGCTGGCGCCGTGGCAGGTCTCGCAGCCGCTGCTGATGCCGCTGTGGCTGAAGCGCCCGCCGGCAAACGTGGTGCCGGAAGTGGCGCCGGTGAGCGGCACCAGGGTGGCGGGCACGCTGTTCACGTGACAGGTTTCGCAGGCCAGTGCGGTAGGCACGTGGGGCGGGTTGAGCGTGGCCTTGGTCTTGGGCACCACCCCATAGAAGGTGCCGGTGGTCACGCCGTCGCCATGGCAGTTGGCGCAGCCGCTGCTGATGCCGCTGTGGCTGAAGGCTGCGTTGCCGAAGTTGGCACCGTTCTGCACCGGCAAAGTCAGGCTGGAGTTGCTGCCGACGTGGCAGGCGCCGCAGTCCAGCGAACCCATGGCGATGTGGCCGGCGGGAGGCGACACGATGGCCGGCACCATGGTGGGCATGGCGTAGACAGCCGCATTGGCGCTGCTGTGGCACTGGGCGCAGTTGGTGGCGCCGCTGACCATGGAAGCTGCGGGCGCATTGGCGTGGATGGCTGCGATGCTGGGCATCTGCGCGAAGTTGGCCGTGTTGTGGCAGGTGCCGCAGGCGGCACCGGTGGCAATCGGGATGTGGTTGGCGGGCCGCTGGATGGCGCTGGGGTTGAACGAGATGCCCACGTGGCAGTCAGAGCAGTCACCCGTCTGCGGGTGCTGGGCATCGGCCACGTTGAAGGTACCCGCGGCGAGCTGGGGCCGGGTCTGGAAGCCGGTGTAGCCCGTCATGGGGTAGAGCTGCATGCCCAGCCACTGCGCATTGGTGTCGTGGCAGGCCACGCAGTTGCTGGTCACGCCGCTGTGCACCATGGTCACCGTGGGCTTGGGCAGCTGGAAAGCGGTACCGGGCACGGTGCTGGTGGCATTGGGGTTGATGAGCCCCGAAGGCATGTTGGCGGTGTGGCAGACCTCGCAGTTGGTGGAACTGGGGATGTGCGAGCGCACACCCGGGCTGCTGGAGTCGGGCATGACCACGATGCTGCTGATGCCAGCAAAGCTACTACCCGTGATGCCCGGGCCGTGGCAGCTGGCGCAGCCGCTGGTGATGCCGGTATGGGTGAACTTGGCATTGCTGAACTTCGCTCCTTCCACCACCGGCAGGGTCAGGCTGCTGCCGGCGCCCACGTGACAGGTTTCGCAGCCTTGTCCGTTCATGCCGATGTGGTTACCCGGCGCCCCGACCAGTGGCGGCGACATAGTGGGCATGGCGTAGGCCGCGGCGTTGGCCGTGCTGTGGCATTGCGCGCAATTGCCGGTAGTGGACTGCGCGTTGGCATGGATGGCGGTGATGCTGGGCATCACCGAGAAGTCGGAATTGGTGTGGCAGGCCACGCAGGGAACGGCTGCGGTCGGGATGTGGTTGGCCGGCATCTTGGGGCCGGTGAACTGGAGCGTGGTATGGCACTTGCCGCAGGGCGTGTTGTTGCCCAGCACCGCCATGTGCATGGCGTCGGACGGGTTGGTCACCACGCCCGGATGGGGGTTGCGCGAGTCGTGGCAGTTCAGGCAGGTTTGTGGTGCCACCGAGACGTGGCTGAAGACGCGTAGCGCATCCTGGAACTGCGACATGTTGGGTGCGTGGCACGACTCACACGGCGCATTGCGCGTGGGAATGTGGTTGGTCGGCATGACCGTGGTGGCACGCGGATTGTTCCAGCCGTGGCAGGCCTCACAGGTCTTGGGTGTGCCCTTGAAGATGCCCTTGGTATGGCAGGTCTCGCAGCGCACATTCTGGTGCTGGGCATTGAGCACGAAGCCGGTGCTGCTGTGGTCGAAGTCGGCGCCGGTCTGCTGCGCATGGGCGATGTGGAGCAGGCCCAGTTGCAACAGCACCAGAGCCAACAACCTCCACCAGTTTCCCCAAACAACGCGCATTGATTTTGTCTTCATGGAAGAGCCCCCTGTCCAACGCGGCTCTTCACCTTCTTCCAGCTCTCCACCAGGTGACACTGTTCACAGCGGGGGCCGAAACCTCCGTTGTGCACATCCTGACTCCGATGGCACGAAACACAGGCGGTGCCCAGTGGCGCTATGTCCTTGCCCGCGGGGGCCGGCCGCTTGTGGCAGCTCTCGCACGCTGCTTTGGCATGCGCGAACTCCAGGCGGTACTGGGTCTGGTTGTCGTGGTCGAAAGACCAGGTGCTCCAGGCCCGGGTGTTGTGACAGGACTCACAGCGCACACCGAGTACTTGCTTGTGCTTGTCCTCGTTTTTATGGCAGGAGAAGCAATCTCTCGGCGCGTCTTTGTAACGGAGTGTTGCGTGGCACTTGCTGCATTCGGTCAGGATGTGCCGCCCTGTGAGCGGGAAGCGCGACTTGCCATGGTTGAAGGTTGTGCCTCTCCAGCTCTTGTCGCTGTGGCAGCTGTCGCACTTCTCGCCGAGCTGGGTCTGGTGCTCATCGTCCTTCTTGTGGCAACTGATACATGCAACAGGCGTGTTACGAAAACTCACCAAATCCTTGTGGCATGCGCTGCACTCCACACCGGGTGCGGCATGCGCATTGCGCAGCGCAAAGCGTGTGCGCTCGTGGCGGAAGCGCCCGGACGTATTTTTCCAGCCCTGCTCGCCGTGGCAGCTGGCGCAATCGTGGCCCAGGGTGTCCTTGTGCTTGTCGTCCTTTTTGTGGCAGCTGTAGCAATCCTTGGCAGCGTCCTTGAAGACCTGGCTCTTGTGGCATTCCTTGCATTCCACCTTGGCGTGCTTACCCAGTAGCGGAAAGTCGGTCTTCTGGTGGTTGAACTTGCCCACCTCCTTCCAGTCCTTCTCCATATGGCAGGCCGCACAGTTGGTGCCCTGGGTTTCCTTGTGCTTGTCGTCCTTCTTGTGGCAGGCGTAGCAGTCCTGGCTTAGCTTGTCCTTGTACAGGTTGCCACTGTGGCAGCTCTTGCAGCTGGCGTCGTGGTGCTTGCCCTTGAGCACATATTTGGTGTCGGTATCGTGGTTGAAGTTGGCCGGCTTCCAGGCCTTGGTGCCGTGGCAGGTGTCGCACTTCTCACCGAACTGGCCCTTGTGTCCTTTTTGCTCATCCACCTTGCGGTGGCAGGCGTAGCAGGTGGTGGGTGTGTCCTTGTAGACATTGTCCTTGTGGCAGTCGGTGCACTTGGTGTCCACATGTTTGCCAGTGAGCGGGAACCGGGTGGTGTCGTGGTCGAAGCGGGCCTCCTTCCAGTCGGACTCGGTGTGGCAGTCGGCGCACTTGGGCCCGAGCTGGCCTTTGTGCTTGTCGTCCTTCTTATGGCAGCTGTTGCAGTCCTGCGCCGCCTCACGGAACTTCTTGCCGGTCACGTGGCATTTCTCGCACGCCACTTTGTCGTGCTTGCCGCGCAGCGTGAAGTCGGTCTTCTTGTTGTGCTCGAAGGTCTTGTGGTCAAAACCGGTGGTCTTGAGCTCACGCCCCTTGTGGTCGGTGTGGCAGGTCTTGCAAGGTACGGGCTGCTCCAGCCGCCCGTGAAAGCCCGCCTTGGCGCGCACATCGGCACCGACCTCCTTGTGGCAGGCCATGCACAAGCCGTCCTGCGCCTTGCGGTCCAGGCGCACATGGCATTGCTTGCAGTCGTCCTCGTATTTGGCGTGGTCCTGCATCAGCTTGCCCGGCGCCATGATGGATTCAATACCTTGTGCATGCACCGCGGTCTCCCCCACAAGCAACAACCCCAGAAGCAACAGACACAACACATGGCATATCGCTTGCGGTATTCGGGTGGATGTCGCCATGGTGTCGCACGTTGTCAATACGCGTGCACCGCGTATACGTGAACCAGCGCGGTCACGATCAGCACATACACAAACGGAATATGTGCCACGTGCCACAGCGAGAACAGGAACGCATAAGCAGAAAACTGCGATACGCTGACCACGGCATTCAGATAGCGGTCCACCATCTTCTTGGCCTTGGAACGTCTGCGTTGCAGGTCCTCACGGCTCCAGTGCTGGCTGGCCGCCATTTTCGGCAACAGCATGTCGAGCTCCCTGGCACATTGCTGGTAGACCTTGAACTGCAATACCGGCAACCAGAAGACGGCACGCATATTGGCCACAAAGCCATCGGAGGTCTGCAGCTCACGCTCCTCAAACGCCTTGAGCCGTTGCTCCACATGGGGCGCAAAGGCCAGGCGGGAGCGGGCATCTTCCTTGTCCATACCGGCGTTTTGCGTCACGGTCTTCAAGTCGGTGAGCTCGCCTTGCAGGCCACGGTTGACACGCTGAAACAGGAAGCGCCCGGCCACACCGCTGCCCGCCACCACCAGCATGCTGTACAAGGCCACGGCCGCATTGAGCGAGCCGGTGCGGAAGTTGGAGTGCAGCAAGACCAGCAGTGGACCCAGCACGCCCAGAACGATATGGACCCAGAACCAGATCTTGATATTGCCCCAGCCTTGCGCAAAGCGTACATATTTGCGCAATGGATAGGTCAGCAAGCACAACATCATGACGGAGCCTGTCACCCCAATCCAGTAGCCCGTGTCATCGCCGGACTGGAACAGGCCCAACTGGCTGATGCGCCAGGTGCCCCACAGCAATGCAACCAGCACGATGTAGACGAGCGAGTCTCCTGCCAGTATCTGGACAGAAGATTTACGCACGGCGTTCGATGCCGATCTGTTTGGCGGTGCTGCACTCATGTTGTTCGTATCCGGCTCACACGGAGCTCCTCCTGGCTAATGGCAGCGTAGGCCGGTGGCCTTTTTCTCACTGTGCTGCACCATAGTTCGATAGCCATTAAGGATTTCTTAAGGGTGCATCAAACGGGTTGCAGAAAACCTACGGCTGTCGTTTGTCTCGTATCTCGTTGTGGGTTGCACCCTGTGCTTCTTCATGGGGCATCTGTTCGCTGTCGGTGTAGAGCATGGACAACATATAGCTCTTGCTGAAGTCCTGGTGATCGAGTTCGCGCTGCGAATAGGCCAGGGTCGCCTTCAGCAGCGAATACCCCAGAATGCCCAAAATGACCAGGAGGGACCACAGGTCCACCGCGCGCAGATGCACACCCGGCCAGCCGTATTGCGCCATGGCATAGGCCGCCAGCAAAAATACCAGGGTGCACATGCGTACGTAACTGGAGGCCAGACGTGGGCGCAGCCATTTGACGTTGGTCAAGAAAATACCCAGCAACGAAAAACTCAGCAGCAGTAGCAGCAGGACGCCACCATATATATATATTGGCTTCATGGTGTTGCCTCTATCGGATCGCCTGCATTGTTGCGACCTTCACTGACGAATTTCTTAAGACAACCGTAAGCCAATCACTGTGGCTTCACGGTGATGTTGATGGTGCTGCTCATTTCCGGACCATAGGACTCGTGGCGTCCGTTGCCGAATTGCAGTGTCAGCTTGTGCGGTCCGGGTGGCAAGTCGATGCGGGCGCTGGTGAGGCCGGTGCCGTAGTGGATGTGTGTTTCATCCACATCAATCGGCTCACCCTTGGGAACAGGCTCGCCGTCGATGATCAGATGATGGTGACCCGTACCCGGCGTCTTGTCGCGCAACGGTGCAATGCGCATGCCTTCCAGGCCAAACCGCACAGTCACCGGTGATGTGACTTCGGCCTTGTCGAGCGGCTCCAGAAAAAAGACGCGATCCGCAGCCCGTGCCAGGTTGCCCGCCAATGTGGCCATCAAGAATGCGACGCTCACGCATGAGACGCGCAGGTAGTGTATGTATTGCATGGACGTGCCCTGTGCCTATTTATATTCTGTGTCGGCCACCTGCAATATTTATTGCAAGGCCAACGACTCTGAGGTGATTGTGAGGTATGAATCACCTCACGCATCGCGGGAATGCCGTGCGGATCATGCTACAAAATGTAACAACAGCCAGTCTTTGTAACCTGGCACCTGCGGATGTTGCGTGCCCGCGCGTTAGACGGTGCCGAACTTGGTCTCGAAGTCGATGCCTATTTTTCGCAGCAAGGGCGTCGGCAAAAGGCCGCCAGCACAGACGATGACCGCATCGTTGGTCAGCGTGTGCAGCTGTCCGTTCTGCTCCAGCTGGACTTCCTTCTCCAGGATTTCCTTGATACCGGAATTGAGCAGCACCTGAATGCGGCCTGCTTTTTCGGCCTGCTCCAGCAGGGTTCTGTTCTTGGGTTTGACGCGCGAAAAGGCGGCACTGCGATAAGACAGGGTGACCGTGGTGCCGTCCTGCTCCGCAATGGCAATGGCGGCTTCGAGCGCACTGTCGCCGCCGCCCACTACCAGCACGGATTGGCCCTTGTATTGCTCGGGGTCGATCAGGCGGTAGACCACCTTGGGGCTGTCTTCACCCGGCACATCGAGCTTGCGCGGCGTGCCACGCCGCCCCATGCTGAGCAGCACGCTGCGGGTGACGTAGCCACCCTTGTTGGTCTGCACCACAAAACCGTCGCCGGACTTTTCAATGCTCTCCATGCGCTCGTGAAACGAGATCTGCAGCCCCGTCTTTTCGACAACGCCCAGCCAGAACTCGAGCAGCTTTTCCTTTTGCACCTCGCCGAACTTCACCGTGCCGACGATGTCCAGCACCACCGGTGCGGTCATCGCAATCTTGTTGCGCGGATAGTGGTACACCGTGCCACCCAGGGAATCTTCCTGCTCGATCAGCTTGTAGCGCAGCTTGTGGTGCATGGCTGACAGACCGGCCGAGAGTCCCGCCGGGCCGCAGCCCACGATCACCACGTCGTATTCGGCTTGGCCTCCATCGCGCTTGCGCAGTGCGTTGATGGCCTGGCGCCCTTGCTCTGCCGCCTTGCGGATCAGTCCCATGCCGCCCAATTCACCAGCGATGAAGATGCCCGGCACGTTGGTCTCGAACTCACCGCTGATGTGGGGAATGTCGATGCCGCGCTTCTCGGTACCGAACACCAGCTTGATGGCGTCATGCGGACAGGCCGCGAGGCACGCGCCATGGCCTATGCAATGGGAGGCATTGATCAGCACGCCGCGGCCGTTGACGATGCCAATGGCGCCTTCCGGGCACACCGTGGCGCAGGAGCCCGAACCTATGCAACGCACCGGGTCAAACACCGGATGCAGCGAGGGCGGCTCTGCCATGCCACCCTGTATCGATTCCCGCAACTGAGACTTGTCGGTTTCAACCTTCTTCACATGCCGCCGTGAATACAACACGATGACCGCGAGAATGATGGCAGCGTAGAGGTACAGGTAATTCACGACGGACTCGCCGGGCAGACAGGCACTAGGGTTTGACAGCGTCCTTGATTTCGATCTTCAGGCCGGTTGCACCCACGTTCACGACGGCCGACTGGCCCGCGAGGTCGCCCGGCTGGGCCATGGCATTGCCGCTCTTGCTGACGCGCGCACCCACGATGACCTTGCTGGCGGTGGACAGCGCGCTGGCGGGCGACATGGCCATGCTGTCATTGAGCGTGAAGTTCAGCGGCAGGTCCTTGACCTGCTTGCGCAGAATCGCCAGGGGCATGCGTGAGCCTTCGGCTGCGCGGGCAAACACGAACACGGTGTCTTCCGGTTGGGCCTGCTTGGCCAGTGCCGGCGCAAGGGTGACGGTACCACTCACTACGCCACCGCCCGCAGCGGCTGGTGCCGCATTGCCTGCAGGTGCCGCGTCCAGCGGCTTGGCCGCTGGCGGCATGCCGGCGAGCCGACGTGCTTCCACAATGGCCGGCTCCACCTGCTGTGCGAACACATTGCCCGGGGGCGAGACGGCCACCATCTTTTCCCAGATCTGCACCGCACTGGTGTAGTCCTTGGTGTTGAAGGCCTGGGTACCTGCCAGGTACAAGGCCTTGAGGTTCTTGGGGTCCAGTTTGAGCGCACGCTCCACCAGCTTCATGGGTTCGCCGGTGAGGTCGCTGTTGTTATTGACCGCCATGGAATCGGCGTAATCGGCCAGCAGTGTGGGATCGTCCTTGCGCAGGCTCAAAGCCTTCTCATACGCCTTGAGCGCCTCTGCATGGCGCCCCAGCACGCTGTAGGAACGTGCCAGCATGGACCAACCTTCCACATCATCGGGACGGGACTTGAGTCGCTCAGCCAGCTTCTCGGTCATGGCAGCGATCTGCTCGGCACCCACGGCGTGGGGTGCGGGCTTGCCGTCCGCTGCTACCTGACCCGAATCGGTGGTGCCCGTCAGCGCGCCGGGTGAGCCCTTCCAGGCATATCCGGCCAGCGCCAAAGCCAGCACGCCCACGGCCAGCCCCGTGAGCAGCAGTGGCGAAGGCCGGGGTGCGGTAGCCGGCACGGGCGGAACACTGGCCGCTGCCGTGGCGGCATACGCCGCAGCCGCCGCCTTGCCCGACATCGTGGACTGCTTCCTGGGGTTGGGAGACGCGGCGGCCGTAGCCAGACGGGTAGTCGCCTCGGGCGCTGCGGACAGCACCAGCTCCAGAATGCGCCGCTCCAGCGTGGCCCTTCCCTCCTGGTACTGGGCTTCGGCCAGCACACCGCTGTCGTGCAAGTCCTTGAGTTGGGCCAGCTTCTGTTTGAGGCCTTCAATCGTGTCGGTGGAGGTGTTCATTCGCAATCCAAATCAGTGGGCGGTACGCTCGGTGGCATCTTCGGCGGCGACGCCGTCATCCGGTTCTTCCGGGTCAAACTTGTCGGCAGGCATGCGGTTGCGCCGGCGCAGTATCAGCACCAGCATCACCAGCCCGGCCACCAGCATCACGCCAGGGCCCACCCACAGCAGCACAGTGGTGTTCTTGAAAGGCGGGCGATACAGCACGAAGTCGCCGTAGCGTGCAGTCATGTAGTCCAGGATCTGCTGGTCGGTCTGACCCTTTTGCAGCATCTCGCGCACCTGCTGACGCAGGTCCACGGCGAGGTCGGCATGGGAGTCGGCAATGGTCTGGTTCTGGCACACCAGGCAGCGCAGCTCGGCCGTGATGCTGAGCATGCGCGCTTCCAGCGCCGGATCGGCGGCTGCGGGAGCCGCCTCGTTGGCCGAGGCGATGGACATCCAAGCGGCCATGCACAACAGCAAAAGCCACTTAGACATTGCCAGCCTCCTTCTTGAGCTGCTGCACCAGAGGAATCAGCTTGGTCTCAATGGCCTCAGGCGTGAAGGGGCCGATCTGCTTGTAGCGGATCACGCCTTTGGCGTCGATCAGGAAGGACTCCGGCACACCATAGACTCCGTAATCGATGCCGACCTTGCCGTCGCGGTCGAACAGCGAACCGTCGTAGGGGTTGCCAAAGGTGGCCAGCCACTTCATGCCGGCGGCCCGGTCGTCCTTGTAGTTCAGGCCGTAGATGGGCAGCATCTTGGAGCGCGAGAACTCCACCAGCAGGGGATGCTCTTCACGACAGGCCACGCACCACGATGCAAACACGTTGAGCAGCCAGACCTTGCCGAGCATGTCGTCACGCTTGAATGTGGTGTCAGGCTTGTCCAGCAGGCTCAGCGAGAAGGCTGGCGCCGGTTTATCGATCAGCGGTGAGGGTACCTCGCGCGGGTCCAGAAACAGGCCCTTGAACAGAAAGCCGACCAGCCCCAGGAAGATGAACAGAGGCAACAGGAAACGCAGATACTTGCTCATGGTTGCTCTCCGCCGGGCCGCCCCAAGGAGAGCAGCGCCCCCTCGGGGGGCAGTGAATACACGCAGTGACGAACGTGGGGGCTCATACTTTAACTCCCGCTTTGCGGCGGTAACGCCTGTCGGTCAAGGCCAGGAATCCCCCAAAGGCCATCACCAGGCCACCGCCCCAAATCCAGTCAATAAAAGGCTTCACATAGACGCGGATGATCCAGGCTCCGCCCTCCACCTCTTCACCCATGGAGACATACAGGTCACGGGTCAGGCCCGGGCTGATGGCCGCTTCCGTCATGGGATTTTGCTGCACGCGGTAGATGCGCTTCTCCGGGTGCAGTTCGGCCACCCTGCTGCCGTTGCGGGTGATTTCGATCTGGGCGCGCGTCGCATCGTAGTTGGGGCCGGTAATCTGCTTGACGCCCTTGAAGGCAAACTGGTAGCCCTTCACCGTGGTGGTGTCGCCTACGGCCATCTTGACGTCACTCTCGACCTCATAGGTCTTGACCATGGTCACACCAAAGCAGAACACGGCCACGCCGATGTGCGCCACCATCATGCCGGCCAGCGCACGCGGAATCTGACCCATGCGACGGCGCAACTCGGCAAAGCCTTTGCCTTCGGGGCGCACACGCTCCCAGAAGTCGGTGGCCACGGAGCTGAAGATCCAGTAGGACATCATCAAGCCGATGCTGGCCACCAGATGGATGGAGCCCGCCAGCAGGCCGGTGAGGATGGAAGCGACCACGGTCACACCCGCGGCCCACTTCAGGCGGCTGGCCAGATCCGGCACCGAGGTTTCCTTCCAGCGCGCCATGGGCCCGACGCCCATCAGGAAGATGGTAGGCAGCATCAGCGGCATGAAGACCGAGTCGAAATACGGCGGGCCTACCGAAATCTTGCCCATGCCCATGGCATCCAGCAGCAAGGGGTAGAGCGTGCCCAGCAGCACCACACCGGCTGCCACCATGAACAGCACGTTGTTGGCCAAGAGCGATGTCTCCTTGGAGAACAGCGCAAAGCGCGCGCCCAGACCCACGGTAGGCGCACGCCAGGCAAACAGGGTGAACGAGGAGCCGATCACCACTGTCAAAAAGGCCAGAATGAACAGGCCGCGGCGCGGGTCAGTGGCAAAGGCGTGCACCGATGACAGCACGCCCGAGCGGACCAGGAAGGTGCCCAGGAGCGAGAACGAAAACGCCAGGATCGCCAGCAGCACGGTCCAGTTCTTGAAGCTGCCGCGCTTCTCGGTCACTGCCAGCGAGTGGATCAGCGCCGTGCCCAAGAGCCAGGGCATGAGCGACGCGTTTTCCACCGGGTCCCAGAACCACCAGCCGCCCCAGCCCAGTTCGTAGTAGGCCCAGGAGCTACCCATGGCAATGCCCACGGTCAGGAACATCCAGGCCACGGTGGTCCAAGGGCGGGTCCAGCGCGCCCAGGTGGCGTCCAGGTTGCCGCCTATCAGGGCCGCAATCGCAAACGCGAAGGCGACACAGAAGCCGACGTAGCCCATGTAGAGCGTGGGCGGGTGAAACACCATGCCCGGGTCCTGCAACAGCGGGTTCAAGTCCCGGCCATCAGGGGGTGCGGGAAACAGCCGGTCAAATGGGTTGGAAGTGAGCAGCATGAAAAGCAGAAAGCCCACGCTGACCAGCCCCATCACCGAGAGAATGCGCGAGAGCACTGGCTGCGGCAAATGGCGGCTGAAAATCGCGACGGCCACCATCCACACCACCAGCATCTGCACCCACAACAGCAGCGAGCCTTCATGCCCGCCCCAGAAGCCGGCTATCTGGTACTGCAAGGGCAAGGCGGTGTTGGAATTGGAAGCCACATACAGCACCGAGAAGTCGCTGCGGATGAAGGACACCATCAGGCACACGGAAGCCAGTGAAACCAGGCAGAACAACAGGTAACTGGCAGGACGCGCCAGCGCCATCCAATCAGCCCGACCACGCGCTGCGCCCCACATCGGGAACACCCCGAGGACGAGCGCTACACCCAGCGCCAGCCAGAGAAAGAAGTGACCAAGTTCAGGAATCATGTTTATTTGCTCGTAACCAGGGATGCGGCGGTTTTTTCGTTGCTCTTGGCGGCGTTCTTGAGTGCTTCTGCTGCTTCGGGCGGCATGTAGTTCTCATCGTGCTTGGCCAGAACCTCCTTGGCAATGAACACGCCGTCCTGCAGCTTGCCCTGTGCCACCACGCCTTTGCCTTCCTTGAACAGGTCGGGCAGGATGCCTTCAAAGTGCACCGGCACGGTTTGCGCCGTGTCGGTTACCTTGAAGTCCACGGCCACGCCGTCGCGCTTGACGCTGCCGGCCACCACCAGACCGCCCAGGCGGAAGGTGCGGCCCACGGGCGCCTCCTTGGAGGCGATCTGCGAGGGCGAGAAAAAGAACACCAGGTTGCTCTGGAAGGCATTGAGGATCAGCGCAGCCGCTGCACCGATCACCAATACCACGCCGGCCGCAATGGCCAGCCGTTTATGCCGCGTTTTCATATTTGTTCACCTTGTTCATCCCATTCACTCAGTGCCGCCAAAGCTGCACGGTGTCTGCGTGCAGCCAAAGCGGGCTCCAGCAGCATCCAGGCAGCCGTTACGCCGTAGGAGCCCCATACATACAGGCCATAGCCACCCATGGCAAAAAAATCACTCGCGCTATTCCAGATCATGGTGTCACCTTCACTTCTTTGCCAGGGCTTGCACCCAATCGGCGCCGCGCTCACGCTCCAGCACGATGGCGCTGCAGCGTCTGAACACCACGGCAAAAGCATAGGCCCAGAAAGCCACGGTCATCAGCAACATGGAGGTCAGCATGGTGGCGGCCATCTTGGGAGCGGCCGTCATGCTGATGGTGGCGCCTTGGTGCAAGGTGTTCCACCAGCGCACCGAAAAATAGATGATGGGCACATTCACCGCGCCGATGATGGCCAGCAAGGCACCCGCATGGTCGGCACGGCGGGTGTCGTCAATGGCTTCGACCAGGGCCATGAAGCCCAGGTACAAAAACAACAGGATCAGTTCGGACGTAAGCCGTGCGTCCCACACCCACCATGCGCCCCAGGTGGGCTTGCCCCAGAAGGCGCCTGTCCACAGCGCCAAAAAAGTAAACGCGGCTCCGGTAGGCGCCAGAGCGCGCGCCATCATGGACGCCAGCCGCGCATTGGCAGCCCAGCCGAACGCAGCCCAGCCGGCCATGGCCAGATAGATCACCATGGACATCCAGGCCGCGGGCACGTGGATAAAGATGATGCGGTAGGCATCGCCCTGGGTGGCGTCCGTGGGCGCCACAAAGAAACCGATGTACAGCCCCCAGACGGCAAACACCGCGGCTATGGCATACAGCCACGGCACGCTCCAGCTTGCCAGCCAGTAGAAGCGCGAAGGTGCGGCGAAGTAAAAAAGTCGTGGCAGGTTTTTCATACAGATATGCGCAAGGCTGCAGCAGTGGCCACTGGCGCGCCCAGCGACGTCAGCAGCAACATCGCTCCCAACAGATAAAAATGGCCATTCGGCGCCAGCCCCGCTTCCGCAGCCGACACCGCGCCAGCGCCAAAAATCAACACCGGAATGCACAGGGGCAGCACGATCAGCAGGATCAATACGGCCGAGTTGCGCAACCCCAGCGTCAGCGCTGCACCCATGCCGCCCATCATGCTGAGTATCGGTGTACCCAGCAAAAGCCCCAGAGCCATCAGGCCAATGGCTTCCCAGGACAGGCCAAACAGCAGCCCCAACAGCGGCGACACTAACAGAAGCGGCACTCCGGTCATCAGCCAGTGGGCAAAGCCCTTGGCCACAGCCAACTCGGTGCCCGACATGCGCGAGATCAGCATCTGCTCCAGCGAGCCATCGGCGTAGTCGCTCCCATACATGGAGTTGAGCGACAGCATGCTGGACAGCAGCGCACAGACCCAGACAATGCCGGGCGCTATCTGCTTGAGGGTGGACGGCTCCGGCCCTACACCCAGCGGAAACAGGCTCGCAGCCACCACGAAGAACGCCACCGGCAGCAAGGCCTCTGCCGGCCTTCTGCTGGCCAGGCGCAGGTCGCGCGCCAGAACTGCCACCATGGGGTTCACTGCATCACCTCGGCGCTGCGCGGCGCGGCGCGCGTTCCCTGCAAGGTCAGCTCCACCAGCGGCAAGCCCTCGGGGCGCACGGGGATGTGGCTGGTGAACAGCACGATGCCGCCACGCTGCACGTTTTCGCGGAACAGCTCCTGCACCAGAGCCAGACCGGCGTCATCCAGTGCGTCAAAAGGTTCGTCCAGTATCCAGAGGCCGGGCCGGTCTTCCAAGGCCAGACGCGCCAGCGCAACGCGGCGGCGCTGGCCTTGCGAAAGCATGCGCACCGGTAGCTTGCGCCGATGAAACACGCCCATGCGGCGCAATGCCGCTTCCATGCGATCCTGCGGGCAAGCGCGGCCATGCACGGTGGTGAGAAAACGCAGAGCCTCCACGGCTGTCAAATCGTCCTTGAGTGCATTGGCATGGCCCATGTAGACAAGGCGGGCGCGGTAGTCTTCAGATTCGGACAGCGTCTGGGTATTCCAGTGGAGCTGGCCGCCATCGGGGCGGGACAGGCCTGCCAGCACGCGCAAGAGACTGGTCTTGCCACTGCCGTTGGAGCCGCGCAGCCAGACCAGCTGGCCTGCCTGCAGTTCAAAACTCAGTGCCTTGAACAGAACCTCAGTGCCCCGGCGAACGGTGAGATCCTGGGCCCGCATGCCCGCGCTCTGCTCGTGTTGAAAAGTCAAATCGTCCGCCAAGGTAAATAAGAACCCCGCCACATCGGGCACATGCTGTAGCGGTTTCCCCCGCCGCCAGGCTCCAAGAGTGGTGGATTATCGCCTGCCAACATTAAGAGACATTGACGTCCGTCAAGTCCAAGGGCCTTGCCCGTATCAAGCTGTAAATCACATCTACCCCCGGGCAAGTTCATCAGTTTTGCCGTTTTGGTACCGGCAAATGCCACCTGGATGCAACGGAACAACTGGCAACACATTGCAAGACTGCAAAGTATTTGCCACGGCTGCTTACATTTGTTTACATTTACCTGCAAGCGCCTTTGTCAAACTTTGTAGGGATTGCGGGTGCGGCCAACATAAATACTGCTACTTATGGGGACCACTTGGCATGCTTTCATTCCTTGTGCTGATATGTAACAAGCTCAAAAGGGCCCTCGGCATTCTTGCCCTGACGCTGCTGGCCTTCTCCACTGCGCAGGCGCAGTCAGTTTCCGCGGGACAGGGCATATACCGGACAACCGGCTCCACCGGGTATGGCGTGTGCTCAAGTTGCCACTTCGGTACGGAATACAGCACCACCCAATCGGTAACGGCCCCGGGACACCCCAATGCCTCCAACGACCCGACCTTCCTGAAGACTGCGCTTTCCTCCGGAGGTCTCATGTATGCCGCAGCGGGTGGCACGCCCACGCCACCCAGCGACGCCAACATCACCTCGCTGGCCCTCTACATCGGCCAGTATTTCACGCCGCACTTCAACACCACCACCAGCACCTTGAGCGTGAAGTCCGGCGGCTCGGCTACCAAGGACGTGTGGGGCTACCTGGCCTCCGGCACTTCCGGTGGCTCTGCGGCAGATAACGGACTTGCCGCAAGTGCCTCCCACGGCACGGCCACACCCTCGCAGGCCGCGGGATCGCTGGCCATGCAATACAACATCGGCTATACATCCAATGCCAATTACACCGGCTCGGACTCCATTAGCGTCACGGCCACCAATCCCAAGGGCACGTCCAATACACACACCATTGGCGTTACGGTCTACGGTTTCACTTCAGCGCCCAGCTCGGCAACCGGGGATGCAGGCGTCGCGTATACCTCCGGCTCTCCATTGGCGACCTTCACTTCCAACGACTCGTCTGCCACGTTCGCCGCGTCAGGCCTTCCTGCGGGATTGAGCATGACAACCGGCGGGAAGATTGTGGGCACACCGACCACACCCACCTCTTCCGGTGCTGCCACCGTAACCGTCACTGTGACGCTGCCCAGTGCCGTGGATGAAAGCGTCAAGACGCTCAGCACCACGATTTCGGTGACCATCCAGGGTTTCACCAACGCTTCCAGCCTGTCGCTCTCGCAGGGCGCCACGACCAACCTCCCGTTCAACGTCGCCGTCTATCCGTCAGCCGCCATATCGCTCAGCGGCACGTTGCCGCCTGGAGTGACGTACGACTCGGCCAATAAGCGACTGACCAGCACATCCGGCCCGCTCACTGCAGGCAGCTATCCGGTGACGCTGACCTCCGGATCACTGTCGCAGACGCTCACCATCACGGTGGCCCAGGCCAGTGCCCCGGTCATCACGACCGACCTCGCACAAAACAATCCCACCGTGCTGGGAACAGTGGGAACGGCGATCACGGCGTTCCACATCCTTGCCACCAATCCGCAACTGGTCAGCCAGTACTACGTTTCAGGGGTCAGCGGTCTGTCGGTGGACTCGACAGGGCTGGTGACGGGCACGCCCACCGTGAGTGGTGATTTCACACTCTCGCTGAACGCCACGAATGGCGCCTTGGGAACGGCCAAGACCGTCAGTGTGCGGGTCAATGCCGACCAGGCCCCGGTCATATCCAGCCCGGGCACTGCAACGGGAGTGGTAGGACCCTCCGCGACCCAGTACACGATTGCCACATCCGGCGCCAATGGTCCGTTGACCACCACGCCGTACTCGGCATCCGGCCTGCCACCCGGGCTGTCGGTCAACAGCAGCACCGGGGCCATTTCTGGCGCACCCACGGTCAGCGGCATTTATAGCGTCACGGTTTCGGCAATCAACACCGGCAATCTGACGGGCTCCAAAACGGTCGTATTCACCATCAACCCGAATGCCGTGTCCACCATCACCAGCCCGGCCAATGGGGCTTCAACCGTGTTCACCATCAACACGACCACCACGGTCCAATTGGTGGCAACCAACCTGCCTGCCACCTTTTCGGTGACGCCGGCCCTGCCCGCAGGCTTCAGCCTGAACACCGCCACCGGGCTCATCACGATTTTGCCGACCGCGCCGATGGCAAGCACGGCCTATACCTTCACGGCGACCAACCTGATAGGACCCAGCGCACCCATCACTCTGAACTTCGCGGTCGGGTCGCCTGCGCCAACCGGTTGCACGCTGACCACGCCTCTCAACACTGCGCAAACATTGGACCTGAGTGCCTGCATGTTCAATGGCCTGTCGCCCACCGGTTTTACCGTCTCGGTCGCGCCTGGGCATGGCAGCACCCAACTGAGTGGAACCAAGCTCACCTACACCCCGGCAAAGGATTACTTCGGTACCGACTCCATGATGGTGGTTGCGTCGTTTGGCGCGCTCAAGGCATCGGCGGGTACCGTGTCCATCACCGTCACCGGCCGCCCCGATCCCACACAGAACGCAGCCGTCACCGGGCTGGTAGCCAACCAGACGCAAACCGCATTGCGTTTCTCGCAGGCACAGGTTTCCAACTTCGGGCGCCACATGGAAAGCCTGCGGCGCCCGGGAGGACCGGGCGGCCAGCGCAGCGGACTCGGGGGGTTGACGCCAGCAGGCGCACAGGTGGTGAACAACCCGGGCTCTGATAGTGCCTGGAATACGACAGCAACGGGCAATGGCAACTTTGGCAATGCGGCCCTGACCAATATGCTCTCCGCTGGCATGCCCCAGGCATCCGCACCCGGAATGCAAGTCGGCAACGCCACCCAGTTGCCTACCGGAACCAACCCCACTGCATCCTTGCCGGTGGAGTCGGGCGTCTCCATGGCAATGAACCAGCTGGGTGTTCCCAATGCGCCGTTGATCGGCCTTCTGTACAACCTCAACCAGAACCGCACCCTGGATCTGGGCGCACTCAAATCGGCGTTTGGCAGTGACGGCCAATCAGGGGCGACCTTGCCAGGTACTTCGGTGTGGGTGGAAGGCGTGGTCAGCTTTGGCTCGCGGGATGCCAACGGCGCGGTGAGCGCGACCGAGTACAGCTCCAACGGGATCAGCGTCGGTGTGGATATTCCGGTCAGCGATGCATTCACCTGGGGCATGGGAGTGGGCCTGGCGCGCGACGTGGCCTACATCGGCACGGATGGCTCACGCAACCAGTCACAGGGCTATTCCGTGGCAGCGTACGGCAGCTACCTCTTTGGCGAAAACGCCTTTGTCGAGGGCATGCTGGGGGTGGGAACGATTGACTACGACATGCGGCGCTGGGTGGACCCCATGGCGGATTTTGCGCTGAGCAACCGCAAGGGGCTGCAGATCTTCGGCTCCATAGGCACCGGCCTGGAGTACCGCAACAACGGCCGCATGATTTCACCTTATGTGCGGCTGGACTTCTCGCAGGACAGGCTTGATGAGGTCTCGGAAACCGGCGCCGGCAACTATGCCCTGCACTACTTTGAACAGACCAACAACAGCTCGCAGGCCGTGCTGGGTCTGCGAGGCGAAGCGGTTCACTCCACGTCCTTCGGCTGGGCCGTGCCGCGCGCCCGCGTGGAATGGCGTCAGGACCTGATGGACGGCAGTGATGCGGTCATCTCCTACGCCGACCAGATCGGTGGCACACGCTACTCCATCGCTCCGACCGACAGCCGGCGCAGCGCCATGGTGCTGGGCCTGGGCAGCGAGTTCTTGTTCCGCGACGGCTGGTCCTTTGGTCTGGACTACCAGCTCAGCCGGGTGTCCAGCTCGGAGTCCAGCTACGCATTGCGCATGCGGCTGACCAAGGAACTGGGGGCCAAGGGCCTGCGCAATCTGCTCACGGGCGACGAAGAAATAACGGATGACGAAAACGAGATCACCGTGGACTCCAGCGCCACCTGGGATGACAACATCACCCGCGCCAAGTTGGGCAGCGACATCCGCTCCGACATGGTCTACACGGTGAACGTGAGCCGCACGCTGGAGTACCAGCTGACAGGAAATACCCGCTTCCTGCTGACCGGTGTGGCCACCGGCGAACGCTTCCAGAACTTCAACGGCTTGAGCCGCTTCGCGCTGGGCGCAGAGGCCACGCTGCAATACCGCGGATCGGCAGATTTCGATGCCCCCACCTGGGGTCTGGTGGGCAAGGTCACGGGAGAGGACTACCAGTCCAGCCTGCGTGACGGCATACGCAGCTCCGTTGGTGGCACCTGGCTGCAACCCCTGACGGACCGCATCACGCTGTTCAGTGCGCTCATGTACAACACGCGCCAGGCCAACGACTCGGTGTTTGAGACCCAGGACACATCTTTGCGCATGAATGTGGACTATTCGCTGGGCAAAGGAGCCACCCTGTACCTGACCGGCGAATACCGCGATGGCGACATCGTTTCCACCGGTCACCGATCGCTGGAGAACATCACGATCGCCCAGGCGCGGGTACAGGACGACGCCTACCCCAACGGAGAATTCTTCAGCTACCGGCTCAAGGGCACGACCGCACTGTTCACGCTGGGCTACAACGTCGGGCTGGGTGCACGCGATTCACTGGACTTCTCGTGGCGCTATGTGCAGTCCACTCCGGAGCTGCGACCTGCCTGGGCGACGTCGCCGAGCAGCTACATCAGCAACCAACTGTCCGCCACCTACCTGATGCGCTTCTGAGGTCATGATGCACAAACGATTTGCGCTTCCCGCTTTCACTACGCTGTTGCTTGGGGCCAGCTTGCTGCTCTCTGCCTGTGGCGGAGGCACGGGTGACAGCGGCGCTGCCGCATCCAGCAGCCCTGCCAGCCAGGCCGGACCTGCCGGGCCCAACAGCTTTCTGCTGTTTCCCAATCCGCAGGTGCAGACGGATGGCTCGCTGCAGGTGGACTCCACCGCCTACGCCACGGCCTATTACCAGGCGATAGACCCGACCAACGCGCGCGCCACTCTGGCAGGCTTCAAGGCTACCAATGGTTTTGGCACAGGCGGCAACGAGATCAGCATCGTCATCGGCGACCAGCGGGATCTGGGCTATGGCCGCAAGATGACGGGCCGCATGAACGCGGACGGCACCATCGCCTTTGTGGTGGAAAACTATCTGGTCGGTGGCTACGGACCCTACACCCCGTTTAACGTGGAAGCCGCCGTCAACGCCGAATCGCGCTGGCACATCGGCACCAACGGCATCGAATTCAGCCCAGGCCCAGGTGGCACGGTCAACTTTGTGAAGTTCTACACCTTCGACCCGATCTCTGGAGCACGGCTGCTTGCGGCCAACCTGGACGGGCGCGGCAACAAAGCCATGCCAACCATCTGCATCACCTGCCACGGCGGTCGCGGAGATGCGCTGACTCCATCAGGGTTGTTCCCCAAGCTGACGTACTCCCAGTCGGGCGCACGAGGCGATGTTGGCGGGCAGACCCATGCATTCGAGCCGGCATCGTTTGATTTCTCCAGCATCAGCGGCTTTACCCGCGCGGCGCTGGAGAGCAACATCAAGGAGCTCAACAAGATGGTGCTGTGCACCTACGCCAAGCCGGCCTCCGAGACCGCGGGCGCCTTCGACAGCTGCCGCCGTGCAGCCAATGTCAACGAATACCAGGGCACCGCAGCGGCACATATCAAGCACATGTATGGCGGCAATGACCTGCCCAATGCCATTGCCGAAACCTCTGACACCTATCTGCCTGGTGACTGGGGCAGCACCGGCCAGAGCAGTCTGTACGCAGACACTGTGACCAACGCCTGCCGTGTGTGCCACAGCATGCGCGGCAATGGCAATCAGTCGGATATCGATTTCGAGTCCTTCACCAAATTCGACGGCTATTCCGATCGCATCAAGACCCATGTGATCGACCGCGGCAACATGCCGTTGGCCAAACTGGTGTACGACAAGTACTGGACCACGCCGTCGATGTTTGGCGCCATGGCAACTTACCTAGCCGGCAAGGGCTTTGCAGATGCCAATGCGCAGCCGGGACGACCGGTGGCAGACCCCGGACCGGACCGGATCATCAAGAGCAACACGACCACGCTCTCGGCTGCCATGAGTCTGTACTCGAGCACCTACCAGTGGAGCGTTCTCACAGGCAACGCCACCCTGACCAATGCCAACACCGCAACGCCCACGTTCACGGCAGCGGGCGGCAACGGCAGTTACACGCTGCAGCTGGTGACGGGCAATGGCAGCACCGTCAGCGCCCCCAAGACGCTGACCATCGCGGTGGACTCTACGCTTACCTGGGACCCGCAGGCGGTGTCGTTCAACAATGCAACACCCGCCAATCAGATCCGCGACATCCTGCAAAACGGAGGTGGTGGCTGCAGCCTCGCCTGCCACGTCAACACGGCAACAGCCCCGAAACCGTCCGTCTTCTACAACGACTACGACCGCGCCGGCACGGGGGTTGTTGCAGGCACCGATGCCACCAACCGGAACTGGCTCTACACAGAAGTGCGCTCCCGGATCAACTTCACAGATCTGATCGCCAGCCCCCTGCTGCGCAAACCATCTGGCCACCACCACAATGGCGGTCAGCTCACTGGATTTGATACCAGCAAGGCACTGGGTAATTCAGCCCGCGTGGATTACGACAAGCTCGTTGCCTGGATTCTGCGCGGCGCGCCGGAAAACTGAAGCGCTTGAGGTGTGCGTCTGCCAGGGCAGGCGCACGTGGGGGATCAATAGGTTTTGCGCGGGCCGCTGTATGCGTCTTTGCCAAACACGAAAGGCGTGGTGCGTCCGACGATGGCCTCGATGAGCGCGAGCTCCTGGTCGGTGTGGTTCACAAAGGGCGCGTTGCGGATATTGCGTCCGGCACCGCCATCCTTGACGATGTAGAGAGGCCGGTCGTGGTGGCTCGCAGCCACAGTCTCATGGCTCTCTGGATCGTCGGTTGCCTGCACCTGGGTCATGCCGTAGCACGTGCAGAAATAGGTCTGTGCAGGGTCTGCTTCGATGTAAAAACCGGTACCGCGAATCCCCACCGTAGCGGTGCTGGTCTTCACGGTCATGGGGGAGTTGCGGGACACCGAAAGCAGCTTTCCCGTGAGCAACTGCAGTCCTGCAATAACCGAGGACAGCTTGGAGTCCTGTGCCAGAGAAGCCTGCTGAATCGTCAGCGTGCTGCCGCCACGCAGAATCATGGCGTGCGTGCCGACGGCAAATACCACCTGGCTGTTGGGGCCGGTCTGAACCGTATCGCCGGGTTTGATGAGTGTGCTCTTGTCAGCAGGTTTGTTGTTGACCTGCACGTCGCCGCTGGTGGAGAAAACAGATTGCCCTTCAGGTAACTTGGCGGGCTTGCTGCCCAGAATGCTTTGTGCCCGCACTGCATCCCAACCCGCGGCCAGCATGCCGGTAGACAAGGCACGGATCAGCCACGCGCGACGGGGATCATCGATCTCTTCGAACTTGCTCATGGAACACCCTGATGGTTTATGCGAGCGCACGCCTGCAACTCTGGAAAAGCGTAGGCCGCATTATGGGCGTTATCGCCCGTTTTTGCCTAATGCAGAGCGTCGTCCAGTACCTCAATCCAGTGCCGCACCGCAGTGTTTGTCCCGCTTTGCAAATGGGTGATGCAACCGATGTTGGCGCTGATGATGGTCTCGGCCGAAGTCGGTTGCAGGTTCTGCAACTTGCGGTCACGCAACTGGTAGGCGATGTCCGGGTTGAGCACCGAATAGGTCCCTGCTGAACCGCAGCACAGATGGGATTCGTTGCTGGCCAGCCGCACGGCAAAACCCAGCTCCTGCAGGTGCTGCTCCACGCCACCGCGCAGCTGCTGCCCGTGCTGCAAAGTGCAAGGGGGATGAAACACCAGTGGACTGCGGGGCGTACCCTTGAGCTTGCCGCGCAGTGCAGGAACCAGATCGGGCAGGAGTTCGCTCAGGTCCCGCGTCAGTTCGCTGACCCGTGCGGCCTTTGCCGCGTAGACCGGGTCGTTGCGCAGAATGTGTCCGTATTCCTTGACGGTCACACCGCAGCCGGAAGCATTCATTACCAGCGCCTCCACGCCGCTTTGGGTATCGGGCGCAATCAGCGGCCACCAGGCGTCGATGTTGGCGCGCATCTGGTCCATGCCGCCGTCCTGGTCATTCAAGTGGAACTTGACGGCACCGCAGCAACCGGACTTGCCCACCACCACGCTCTGGATTCCCGCCGCGTCGAGCACGCGCGCGGTAGCGGCATCGATGTTGGGGCTCATCGTGGGTTGGGCGCAACCCTTGAGCAACAACACCTTGCGCGCGTGGTTGCGGCTGGGCCAACTGCCGCTTGACTGGCGCGGCGGCACCTTGTTCTTCAGACTGCCGGGCAAGAGCGGACGCAGCAGCTGGCCGAGTTGCATGGACGGTGCAAACAGGGGAGATGGCAGACCTTCCTTCAACGCCCAACGCACGGCTTTTTCTGCTGCTGGGCGCGGCACCTTGGCATCCACCAGCTTGCGACCAATGTCCACCAGATGCCCGTAATCCACACCGCTGGGGCAGGTGCTCTCGCAGTTGCGGCAGGTCAGGCAGCGGTCCAGATGCATCTGGGTGGCACGGGTGGGCGCGGCGCCTTCGAGCACCTGCTTCATCAGGTAGATGCGTCCGCGCGGACCGTCAAGCTCGTCACCCAGCAGTTGGTAGGTCGGACAGGTTGCCGTGCAGAAGCCGCAGTGCACGCACTTGCGCAGAATGGCCTCGGCCGCTAACCCGTCGGGGGTGTTCTGGTACTCAGGCGCGAGATTGGTTTGCATGGAGGGTGAGTCCCGGATTGAAGATGCCCTGCGGGTCAAAACTGGATTTGAGGCGTTGGCTGATGGTTTGCAACGCGCGGTCATCAGAAATCAGGGCGGCACGTGCCTGACCGCTGTCCGTACCGGGAATCATGAATACGCTGGCGCTACCGCCTACGGCACGTGCGGCGGTTTCGATGCCGGAGCGCGCCGCAAGAGGCGCCCATACCCAGCGCAAGCCGCCATGCCACTCCACCAAGGGCTGTGTCGGCAGCTCCAGCACGGGCGCGGTTTGCGGCACGCTCAGGCGCCACAGTACACAGCCTTCTGGCGCTGCGGTGAAGAAGGGCAGTTGCTGGTTGCGGCACAGCTCCCAGTCCGATGCGGTCTGTGCATTGTCCAGACGCTGACCGGGCACTTCAGCCAGCATGCGTTTGCACGCGGCATCCACTGCCGCGGCGGCTCCACGCAGCCGCAGGTACAAGCCCGGCCTCGGAGCTGCGTCTTTTACCGAATCGTCCATGACCCAACAGCTGGCATTGAGCGGCAATGGCTCAGCCCCCCAGCGCTGCAGATGGTCCAGCGCCACGGCCTGCTCCAGAGCAAAGTACAGCGTGGCCTCGGACGGCGCGAAAGGCAATACCTTGAGCGAGACCTGGGTAATCAGACCCAGGGTTCCGCGCGCACCGGCCATCAAACGGGAGACGTCATACCCCGCCACGTTCTTCATGACCTGACCGCCAAAAGTCAGCCGCTGCCCCAGACCGTTGATGAGTTCAAGCCCGAGCACATAGTCGCGCACGCTGCCGGCATTTGCCCGCGCAGGGCCGGAAAGACCGCAGGCAACCATGCCACCCACCGTGGCCTGCGCCGCGCCGGACCAGGCGTAGTGCGGAGGCTCAAACGGCAGGTATTGGCCTTTTTCGGCCAGCAGTGCTTCCAGCTCGCGCAAGGGTGTTCCCACGCCCACGGTGACCACCAGCTCGGTCGGCTCGTAGTTGATCACACCGTTGAGGCCCCGGGTGTCCAGTACGTCCCCGTGGGAGGTTCCCTGAAAGGACTTGCTGCCACCGCCTCTGATCTGCAGAGCGGTGCCGTCCGATCGGGCTGCGTGAATGCGATCCGTCAGGGTTCGCAGGGCGTGTTCCAAATTTGGCATGGCCGCGATGTTACGTGCTGGACGCGGCGCAAAGCGTGAATTTTTTGTATGCAATACCTTGAAAATTAGTCCGCAAACGCGTCGACGGGCAGGCCCGGCACCTCCACGCGCGTGGCAAACACGGCGCCTGACGCAGGGAACTGCACCAGCTCTGCTGCGCTTCTGCCATGCCCCGCGGAGGTGACATACAGCGTCTGCAGATCCTGTCCGCCAAAGCAGGGCATGGTGGGACATTGGGCCGGTGTTTCCAGTTCCTGCAGCAAGCTGCCGTCGGGGGCAAACTGACAGACGCGTCGGCCTTCGTACATGGCAACCCAGTAGTTGCCTTGTACGTCCACGGCTGCGCCGTCCGGGCGGCCCTGGTAACTGGTGTCTTCGAATGTCCAGCCCTGTGGCTTGGGTGCAAACTGCAGATGGGTGCGGTGCGCACTGAGCGCATTGATCTGCACGTCAAAGTCCCATGCATGCACCACGTGGCTGGGGGTATCGGCCCAGTACAGCACCTGGTTGGAGGGGCTCCAGGCCAGGCCGTTGGCCGTCAGCGCATCTCCGGCCTGGCGCGTGACCAGCGGTGCTCCAGAGCGGCAATCCAGTGAAAACAGTTCGGCAGCACGTCCCGCCTTGGGCTCGTCGATGGTGCCGATCCAGAATCGTCCCAGCGCATCGCATTTCCCGTCATTGGCTCGGATGCAGCTTGTGTCGTAGGGAAGTTGAACAATGCGCTCCAGCGACCCACCCCAGCTTCGGGCACGGTACACGCCGTCGCGCAGGGCGACCACCAGGCCACCCTTTGCAGCAGGCGCTATGCAACCGGGCTCGGACGGCATGTCCCACGCCTCTACGCCGCTCTGCGATGCGTGCATGCGCAGGAGCTTCTTCCCGCTGATGTCCACCCAGTACAGCCGCTGCTCCTGCGGATGCCAAAAGGGGGATTCGGCCAAGGCATACGTGTCGGTGCCTACGGTGCTCCAGATGGGCTTTTTCATACGACCTCCTCCACACGGATGCGCATGGTGGCGCGCATGGACTGACCGGGCTGCAGGACCTGCATGCCCAGCGCTTCAAGTGTTGCCACTCCTTGCTCCGCCAAGGACAACGCATTGTTGACGTGGCTGACGGGTTCAATGGCAATACTGTCCCGCGCAGGCGTGGTGTAGACCACCAGACGCGACAGGTTCGAGCTGACCTCTACACGCAACGGCCCTCTCTGAAGTTGCAGCGCTCCGGCCCATCCTTCAAAGCAGTGGTCCACCATCAGGTTGGCGCAATCCGTATCCAGACCGCTGTGGGCGAGCGCATGCGTAGGCAACATGTCAGCACCCATTTCCCAGCGACTGTTGCTGGAAAAGCGAACGTGGGTTTGTGCACTCTTGGCAAAGTAAGGGTGCCAGCCCAGCCCTGCCGGCGCGGCCTTTGCGGCGCGGTTGGTGATGCTGATGTGCATCTCCAGGGTATGGGCATCAAGCGTAAAGACCTGCTCCGCCTCAAAGGCAAATGGCCAGTAGTCATCGGCAACGTGGTGGTACGTCAAACGCGCCTGGCTGGCGCTCATCCGCTCCGCGTCCCAAGCCCGCATCCAGCCCACGCCATGGATGCAGTGGGACTCCTGTGGAAAGTTGGGCGCCAGCACATAGTCATGCCCATCCCAACGCAGTTGGCGATAGCCCACCCGGTTCGAATAGGGGACCAAGGGATAGCTCGCACCGTCCAAGCCTGATTGCATCTGCGCTGCCGGTTGGTGTCTAAGCACCTCATGTTCCCCAAACCACAGGCCGGCAAGACTGCCTCCCAATGCGGGAACAATTTCACAACGCATGGTCGAGGCGCGGAGGGTGACGGTTTCTGTCATCGGGATTCTCGTTGGGCAAGGGATGGCAGATTGTGCATTCCGCAAGCGCCCAAAAAGAAGCCCGGCGCAACTTCGGGGTTACCAAAGTTGCGCCGGGCGCATCCGCCAGCAAACTGGCGGCCAAGGAGAGACTCAGGGCTTAACGGCCGTAAGCAGACTCGCCGTGAGAAGTGACGTCCAGACCTTCGCGTTCGTCTTCTTCGCTGACACGCAGACCGATGGTCTTGTCAACAATGAAGTAAGACACGAAAGACACGACGCCGGACCAGACGATGGTGGTCAGCACAGCCTTGGTCTGGATCCAGACCTGGGCGCTGATGGAGTAGTCAGCAGCGGTGATGCCGGTTGCAGTAACCCAGTCGGCCACGTAGCCAGGGCCGCCCAGGGAGGGCGAGTTGAACACGCCAGTCAGAATCGCACCCAGGATACCGCAGACACCGTGCACGCCGAACACGTCCAGTGTGTCGTCAGCGCCCAGCAGCTTCTTCAGACCAGTCACGCCCCACAGGCCGGCGAAACCGGACAGCAGACCAATGATCAGTGCACCACCGATGCCCACGTTGCCGGCAGCAGGTGTGATGGCAACCAGACCCGCAACTGCACCAGATGCAGCACCCAGCATGGAAGCCTTGCCCTTGTGCAGTGCTTCACCCAGAGACCAAGTCAGCACGGCAGCGGCAGTAGCACCAAAGGTGTTGATGAAGGCCAGAGCGGCGAAACCGTTGGCTTCCAGAGCGGAGCCGGCATTGAAACCGAACCAACCCACCCACAGCAGGGAAGCACCCACCATGGTCAGTGTCAGGCTGTGAGGAGCCATGGATTCTTTGCCGTAACCGACGCGCTTGCCGATGAAGTAGGCACCCACCAGACCCGCCACAGCAGCGTTGATGTGCACAACGGTACCGCCAGCGAAGTCCAGAGCACCCCATTGCCACACCATACCGGCGCTGGCATTGACCTTGTCCACCACTTCCTTGCTGGTGTAGGCATCAGGACCTGCCCAGAACCACACCATGTGGGCGATGGGAGCGTAGGAGAAAGTGAACCACAGGACCATGAAGGCCAGCACGGCAGAGAACTTGATACGTTCGGCAAAGGAACCGACGATCAGGCAGCAGGTGATACCGGCGAAGGTTGCCTGGAAGGCCGCGTACACGATTTCGGGAATGTAGACGCCCTTGCTGAAGGTCGCTGCGTTCGCGAAGGTGCCAGCAGCGTTGTCCCAGATGCCCTTCATGAAGAGGCGATCCAGTCCACCGATGTAGGCGTTGCCTTCCGTGAATGCCAGGCTGTAGCCGTAGATGAACCACAGCACGACGATCAGCGAGAACGTCACCAGGACCTGCATCAGCACGGACAGCATGTTCTTGCTGCGCACCAGGCCGCCGTAGAACAGGGCCAGGCCGGGAACCGTCATCAGAATCACCAGCAGTGTGGAGACCATCATCCAGGAGGTGTCGCCCTTGTTGGGAACGGGAGCAGCCGGAGCCGAGGCGTCAGCGGCCGGTGCAGCTGCAGCGGCGGGAGCTTCAGCAGATGCTGCAGCAGCGGGAGCGGAAGCTTCAGCCTTGGCTTCGGCAGCGGCCGGAGCAGCAGTTTGAGCTGTGGCAAACGTGGCGGCCGTCAGCAGGCCCAACCCCAAGGCTAGGGATACAAGCAGTTTTTTCATGGTTCGTTCCTTTATTTATTTGTCAGAAGCGCCTTAGAGGGCCTCTTTACCTGTCTCACCGGTACGGATGCGCACGGCTTGCTCAACGTCATAGACAAAAATCTTGCCGTCGCCGATCTTTCCGGTGCGAGCCGCACCTTCGATGGCTTCAATGACTTGCTCCACCAGTGCGTCATCGATGGCGGCCTCAATCTTCACCTTGGGCAGGAAGTCCACGACATATTCAGCACCACGATAGAGCTCTGTGTGGCCTTTTTGCCGTCCGAAGCCCTTGACTTCGGTGACAGTAATGCCTTGCACACCAATACTCGACAAGGCTTCTCGCACCTCATCGAGCTTGAACGGTTTAATGATGGCCGTCACGAGTTTCATGTGTTCACCTCAGCTTGTTTACAGGGGTTGCAGACACCGGGCTGGATCAGCCGGCTTCTCCAAAAAAAGATCAGGAGATAACCCCACTAAGCAGAGTCCGTGCCAACCGCTCGGACCAATGCCCCCACTTTTTGTGTGCACCAAATGGCGCCTCATCCGTTGCAAACACTGTATAAATAATCAGAACGCACCATTTAGGTGCCAACACAAAAGCGCACCCAATGGATGCGCACTTCTTTGGGAATCTCGCAAATGAGCTTATGTTTGGTGCAAAGCCGCGCCCTGCTGGGACTGGAGGCGGCAAAGGTCACTGTAGAAGTGCATCTGGCCAATGGCCTGCCCAGCTTTACGCTGGTCGGCCTGGCGGATGTGGAAGTCAAGGAGGCGCGCGAACGGGTGCGCTGTGCCATCCAGAATGCCGGCCTGGAGTTCCCCTCCAACAAGCGCATCACCGTCAATCTGGCCCCGGCAGACTTGCCCAAGGATTCAGGAAGGCTGGATTTGCCCATCGCCTTGGGCATTCTGGCGGCCAGCGGACAGGTCGACGGGGCCCGGCTGTCCGGATACGAGTTTGCCGGCGAACTCTCTCTGTCCGGCGACTTGCGGCCCGTAAGAGGAGCGCTGGCCATGGCATTGACGCTGGTGGGGGACACTGGCGCCACCAAGCTGGTGTTGCCCCAAGATAGCGCCCAAGAAGCGGCGCTCGTGCCACAGGTGCAGGTGTATTGCGCCCGGCACCTGCTGGATGTGGTGCGTCAATTCGCGCCTGCCGGGCAAGAAGTAGAAGTTCCTCCGGGTCTCTGCACGGAGGACGGCTGGTTTCGTGTGGAGCCCATAGTGCAGTCTGCCAGCGCATCGCTCCCGGACCTGGCCGACGTCAAAGGGCACGCCAGTGCCAGGCGCGCGCTGGAGATTGCCGCCGCAGGGGGACATAGCGTGTTGCTGGTAGGTCCTCCGGGCTCGGGCAAGTCCATGTTGGCCCAGCGTTTTGCCGGGCTGTTGCCAGACATGACGCATGAAGAGGCCTTGCAAAGCGCGGCCATCCAGTCTCTGAGCGGGCGCTTTCGCATGGAGCAATGGGCCATGCGCCCTACCGGGACACCCCACCACACGGCCAGCGCGGTAGCCTTGGTCGGGGGTGGCTCGCCGCAACGACCCGGCGAAATTTCACTGGCGCACAACGGCGTTCTGTTTCTGGATGAGTTTCCGGAGTTCAACCGCACCGCCCTGGAGGCTCTGCGCGAACCCCTGGAAACCGGCACGATCACCATCTCCAGGGCGGCGCGGCGCGCCGAATTTCCTGCCCGTTTCCAGTTGATTGCCGCCATGAATCCTTGTCCCTGCGGACATTTTGGCAGCACGGCACAGCGCTGCCGCTGCGCACCGGACCAAATTGCGCGGTTGTTGTTTTTCAGAGTTCTTGAGTTTTGTTCACAGTTGACGATTTGGTTTTTTCGCAGTTACTGCTTATTTCCGTATGGGAAATTGTGCCCAAATGAGTGACGGTTGCCCCACACCTTTTGGAAGTCCTCAGACCTTGATCTTCGGTGGCGTCAGCTTCCCGGTCAGGATGTCGCGCTCAATCTCATGCAGCATCGCCTCGCGAAAGGCATCGATGGCCTTGCGTTCCGAGGCAACGACAGCCCGCTTTTCCAGAACGCCAGCCACGATGATTCGCTGCGCCTCAGGGTCGGGCACGGGGATCACCAAACCTTCAAGGAAGTCGGCGGGTGCACGCTGCTGCCCTGCTGACCCGGTGAAGTAGCGCACCGCAGCGAGCCGCACAGCTTGCAACCGCAAGAGAACCCATAGGTATTCAGGAAGCACCTGCTCTGGCTCGATGGCCCGGACCACATGGAACTCATGTCGAACCGAAGCTAACCCCGTTGCGCAAGCCCCTGGCCACGGCGCTCTTGAGTTAGAGCTGCTAGGCGGGCAAGCCCTTCATTTGTTTCAGACACCTGACCGATAGAGATCGTGCCGCCTTTTCGGTGGACGCGTATGTCAAATGTCTTGAGTGCCCGTGGATTGGCAGAGTTGGGAGTCATAGTTTTCAAATCGACCTTGAACATGGCACTTCCTTGGCGTGTAATGCACGTATGGTCATCGTCAAAATGGCAGAACGCCCCTGGCAACGCATTTACATCCAGCTACAGTTCCTGGCCAGGTCCATTCCCCGTCAACCAAGAGGCCTTTGGATAGATCATATTTCTTACCGTCCGCTGCGCGATGCGCCGAATCACGTCGGACTTCCTCTTCTGTTGGATGCTTCGGATTTACCATGCACGGTGCTTTGGAATACATCCAAACTTCCTGCGTGAAACCAAGCTGCATCCGCGAGATGCGCGAAGTCAATGCTTTTGCCCTTGTGCTCAATGCCCTAGCCACTTCGACAGCCCTAGGTTTTGACAAACCGCCACTATCCGATAGGGCAGATGTAAGGGTCTGCAGATCGCCCTTACTGGCGGCCAAGTACGCGGCGTCAAACGAATTCTCAAACCCTTGATGATCCAAATCACCAATCGTTTGAAGGCTGTTTTTGAAATCCAGTCTTAAGTCATCATGATCAGGCGATGACTCCTCAGTATCGGGCACTCCACCGAGAGGTTTGATAAGCTTCGATAGCCACTTCATACGAGTGATATTCCACTGAGTTTGCCCGCGACACCGGGAGCAAAGTCAAATTGTCCGACTGGGGTATGGAGCTTCATGTTTTCCTTGGAATTCTGTGAGTCAGTTCCGATTGTCTAACGCAGACACTTTGGCACGACCATCAAGTTCATTCCTGATCTGTTCTTCAATTAAGGATTTTGCTGCGCCTGCGGAACAACCAATCAGTTCGATGCTGCTGGAGAGGGCAAAACGTTCTCCAGCGTGATTAACTTCCGCTGCCCAAACCACAATTACAACGCTTGCAGGTTTCAAAGTCGCGTAGTCAACTGCATATTCGTATATGCCAAAATTGTTGGTGTACGCACCTGAGAATTGTTTGCCGCTGAAACGAAGGCGCTTGATCTCGCCCTCAGCCCGCAAGGCGCTGGCGGGGTCGCCCTCTATGATCGCAAACAGCCTTTGATGTTCAAGATCTTCCAAGAGAGTTTCGTGTGTTGTATCCAAAATCAAGTTAATGCTTGCCATTTCGATTTCCTCTATCAGTTGGCTTACTCATTCACAGCAAATAGTTGCGATCGTAGTGCCGACGAACAATCCAGTGTCCGAATGCAGCACCAACGGCCCCAAACACCGCTGCACCAAAAAGCGACTCCACTTCATCGAAAAAAAGTGGCAATAGAACAGTTTTGTTGAGAACAAAAAAAGAGCAACGCCAACGCAAAATCCAATGTTCCGAGCCCGCTTCGCATCCATCGCTCTCTCAACCACGAGGACCGCTCTGGAGTCAATTTTCTGCCCTACGAGATCGGCGCCACACTGTTGGCATTTCAACGCCATCTCTAAATTCGATTTATTACACTTTGGACAGAACACAATTTCCTACTGTTTGGTCGTCGCAGGCCATGTAACTCTGAGTGAGACAAACTCCGCACCATTTGCTTGATAAAGGATTCGCCCACCGTCCAGATGAACGACCAGTTCCAATCTGGTGAGTGCGCCTCTTGCGTCATTGCCCGCATGGAGGAACACGTTCGCATAACCTTCCGGTGGCAATAGAGCTGGTGGGTATGCCGTCCACTGTGTGGGTGCTTGGCTTTCAGAGAAAGCCGTGGCACTTCGTTCGACATCAAAATCGACCGGCTGCTTTGCCTGGCAAGCGGCTTTTATCCGCAGGTAAGTTTGCTGGTTGAAAATCATGGTTTCCTCGATCAGTTTGAAGCGTCCACTTGTTGCACATGCATTCGTGCAACTTCTGCCTCCATTGCCACCAACTTAGCAGCTGACTGGAGAGATTCGTTACGCAACCTAGCGACAGCAGTTGTGCCGGAACTCACAAGGCCGTACTGCACCTCTACATATTGGGCAAAGTCGGCAGGGATGTTTTCTCCACAGTACGCTAGCGCTTCACTTATTGAACTATGTTGCGTTGGCTCACTAACTTCCAAACCACCATGATGAGAAGTGTAGTGAACCGCTTGGGGTGCAGCGCTAATTGCTCGGGCTGCATCAGCGTTGTCTACTTTGTCAAAAATAACCATACGGGCACCGGCAATCACGGGCTCTTTTGAGCGCAACAAACGGGCGATCAAGTCAAACTCAGTTTTGGTCATGCAGCTTCACCTGGGTGTGACGGGGTGTTCATTCGAGTCATGTCAGCAACCTCGCACCCGCAGCTTTTGAGGCCTTTGCGTCAAAGGTCAGGAACGGCAGCGCATCACCCTTGCGAGCCAGCGACAGATGCAAATACTCCGCGTAGTCGGCATTACCGTCCTCGTAGCTGGATAGTGCTTGCTCTATCGCTCCCTCCGATTCAAATTCCAGCTCGAACGTGTCCAGCAATGTAGACATGGCGCGGATCACATCTGCTTTTGGAAATTTGTACCTTGAGCGCAGAACCCATTCCAGCTCCAGCATTACGGTGACAGGAACCCATAGGGATTCGGACCTGCGGATATGCTGCTCAAAGATTTTTGCGACAACCGACGACTGTCGATCATCGTCCTTGACGATATAACGCACCAGAATATTGGTGTCGAGCGATGCGGCGACGGTCACGGACGCATATCCTCAACGGCAACCCGCCTGCCCTTGGCTGGAGTGAGCAGGCCCTTCAAGTCTCGTACAGACTTGTTTTTAACCCGGACAAAAAGCCTGCCGTCAGCAAGCACATGCCACACCAAGCGCGTGCCAGGCACCCCCCCAATGGCCTGCCGGATGTCTGCCGGAACAGTAGTCTGCCCTTTTGCGGTGATCGTTGATTCAGTCACTTTACTTCCTTACGTTGCTGTAATTGTAAGGCATTCACTAATCGCCTGCAACGCATGAAAGTGCGTCTGCGAACATGGCTTGCCGGTTGCCGGCATAACGTCAGCCACGGTGATTCTGGAAATCTCTGTGACGCGCAGGCCGCAGTGGCGGCCCAGCATAAGCACCAGAACATCCCTGTCGGCGTAGCGACTGGTAGCGCGGGTGATCTTGATAAGCCGGTTGAATTGCCCTGCATTGCGCCGTAGGGCGCGCTTCTCTTCTGCCATGGTGTACCTCTGGAATTCGACTTAGGAAGCGAATTGCAGAGAGAGAAGTGTCGAGGCTCTTTTTCGATGATAAACGGCGCCAATGCTCAACATCAAGGAAAGTTGGATGCCTCAGTCAGTAGGAGTCGGCTGGGCTGGCTGACTAGCCATTCTTGAAGAGTTCGTCTACTTGAATCCTGAGTTGAATGCAGTATTAACATCGCGCTCTCTGGCAGCGGCGCCTACGAAGTGTGCAAAGCTGCGATTTGATCCGGTGCGAGGATGCCCGACGTCCCCCCATTTTCAGTAGCACTGGGCTTTGGAGTCCGGGGTTAATTTAACTGGTTTTTGAATCAATGTTTTTGCATAGGCGGTCGGCATCAGGCCACTCAGTGATTTCTTCGGTCTTTCCTCGTTGTATTCCCTGCGCCAAGATTCAACGACCACCCGGGCATGCTGCAGGCTGGTAATCCCAACCTACCAGTCAGCGATCCGAAGAAGCGTCAAACTCACGGCTTCAAGGCTGACATTGGTCAATGACTGCATTGGCCCCAAGCCGAAATCGACCCAGAGCAGTCCTTCGCAACCGCGATGTTGAGGCTAGAAAGCAGTCGCCCAACAGCTTAATCCCCCTTCATTGTTCGACATACCACCTCGAGCGACTCCTTGAATTCCTTTGGGCCATCAAAGAATGACGGGGCAGGCAGCGACTTTTCAAGCGCCTTTGTGAGCTCAGCCGTTACTTCGAAATCGAACGCGGGATCCTCTTGCTTCATTCTTGTTAGCTCTTCGACGATTCGAACGATGCCTTCGTCCGGGCTGCTAGGGCGACGGGACCGAGTCGTGTTCGTCCGACGGAGACTTATGACTTCTTGCTGGATATCGGTCAGCATTTCCATCATCACCTGCTCCCCGGAACCCACCTTTTGGTCCAATGCAGCCACTTTGAAGGTGCCGAAATTCTTCAGGAATGTCGAGTGATTGGTATCTGTCGCAGCCAACTTGTATGTCGCCAAAAGTTTGTCTGCCAATTGACGCTTGAAGGCAACAACTTTTGAAAACCGAAGATCCCTTGGATAAGGAATATGCTCAATGATACTCGTGTCGAATGCGTAATCCGTCTTGTCATCCTTGATGATGACAGTGGGCTTATCGAAAGCAAGCCGCATGCCCAGTTCGAACATCACATTTGGGTTTCGAGCACTTACGTCGCAAATGACGATGTCGGCGTTATAGACGCCTTGGACAATGCGTTTATGAATGACTCCAACGTCGTCCGAGTCGCTCACTAGTCGCGCTACGAATTTCGGACTATCAATGCAGTCGACAGCGTCTTGAATGATTGTCTTGACTTCGGTCCAATGATCAGCTCCTAGGCCATCGATCGCCGAGATCGGCATGATCAGTCCACAGGTGAGCGCCTTTTCTGGAACGCTTTTGTTTTCAGCTTCTGCCATATTTATCTCCCGTATTGCGATTTGTGGCTTCGGATTACCTAGCAGCGATTATTTATCAAAATTCGAATTTAGCCGCTCTGCAAGTCGACCTTGCGACTGACTGCTCTTGGCCCGAAGCTGTCGACCTGAAGATAAGTCCTCCGTTCCCCTTTCGTCGTCGCAAAGCTGACTGCGCTGATATAGGTGTTCAATCGGACGCTTTCCATACCTTGTTTATAGCGCGTCCTCGTGTTGCTCAATGGTCCCGTTATTGGCTCAGGTGGTGGGGTTCTCTATGTCTCCTCGTCTCGGTACTCGAATTCAGAAAGACTTGGTCGATTTCGCACATACGTGCAAAGATGTGTTTGTCGAGGAAGGAATCGAAGTGAATGAGCATGTGCCGATGGTATCGCCACCGGCTGCAATCCACCCCTGACGATTGGCCGACGCGTCGTCTAGTGCGTGATGCCTACGTAGGCCACTCGCAAAGGCGGCTTCAACCGCACTCTCAAACGCATCGAAATCATTCAGGTAATTCATTGTGAGCAGCAAAGGCTCACGTACAAGATTCTCTGGCCAATGCTGCTGCAAGATCGTTTCGATCCATGGCCAGTCCCATTGAAGCGAGTCGGTGGCGAGAATGACAGGTGATTCAAATACCCGTATCCAAGCCGCAAGCCGATCCTGCAGAGCGCACATGGCCATGGGCGCGGCACCACCTTCCAGTTTGGGAATCACCTCACCCAGGGCGAATTCTCCAACGTCTGTATGTTGCCATGTGTCCGTAAGTTCCGCATAGAAAGTATGCTCCCCGGATTCATCAACCAATCCAATGGAAATGAGCTTGGCATCTGCAGTCAGGCCCGTAAATTCGGTGTCGAAGAAGATGCGTCGCATTCTTAGGAGCCTGTGGATATGCCTTATCAAATACCACGTACTTTTAATTGCAATCGGGCCCATTCCTCAAAGAGATCGCGGCGCGTCCAGTAAATTCGTCCAGTTTGTGTATCGTGTGTTTCAATCCATTGCTTGGCTTCATCTCGGTGCGGCGCTTCAGTGCGCTCGGTCGCACGCATGTTCCGCGTTACTTCCTTCAGCAGTTCAGAGTCAGTCATTGAATTCTCCCGATGGGTTCCATGAAAGCCCTCCAGGCACGATAACGTCAGGCCACCAACACATATCGAGCTGATTAGGTCTTTGGCAAATAGCCAAACTTGCAGGGCTTCATCTTCCCTTCCAATACATCCTCCATGCCGACTCTGATCGGTCTGTCAAAGTCTTCCTGCATCAATCTCTCGTAGTCAGGACTTCCAAACTCCCCGCCAACAGGCACCATATCCAGCCAAGCCTGATCTTCTTGTGAACTTGATACAGTGGGACCGCATTCAGCCAATTGGCTTTTTAAAGATGGGCTCGCAAAGCCACGCCAATGCATTTTGTTGATCCACATCGGCCCATCTTTTAGCGCCTTCTTGTTCCGATACCAAAGACCGTCCTTAAAGTAATGTCGGGCATTGCACTCTTTACAGTCGTACCAACCCTCGCGCACTGGCGATTGTGATTTGACGTTGAACCAAGGTGTTAACTTAGGCATAAAAGTCACTGTAGCGCAAGTCTAGGCCTGCAGTCGACTGGTTGTGCACGTAGTAGCCCGTGAAGTATGAGTCGAGACAAACGTCGTCAGACTAATCTCTTAGGCTACTGACATTGGCAATGTATCGTGCAGCCATTGGCTCGGCAATTACGCGGCCAACTTTCGTTGTATCGCATACCAGCGCTGTTCCTATTGCATCGGCTTGGGGCAGACCAGGCTCGAACTCAATCCAGGGCAATTGAAGACAACAATCTAGTTCATTAACCCGTCCATGGCCTGCCTATGTCTAGTGAACTTCTGCCCTAGAAGGTATGCTGCTTTCTGGCGTCTCCAAAGGCTTTCGGTGGGCGAACAAGACAATAGGCCAATCAGTACCGGCACATGCTTAGATCGTCAGCATTTGCATGATGTCTGAGTACCTTGCAGTAGGAATTCCCAATATCTTTTGCAGCAAAAGTTAATTAAAAAATTAACAATACAGAAATTAGAAGACGTTTACTTTATTTGCTGATATTTGCAAACAGATAGTGTGATTTATAACTTGCATCACTTCTACATTGCCACTACTATTTACACGCGACAGGAGGTTCAATCCTCAAACCAACTTCAATTGCATTTGCCTACGAACTCTCAAAAATGAGCGTAAATCTAAGAGAAATGTTGCTGGCCACCTATGGTCCGATCATGGATTCGAAGGACATGTGCAAAGTGCTGCGCTACCCAAGCGTTGCGGCGCTATTGGCCGCAAAGGCGCGTGGGCGCGTTACGTTCAAATTGGCTGAATTGGAGGGGCGCCGGGGCTACTTTGGATTAACCGAGCAGATAGCGGCCTATATGGAGTCCGCTTTTAGCGGGCAAAGTAGCGAGGACTCCGGTACGTCAACAAGTAAGCAATCCTCGTTAGAGCTGAGCGAGCGATGACGCACTGCTCAAATAGTAACCATCGAGGTACTCACAGCATCTTAAAGACTGCAAGCTTTCTAGCGCGCTTACAGATAGCGCCCTCCACGTGCCCCAACACAAAAGGAAAGGCAAATATGAACAGCCCATAAAAAAACGCCGCGCTACCCAAGGGTAAGACGGCGTTTTCCAGACAGGATGGATATCCAGACTTAGCAATCACAGTATCCATCTTTGCGGTGAGCAAAGTCAAGCCCCCTCCTCGCCATTCAGCGAATTTTCTTCGCGATGGTCTTGCTTTGCCTAAAAAATGCAATGGAACTGTGTATGACCTCACCAATAGTCAAAAGGCTCGCGTACTTACTTGACCTAGACCCCAATTTGCGGCCACGCCGCATAGTCACTCGACAGGGCCGCCGCGTGCGTGGCAACTTCCCGTCAAGACGATTCTCTTGTGAGTTGCCTTGGGAGTCCCTTATTGAGCTTGCCTTAATTAACCGTTTGGAAGCATCTTGGCTGATCGCTGATGCAGCAACCCAGCCTATCACGATGCCTATTCCCTCTTTGCATGCGGACGGGCACCATTTTCGATTACACCCCGGACTTTGTGCTGGTGGATATGCAGGGATGCATGGCTTGCGGCGAATGCAAACCCCAATGGGAGGCCGACGAGCCGGATACCCTGGCCAAGCACGCTGCCATCAGGTTGCGGCTCGCACAAGTCGGTATTGAGTTTCTCGTAGCCACGGATTTTGACCTCGCGGATGAGGCCATTCGGCTCAATTCTCGGGACTTGGTCCGTGGGATCCGCATACCCATAACCGGGAGCGCGAAAGCTGAACTAAGCCGCCAAATATCGGCAATTCAACCGGCAACCTTTGGTGAGTTGACCGCCCTGGTCGGCAAAGACTATGCACTTGCGGCGTTGGCCCACGGCATGTCCTATTTCGATACCCATCAGCGCCTTACGGAAAGTACCGCGCTGCAACCTTTTCAGGAGCACTTTGATGCTGCAAATTTCCTTTTCCGCTAATCAACCGATTGTCCTATTCGGCCAGAAGTACGAAGTTCAAAGTATCGACAACAACAAGCAGCTAACGCTTCGTTCCGATACTGGCTCTACGCGCACACTGGAAATTGACACATTGCTGAAGCACTACACGGCAGGCAACCTCAAAGCGTCACGGCCCAGACCATGGCAGCTTGGACGAAAACCCACCGTCAGTCAGGTTACGCGGCGATTAGTCTCAGACATGAGCCCCAAAGCTCAATGTGCAGGCCAGGCCAGCTACGAGTACCTGAGGGCCCTTGCAGACAGTGGAATTCCACTGAAAGACGGCCAAGTACTCCAGGATCTGTTGAGCGAGGTTACGCAACGTATTGGAGGGCTGCGCAACCCCTCCCTCTCCAGTCTCAAACGCTGGCAAGCCAGGGCCTACCGGAGCGGGTTCGATGCTACGGCGGTCATGCCGCGCTTTGACTTACGCGGCGGGAGAAACAAATCGCGAATGCCGCAGGAAATAGTCAACATGATGAACGCCGTCATAGACAACATGTATCTCACTACTGAAGGTCACAGTGTGCTGGCCTCCTACGAGGAATTTGTTCGTCGACTTATGGAGATGTTCAACACCTCACCTACATTCAACAGAAGACGGATTCCGTCCTACAGCACATTTAGACGCGCCATTCTAATCAGAAACAAATTTGAAGTGGCCGCGTCTCGACATGGCGCAAAGGCTGCAGAGCGCATGTTCCGCAGCACGAACAGGTCGTCAGAGATCTATTCATTCAACGAATGTTGGGAGATTGACCATACTTCGCTGGATCTCCTAGTGATCGACCCCAAAACTCAATTGGTACTGGGACGCCCACGCGTAACAGCAGTAATTGAATACACAACCGGATCGCTGATGGGATTCGACATCGACTTCACCGGCACCTCTGCACAAGCAGTACTCAACTGCTTGAAGCATGCCATCACTCCTAAAACGTATTTAAAAGAACGTTTTCCCGAAGTGCAAGGCGAATGGCCGTGCCATGGCATTCCCATGGTTTTGAAAATGGACAACGGCGTTGAATTTCATTCAAATTCCCTCCGTGATGCTTGCTTTGAGCTTGGCATCGAGTTGCAGTACTGCCCCGTTTCACAGCCATGGTACAAGGGCCGAGTTGAGCGGTTCTTCAGAACAATGAATGAGAGCCTCTTGAACTCCTTGCCAGGTGCGACTGGTATTGACCTTCAGCGCAGGAAGGACGTTGAGGATGCCAATCTCCCAGTGCTCGATCTCGAAACTTTGCAACGCATATTGCACATCTGGATCGTCGACGTCTACATGACGATGCCCAAAGGTGGACGCATATGACCAGTGCAATTGACGCTTGGACAGAGCATTACGCCCTGGACAGGGTGCGACTTCCGGCGGACATCGATGAACTAGATGTCATCTGCTGCGAGTCCGCGACCAGAACCGTGTCTAACATCGGTATTGAGTTGGAAAACTGCATTTTCAACAATTCGACCTTGCAGCAGTTGCGTCGGCGCGTTGCCCCAGGCGGAGTGACCAAAGTCCAACTTCGATACAACACCAGCCGGATGGATCGCGTCTGGGTGCAAGATCCAGTAACGCTTCACCGGTTTGAAGTCTTGAATCAAGATCCAAACACCAAGGACTTAAGCGCCAAACAGGTCGCCGCAATTGAATCCGTCCGTCGCAAGTCTAACTCTGTGGGCACGGCAATAACTCGCGCGCAGGCTCGCAAACGAATTGAAGATATATATCGACCAATGTTGCAGGCAAAAACCATGTTGGAGCGTCGACGTGCGTTCAAGATTCTGGGATTGACCAGCACAGAAAGCGCTCCAGAAAAGCCGAAGAAACCAACCACAAAGGCGCGGGCAAAGGCGAAGGGAAAAAACAATGAACGGTCTAGTACTTTACAAGAATCCAATGTTGCCAGAGCAGCACCGCCGGTAAGTTCCCAAGGCGCATCTCCTCCGAAATTTAAAGTGGTACGGCAAGGATCAAAGCCTGACAAACCTGTGTTCTATGAGAAGGGGAACGCCAATGCCAACAAGAATTGAAATTCCAGATTTTCAGCACGCGTGGACCCGCATCCAGGAATGCCATGACAGTGGCAAGAGTAATACCGGACCGATGCATTTGCGCCTGCTCGGTCAGTCTGGACTCGGAAAGACTTTTCTCCTGAAGGAATATCGCGATGCTTTTCCCGCGACCCGAGACGCCGACGGTACTCACGTACCCGTCGCATTACTAACCATTCCTTCAGCGCCAACGGTGAAGGGAATCTATATTGCATTCCTAGAAAGTCTGGGTTTACACGGGGCCGTAGGCACCGTTGAAGCTCTTAGACACCGAGCGAGGGTTCTATGCAACGCCTGCAGAGTTGAACTCTTTCTGGTGGATGAACTCAACCACCTCGCTGATCGTGGACAAATCCGAACACGGGAAGTCGTTGGGGACGCGCTAAAGGAGATGCTGGAAACTTTGAAGACGCCAACCGTTTTTGCCGGCGCATCAAGGGCTCACGTCATTTTTGATAGCAACATGCAGCTGCGCTCTCGGGTCATGGCCTCGTTTACATTGCATCCATTCGACCTAAATGAGCGATTCGAGGACCTGCGTGGATTCATTTTCGCGTTGTCAGAGCTGGATCAATGCGAGGGTAACGCGAATTGGTTGTCTAGCCCAGAGATTGCATGTCGCATTTTTTTCGCGACCGATGGCATACATCGAGGGGTATCTCGTTTCGTAACGCAAGTTGGAGTCGCCATACACAAGGGCGAAGTTCCAGTTGATTTGGCACTTTTGGAACGGATATTCAGGGAGTACTTTTGGGAGAGTGCACCACCTACACTCAATCCATTCGGTAGTTCCTTCCCCATGCGTCGTTTGTGTGAACCGGGTGAGCCGTACTCACCCACGGCGTTGGATGGCGACAACCACTCTAAAGAAGCAAATGACGGCGTGATAAGGAATCGCGCATGACGAATGAACTCTATGCTTCTTATCCAACTGCTAAAAGCGTCCCGCTTTTCCCGGTTGTTCCAAAAACCATTACCGATAGTCCTGCTCCGCTCAACGAATCGCTGGGTTCATGGCTATTTCGGTTCTGCCGTTCCAATGGTTACAAAGACATTGACAGTACTTTCTCCAGGGCCTCCGGGAATATGACTCTCAGTACAGGTGCGTCGACAGATGCACTGTTCAAGTCAAGAAGAAATATTGAATTGATCGCGGCTGTAACAAATCTCCCGCTCCGACAAGTGGAGGAGCTCATGCTCAGTCAAGCTCTACTAGCATTCCAAGGTAAGCCGACCAATACAAAAGGTCAATGGATGTTGAGAACTGGAAAGACTGAAGTCATGAGGCCTTGGATGCGACATGTAGTATGCCCGCTGTGTGTCCTGAACTCCGTTGAGCCATTTTGGTTGCAATCCTGGCGGCTATCGACAACCACCGATTGCCAAATTCACCAAATCCTGCTATTGGAGACGTGTCCTCATTGCAAGGCGCATTTCGTCATACACGGCAAGCGAATTCAGCCGCTTGACCGCTGTGAATGCTGCAATCTTCACTTTAAGAATATGCCCATAGAGGCCTGCCAAGTCACCAATGCTGCGCCCGACTTTGCACGCCATGCCGGAAACAACCAACCAAGCATGCTACCCGTTGCTCAAGGCGAGGAAAATCAATGGTGGAGAGGTATCCGCCAAATACTAAGTCACATTGCGGATCCACATCGTGCAGGCTTGATAGCACAGAGAAGTCTTCCGAATGAATTCAAGCGGTTACTAATTGATATTAGCCTGAACACTAAGCAATGTTTCGACGAGTGGCCCATCCGCCATAGGCACAGTGCTCTGCGATTTATGGAGTGGTTGACGGCGAGTTGGCCGCACAATTTCGTAGATCTAATGGCATGTGAGGGAACAATGTATAAGCCAGCGCCGTACCTCGCGCTAACTGATCCGCCTTGGATTCGGGATGCGTTTGCGCAACTGGCCATACGTACGGGACCTATCTGTGCGCGCTACCGGAAGCGGCAGCGCCGACCGCTTTCAAGTTTGATTAGGTTTCTTTTCGCTCCAATATACAAACGAGTTCAAATAGTCGTACCGAGGGTTCGAAGGTCTCCGCTCAAACGTCACTGGTCACCAGACCACACTGTTCGCGTTTTCAAGGCGCTCGATGCACGGTTGCTGAGCATGTCAGGGACTGTGGAAATGAAGGCAAGATTCTTACGCGGTGCGACAGCCATCATGTTGGAGCGAGGTGCGACGGTCTTCTGTGTTGCTGACGGTGTGAGCGCCGCACAAAACGCTCAGATGGAATTTGCAATTCAAACTATGAAGGCGTGGACATCTCGGGTGCACCTTCTAGATGACGCGCAGGAAGTGAAAGACTCCCACCCGCGACAGCGGGTTGCCATGCGCTTGAACAATGGTCATCTCAACAAATGGCTGAATTGCGAATCGCTTCATGCACAGCTCCCCCTGTTCGGATGGACAGAACAGCACCCACGACGGCAGTCGTCAATAGTACATTGATGTTGCGCGCTACCACTTCAGGTGCATCGAATGAACCGACAGTGCCGTCAGACGCCGCCTTGGGGATTTCGTCACTCCTCATTCGTGTCGACCCAATAGGGTGCGAGGATTCAGCTCAGCGCGAATCGCTTGCATCATGGGTATGGCGACTGTCCCAGTCCAACGGCTTTATGGATGCAGCGGGTTTGTTTCGCAATAGTGGGCATCGGTTGCGGAGTTTTTCGAACATTGACTTTGGGTCGAATTCCCAGATTGCCGTCGCCATTCTCAGCAATCTGACGCTGTTGCCGCAACGACACCTGGCAAGCCTCACCCTCGCAGCAACTCTCCAATACCTTGGTGTAGAGGAAAGTCCAACGGGACATCCATGGGTTCTAAATTGCACTGCCTTAGCTGGAAAGCGCAAGGGTGCCCGCCACGCTATTTGTTCCGCCTGCATTGGTGAGGACGAAATTCCTTACTGGCGCCAATTTGGACGCATGGCAACAGCGGTTCGCTGCCCGGTGCACCACCACACACTGATTGACCATTGCCCAGTATGCAAGGAACCAATCGTCCTGACGCATCAGCGAATGGCGCCACTGAGCCGATGCGAGTCCTGTGGCACACCCTACGCTGAGCACAAATTCAGAAGCTGTCGCATTTCACGCTCCAAATGGATTGAAATGGCTCCGTTGAGTGTGCGACAAGAACAACTCCCGCTGAAAGTAGTAGATCCGCAGTTGTGGTGGGAGGGCCTCCGTGCGCTGCTTCTTATACTCTCCACCCCTCGTCACGCAGCACAGCTGGCTGTGTCTAAGGCACCATCTACATTCCGTCCCACTTTGCGGTCAATTGCGAAAACCCGAAGAATTGATTTCGCGCGACATTCGCTTTCAGTTCGGCATAGTCTCCTAAGTATGGTCGCCTGGATGACCTGCGACTGGCCGAGTAACTTCGTTGCGCTGATGAAGTCGGCTGGTATTACTGCATGTGAATTCAATGTGATGGAGTTCACATTGCCTTATTGGCTTCACTCTGTGTCCAACGAGGACCTCTGTGGCAAGCGCTACCAGATCAGTCCGGAAGAGGTTCAATCTGCAAAAGCCGTCCTATCCAATTCGACGAAGCCTATTTCAAAAATAGCACTAAAGCGTCAACTGGGGGTTAAAGAGGGTAAGGCTTTGGACGTACTGTTGCCTGCACGTCTGAAGGTTTTGTCGCAAGACATGGTCTACACAATAATGAATATGCTGGAGGCTGATATTCAGGCGACCCACGCTGCTAGAGATGCAAAAGCCAGTGCAGTACGCGACGCATGTTGTATCGCGGTTGCAACTTGGCTTGGTTTGAGTTTCACTAAGGTTTGCGAGTTGACATTGAGTGATGGCCTAAAGCTCAATCGTACTTGGCAGGAATATGCAGACTGTAACGATAGCGACTGTTCACCCAAATGCGCCCACGACATTCGATTGGCGCGAATTTTCTGTCGATGGGGAGATCTCTATGCAAATGGCGTTCGGCCGAGGTTCTGCCGTTACCAGGTGGAACCCAGCCTCTACTTTCTGACTCGCTTTGGCATACCCAGTGAAGGAAATGGTTTGGCCGCCCGCTTCGCAGACCTTTTACGCCGCGCCGGAGTTGACGACTGGGCCGCCGGGGTTCGACTTCTTGTTCAGACGAGCGCCATTATAGGAAGGAGCCTATAAGAACATAATTTCTGCCGCTCGAATCAATCAACCTGTAAATAGGTAACTTCTGAATTTGCACCAAATCCACTTGTGCCAGGCCACCGGTGGAGCACTGCCTGCGGCAGTATTGGCCGGTTTGGCGATTGTTTCACGGGATGATGTAACGTTGGTCGCGGTGCGAAGCATCCCGAAACGGCGGGGTTGTGGCCGTGCTCTCATGCCTGCAGTTGCTGATACAAATGCGCTGGCAGGTGCGGAGCATGGACACACTAGATGTGCTCCTCAATAATGACAGTCCAGTGATCGGAATTCAACGACTACTTTCTGGTAGACCGAATAGATTCGTTAGTCGCAGGTCTCGACCATGAGCGGGCACTGGCCAACAGCCGCTTCGCGGTGCTTCAAACACACCTTGGTTGAAGTGACCAGCATCGTGCACCGAAGTCAGCGTTATGGTGGCTCGAGGCTGTCGCCGCTGCCTAGACTACCCAGGATGGCGAACTCTCGATTCCGACGGGCGGTGACCTCCGGTGCTAGTGCCTCCGCTAGTTGCAGGAGTGTGGAACGACTTTCTTCTGTGGAAGTCCGTGAGAGGCTCGTCAATTCCTGCAGCAACGTTTCACCTTGGGTGGTAGACCGCATCCAACCAAGTGCCAATTTAGCTAAAAATGAATCGTCGCGTCCATGGTTCGCAACCCGATTGAGTAGCCCCGCGAACTGTGATGGGTTTGCGGGCAAACGAGATGCTGCTGCGATCGCCAAGTGTTCATGTATTACTCGATGTGGAAAACCGTATTCATCTTGCGATAGCTCTACGACGAGTCCAAGACGAACTAGGTCACTCACAATTTCCGAGGAATCCGATCGTGTATCACGTGTCGTTCTCAGACCAGCCAACTCAAGTCCACTCCTGACATGCTCGTAAAACACCTCCCTGGGCGCGGAGGCGATGTTCTGTACCACCATTACTAAGGCAATGCACTCGACAAGCCTTCGCATGTCATCACCTGGCAACACCGTCTTCCGAATGAAACCTGCCTTTGCTGCGTCATGCCGAAAAAATAATGTCTCCACCAAAACATCAAGCAGGTCCTCTTGATCAAGCTCCACGCTTCCACGGTCCAGCAGACTAGGTAACAAAGAGAGAAGTAGTGGAGACCTAAATATCTCAGCGTCAAGACTTCCTAAGTCCTTGGGTAGCATGCCCTCATGCCAGCCACTACCAATCTGTTTAACGTAGGTTGCAATCTCCTGATCTGAGAAGGGCAAAAGCGTTAGCGCTTCGAACCCATCACTCAAGCTCCGGTCAGCGGTAAGTTGTCGCGTAGAGATAACCGTGCTGGTGCCAGGGAATTCATGCTTTAGGGCTTCGATCCGCTCCACAAGAGTGGACCTTTCTTGCGGCATCACCTCGTCAAGGCCGTCGAAAAAGATGACAGCGTGACTTGTGTTCAACGCGTACTCCAGTAGGCTGTGTTCCAAACCACATGCCTGGGCAATCGCAGAGGTCATAGGCAAGTCAACTCTCAACGTGCGTAATTGCATGTAGATTGGTACCATTGACATGGGCTTGAGCGGGGTCGGGTGCTTCCTGCTACGAGTTTCCGATGTGTGCTCCCGCGCTTCACTCTTTGACAACTCCCCAGCCAGATCGATCGCGGCCCGCCGCAGGAGCCATGACTTCCCAGAACCTGGGGCTCCAGTCAGCAAAACATGCTTGCCAAGCTGCCCCAGTGACGCAATGAGATCTGTATAAGTGACACGCTTACCGTCAGCGCGCTCCAATTGCGGAGCGACAAAGACGCCTTCGATAGATCCCCCTAACAGACCTGTAGTCCGCGCAAACGCGCGTGAGCTAGCGGAAACGTAATTTTGAAGTCGAAGATTAGCCGTCTCAGCCTGGGCTTCTCCCGGGCCAGCAGGAACTAAAGGACGGGTTCTCTGCAGTCGACAGCGAATGATCTCCCCGCTCTCAAAAAAACGTACTGACTCTTCCCCTCGCTCGTCACGATACCGTCGAAGGATTGAGAACCCCCGACCAACTCCTTCGTATCCGCCAAGTCTCTGCAGATGATTCGCCACCCGCCGATTGGGTGTAAGGGAGAGGCCTGGTTGCTCCAGCAAAGCCTCCCAGGAATGTCCCTTGGGGAAACGGCCGGGATTCGTGATCTCAACGAATTCGTCGTCGACATGGACGTGAACACGGCCATCGGAAGCGAAGTCTCGATGGGCGATGGCGTTTGCTACCACTTCACGAATAACGTCCGCCGGAATTTCTGATTCATCAGTGCGCAAGGCAGTGCTTCTGAACGAAGCCGTCTGGGCAAGATTTCTTAGAGTGAGGTGAACGAGTTCCTGCAGTTGGTCTACAAGCGGACCTTCGATAGATTTGCGAATGAAGCTGCTTGAGGTCCGGTCGCCGGAAGAGAACATTGAAGCAGCGTTAGGAAAGAACCTCTCTGGGCGCAAGCCAAAGCAAAGAATCGCGGCCTCATTTGGTTGGTCGTCTTCGGCGGAAAAAAACAGATCCAACTTGCGGACAACTTCGTCGAACGCGCCGGGCGCAGTCATCCCCAGATAGTCCCTCGCATACTTCATCAGGAGTTCCTGATTTAAGTCAGCCACAGTTGCACCCGTGCATGGACGTCGTTGTGTGTCAGCCCCCTGAGAGGTTGTCCCCGATTTCTTATGCGAAGTGGCGGCTCCCGAGAGGTTCACAGCGATCCAGAGCAGGCCTTCTTCGTGCCGTATGCTATAGCGAGGAGTCTGTATACGGCCATCATGCGAGTTCAAGGCATCAAATTTCCGCCGAACGTATGCGGAGGCATCTGGGATTGTGATCAGTCCGCTGGTGGTTGGCTGCCCACCATTGCCGCTGGTGATGCACTCGCAGAGATAGTGCGTGAAGAGGCTTCCCGTCTCTGGGAGTTCATGGCTGAACTCGATGTCTCTCGAAGAGGCGAACACGCAAGAACCTGTGGACGCAATGGGGAGCTCCTGTGCGCCCTTAATGCCACTAAGATCAGCTGCACCACTGTGGCAGGTGTCGAGAATGAAGATCGTCTTGCCTGGGCCTTTGCCCTTCAGCAGGCTGACGATGACCGCAAAGGGTATGAAGTCTGCGCCGCCGTTAAACACTAGGCCGTACTCCCCGGCAGAGACCCTTCCGTGGCCAGTAAAATAGACTATTCTCTGGTCGGCAGTGACTGATGTCTTGAAGAACTTGGTGATTTGGAAGATAAAATCTTCCTCGGTTTCACACTCCAAGAGCAACGGAGGCGAAAGAGCCGGGTCATATCCTCCAAAGCGCGGATCCGTCAAGACCGCATGTATCTTTCGGCAGTCATCAACGCCGGACTTTAATTCCGGACCGGTTTTTGCGCTCGCAATGAACAATGCTCTGCGCGTCATTTGCTCGACACTTGCTTTATCTTAGGGGGGTAACACATGAACGTTCGCATATCTCTTAGTGGTGATTTCGACTCTACAGTCACAGCAGACCTACGAGAACTCTCAGGCATGCTTGCTGAAAACGGTGTTAGCGTCAACCTCGCAACTATTTCCGTTCCTGGCGTTAAGGTCGATCTCGTGATCGGGATTGCCATAGCTAGCTTGGCAGTCAGCTCAATTAGCGCGCTGATCAATGTCATCAACTTCTGGCGTAGCCAGAAGAGTACCTCGTACCGTATGACCGTTGATTTCGGCGGGGCCCAAGTGGGCATTGAGCATACAACGGTGGACAAGCTTAAGCAAGCAGCGGAGGCGGGTAAGGGTGTCAACTTTCTCATCGAGAAGCTTTGACTCTTGCCGTGAGCACTCGTCTTGGTGCGAAGACGGCTGCGCCGACGCAAAACTGTGCCGCATGGCCCCTGTCACTGGACGGCGGCGTTAAGAGCGGCACGTAAGACGGCCAAGTAGCGGGCAGGCCGATGTCGGCTTTGCGGCTTTCAATTCGATGAACTGAACGGCCGCTGAGGGTCCACTGGCGCCCCTGCCTTTTGGCGCCAAGACACGTGACAGTGCTTGCCGATCCTTGATTGACAGGGTATTTCCGGTGGCAAGCAGGTTTTGTGTGACCCGCTTAACGCAGCGGTGTATTGCTGGTGGCTCGGCACAAGTGCTGAAGACTAAAGTGAAAACTGCGTCTTAGCCTTTAGCCGGTCAAATACCTTCGTGATTCGATAGGGTGCTTCAAACGTCTTCATGTGATTTCCTTCAGTTAACCCGATAGGGTCAATAGCGTAAGGGTAGTCCGTACCCGTTAGCGTGAGAAATTGCACGGAAACCGAGATTTCCCTTATCTATAGCGCTTTTTGCGCTGCCGATGTGGTTTGATGGCTGAGTCAGGCGCAATTTGTTCTGGTGCAATTCCCACTGACGCCGTAATTAAGCGATAGGTTTCTGGTGAAAAGCTGAATGAGTCTGGTGTATGTAACCCGTGAAATGCATCGAGTGATGTTGTGCGCTTGAGCTTCACATCACGATTGCCTTCTGGAGTACCAGGGTAGACCACCTCTCTCAGCATCTTAAATGAAGCTAAGAGTGAAGTTCGAACATTATGAAGCCCAAGCAATCGAATGAGGACAGGCGAGCTGATGTCTGAAAACATGGAGAAAACCCGCAACATCGCGAACCCAAGAGCGGGAGAGGTGTCGAATGAAGGTGACTCAGATATCAGGCGATAAAGGAAACTCTCGGAGGCACCGACGGGTGGCGATTTGCCTCTTAAGAACAGAGATGCGAACGCTTGACTTGAATCGGAGGCCAATGCAATTGCGATGGCGACCGGAGCTGGATAATCGTCTAGATATGACCGGAGATGGATTGCGTGTGTCTCCCTACTAATGTATTCTGCGGCCAAGTATTCCTGCAGAGAGAGATGGGAGAATTCGTAACGACCATCGCCGGCATTTACAATTAGACCCGTATGCGACTCAACTTCACGAACTACGTCACTAGCTTCAGAGGCAGGCAACGCGAAACGTTCATGAATAATTGTGTACACGCGTTGTAGGTCTCGACTGTCAAACTGCTTCTGCTTATTCTTGAACGTTATTTCATATGCCAGTGCAGACAAGAATTTGTGCTTTCGATCGGGCGAGAAACCGGCATAGGTACTTCCTCTAATCACTCCGTTGTCGGCATCCCATTCCCTGAGTGCAAGGAAAACGATCAGCTTATATACTTCACTTGGCTGTTCGGGCAAATATCCGTAGCGTTCGAAAATTAGCAGCAACTGAACCAGGAATAAGGGGCGATCAGCCAAATCAGCATATGGTGCCGATAGGAGCGCCTGCAGAAACGCTTCAGCGTCAACCGATGTATTTGATGTTATCGCGCGCACCTCAGCTTTGTTAAGCGGTGCCATTTCCAGGACGCGAAAGCCCTCGAGATTCCCTCGATAGTCACCGCTCCTGCATGAAACAATCAACCGGCTTGATTGGCAATTTCGGGAAAGCCAATTTAGTTCATTGCGAAGGCTAATACCACTATTCGATGGAGCCTCATCAAGTCCATCAATCACAATTACCGTGCAATAGTCCCGTAGAAAGTCTGCAATCGTTGATTTCGCGCGCTCGTCACCAACCCATAGGTCATGAGGCTGCTTCACTTGATGCTTCCAAGCTGTCTCATCGTTTGGCTCGCTACGCCAGACTGCTGCGAGACCCATTCCGCGGGCGATCTTCTCGAGAATAGACTCATTTGGCTTCAACTCTCGGAGTCTGAAGACCATTAGCAATGATCTAACTTCAGAATTAATTTCGCCAAGGATTAACCTCAGTACTAGTCGCTTCAGTGTAGTCGTCTTGCCCGACCCTGGATCACCAAGTAGCAGAGTGTTATGTGAAGGCTCAAGCAATGCATCTTCACCTAAGTCCCCGACAGATCGGCCCCCCCGAAAGCGACGAGGCACTTCAGAGATCCGAAGAGTAATAGTTGTGCCTGTCACAGGACGCGGCATAGACATGCCCAAAGACTGGATTCGCGACGCCCAAGTCAGGGCGTCCGCAATGTCTCGAGCAATGAGCTCCTCGAGATTGGCGACAAGTGCCGTAACGGCTTTAGGTCGTTCTTTCAAAAACGACAAAACGGCTTGGGTACCAATTCGAATTAATGCTTGTGTTGCAATGGATTCCATTGAATTCCAAATTCGGAAGTTATTGACCGTATGAGTTTAGTATTTTGGATCTTCGCTGCAAATAGGCGTTAATGATTGAATTGGATCGCGTAGCTGAACCGATATTTTCCATGGCACCTCTCATGGCTACTGCATACCCGATGGCATCTGCTGAGCTTTCGCTGTAAGGTGGCGGTGCACAACCGCTTCGAGTTGCTCAAACGACAGTTCGCCTCGGTTTTCCAACTCTGAAGCAATCTCCTCAAAAGTATTTTGGATGCTTGTGGCCCCAACCTCGTGAGTCAGTCCTTGGCGTCTAACCGAAGGTTGAAGCAAGGTCACTGAGTTCCAAGGCTTAATGAGCGAAGACCACGCCCCAATCCTCACGCCTGCGTACAGCAACTGAGCCTGTTTCTTCTCGCAACCGCCAGCCAAACACGCGTGATAGAACATTTTGTCAGCATCCTCTCGAATGACTCCAACTGCTCCGCAAGCAACGTCGTGGACAACTGACGCCCTACGGTAGTCACCTGTGAACGGAGAACCAATCATCGACCATAGCGCCGCAGGAATACTTGCACCATTGATAACACTACCAGCGGACGCTTTCCACTCTTTACCCTCTGGGTCCGTGTAAAGAAAGTCCTCTAAAACCTTCATGTTGCGATCGCCGCCTTCTTCTGAAAGCCATTCAGTTTTAGGGTTACCAGAAAATTGCCCATTCATAAATTACCTCCCTAAGTTTGCACAATGCGGTCTTTCAAAAATTTAACGATCAGTCGGTAGTATTCCAAAAAAATGCAGCTACGCAATCAAGAGTTGCAATCAAAAACCGATGCGGATACGTCTTGTGCTTCGAAAAAGAAGTAAGGCATCCTCACGAAACTAAGGGGCTAAAGCATATGATAGGACTTCACGAACTTAACCCATTGGGTAAGGTGTTGACTAATGTCCAATGTGTCATACGATTTATCGTAACGAGGCATGGCTGGAAAATATACAGAAAGGCCCGTTGGCACTTCTGAGGCCTGAGGAAAGGCATATCGCGAGCAAATCAAAAGTTCTTTATAGGCTGCTAACGTTTGAGCAATCGTAGTGGTTGCGTTTGCTTCGTCAATGTTGACCTCAAGGATAGCTAGAAAATGACCTAGATCGATGAAATCTTTATCTCCTCTAAATCTAGTCGCCGTTTTCTCTGCCTTTTGTATTGCGCGCGTATGCGTGTCAAGCAAAGAAATTAATGTAGCGCCGAGAGCTTCCATTGATGCCACTAAGGCATTTACTTGATTTGTGCGGATCGCCGAGCCTGTGACGAGGCGAATAACATATAGTGATTGCGCCTTTATATAGTCCTCAACTAAGTCTTGTGCAAGTGACTCAAGATCGGCATTGGTTGCCATCTGCTTTGCAAAAGATTCGGCAACGAGGTCGTAGCGCCAACCGGTTCTTGGTTCCTCTTCCTCCGAAGCAACCACAACTCTCACGTAGTCCTTCAGTTGATAGGCCGTCTCTAAACCGGCCATCAAACACGCATCAAATGCTATGAGATCCAACTGGTACTGTATGCCGGATTCTGCTATCCGCTGTTGTGCATCACTAAGTGCGCGCTTCAATTCGATGGAATCAAGTGCCGACGCATCGGTCATGTCGTACGCGACTGCTCGGGAGAAAAGATCATGAATCTGATCATCACTTAGTTCATTGGTCAATGTTGACATGACAAAGTCAAGAGCACTTTTGTAGGTCTCGCTAAGTACGCTACCGCCGTTAGCATGTGTTGAACGCCGTCCAATGCGTTCGGCTACTACCTCAATGGCGGGCGGTACGAATTCAATTGGGTGTGCCAGTGCATCAACATTCAAACTTGGAAGAAGTCTGTCCTTAATAAAAGTTTCGACAGCAATTTCCATGGTTCTTCGAAAAAGCAGTCCAGCTGTCCTGGATCTGTACATTTCACCAAATCCTGTTGACCTGGCTGCCAGCTCAACTTGCGCACCTGCCGCTTTGCCTACTGCCGTCTCAATTTGGTCTGCGCGCCATCCGGTCCCATGTCCCCAGATGACGAGCGCATATTGGTCAGCGGGGTAGGTGGTTACGCCCCAAATGATGAAATTTGTAAGCGTTCGTGGATCACCAGTATCGGTTTCTCCAATATCTGAGAGCGCTGAGATCCAGTCACTTCCGCCAGCAATCCAAGTTGGATTTCGGTCCATCCTGCCACGGAGTGTTGTGCCATTTGGCCCACCACCAGCTCGATCAAGTTGAACAAGCAGTGCAATAGAGTCGTCGGAGCCGTAGCGTTCTAGCTCGTGAAGATTTCGTGCCGAAAATGAATCCGAACCGAGGTCGTTATCGGCAGCCATAAAAATCAAAATGGACCACTTTCTCATCGTACCGAGCTCACAAAGACATTTGAAAAGGCGTGTGAGCGCTCCAGTGGCTCACGGATTTGCTGGTTTTCGAGTGCTCTCTTGTATCCTGGCTGACGCAAAGGTAAAGTCAGTACGCAGTCATCTTCGTAAAGAACGAAGGAATCCGACAAGAGTCCGTCCAGACAGCACTCCAATTCTTCTCTGGATATTTCTAAATTGGTACATAACGTCTGGAGAGGTTGCATTGAACAGCAACTTCGAAGTATGGACGCCGGAATGCCTTTGAATATGGATATATTGCGCCGGGCAATAGTCCGCGTATCCATGACCTCTACTACGGCGCCATCGTCGATCATATAAAGTTCTTGCTCATGTCTAGTCAGGTTCCATGCTTGGATAGCCTCTATTGTTGAAGATGTATAGTCCGCACAAACATCCAGCTCAGTGCTATTGATGTCAAAGTGATAGGCAAGCCTTTCTAGCGTGCTCTGGTCGAAAGGATATATGTATTGATACGCAGCAAGCGGTGTAATCGTTATACCAAAGGAGTCTGGCCGACTGTGATATGGACTAAACCGATCCGCTCGCACTTTGGTTATTCCAGCTGGTGGCTGCAAGTGACAAAGCTTAGGTATGAGCAATGCAATTTCCTCGTAGTCGAGGGAAGACTCACCTGGAAAACCGTACAAGAACCCCCATTCAACATATATGCCAGCCTCCGCTGACAGCTTTAAGGTCTGAACGTTCTGCAGCATGGTGCATCCCTTGCTCATCAGCTTCAAAATGCGTGAACTGAACGACTCAATACCTGGTTGGATTTTTCTTATGCCGGCAGCAGCAAGTGCCTTCACTCGATCCGGTGTCAAGTTGACCTTTGTTTCGTAGTGCAAAAGAAGTCTCGGGTGAAGCTTGGCGAGGTCAGGAATGAAGCGTTGGAAGTACTTGAAGTCTAAAATGTTGTCAACGACAAGCATTTCATTTCCGTATGACCGCGAAAGCGCAACAATTTCTTCCAATGCTCGATTCTGGTTCTTGCTGCGAAACGCCATGCTCGAGCCATTGAGACCGCAGAAGGTACAGTGTTTCTTCGCGCCCCACCAGCAGCCTCGAGCCGACTCAAATAACGGCACAGCTTGGTAGCGTGCCTGTAGCTCGGGAAAGCGAGTTCGCTGTTCGTAGAAGTCTGAAAAATCTGGATAGACCAACGTATCAAGATCGACTGGCTGCGACCCTACAATTGGTGCAGGCCACGTTCTGCCGCTGGACGTGAATGTAAGTTGTTTCGATTCACACGCAAGTTCAACAATGACAGGTTTCCGGGCTATTGGTCTTCCAAGCAATTCGCATACGAACTCAGAGAACGATTGCTCGGCCTCCCCGGAAAAAACAGCGTCTATGAATTCATAAGACTTCAAAAGAGCCACTCCCATGTCCCCGTCGCAGTTTGCGCCACCAAAGACAATTACAACCGATGGGAATTTGCTTTTGATCTTTCTTGCCAGGGCAATCGATGCCATGTTCTGCTGAAAAGAAGTCGTGAATCCAACTATCCGATATTGAGCCCAATCGACAGCGAGAAAGCACTTTTCAATGAATGCTGGCGAATCTCGCCTCAGATGCATAAAAGAAAGTATAAGAGCAGGATTGCATCGGTCCGGGTACTCTGCTTGCAAAACGTTTTTTAAATAATTGATTTCCTTCGTAACCGAGCGTCCGTACAATTCGGCAGAAAAAATCCACTCTCCAAGCATAGCCTTATATAGAGAATCGTCGGAAGCCTCATCGTACTTATTGCAGCCAATACTCTCGACATAGTCCAAGTAGAAGTTGTGTACGTGTGACTCAATCGACCATCTTTGCAGCGTTGCCTTTAGCAGACCTAAGGCTAGATTCGGGTGATGTGGAGATGCCATTGGCATCGCCACAAGTGCTACGTTTGCCATTGCGGATGTCCCGCGACAAGCGCAGCGGTGCGGCTGCCTATTTCCTCTGCAGCCCGGGCAACGACCTTTGCCCCCAAAGAGGACTGGAATATGCGATTGCAATTCACGCAGTCATGCAGCGAAGAATGCGCACCCACTTCTGCGAGTTCCAACTTCGAGGCGAATTTCATATAAAACTGAGGTCCATTAGCGGCAAGAATTGCCCAGTGCAAATCTCCGTCGCGGCGTTTCAGCAATACATCTAAAGGCTCGTTCGGGAAGGTCCCCAATGCAATACCTTCGGTAAACCCTCCAACTGCACAACAGGGATACACGGTGCCATCGTGAACTATGCTGAGGGTGTCGAAATCCGATCTGCAAGCGCGCCCACGCTCCCAGTCGGAGGGTGGCAGAAGGTTCGTCGCAGGCACCTTCTTTGTAGCTCGGCCTACAGGTAAACACTTAACCTGCAGCGTACGCAATTCATACCCTTCATCACCCAATGCTTCTAGTGCCATAGAGAGGGTGGAGTCCTTTGTGACAACGCATGTCATTTGAACAGGAACGCTGAGCCTTCTACATGCTCGTATTACATTTGCAATGCGATCTGCGTTTACAAACTGGCTGTGGAACTTATCCCAACTGATTCCGACGCTATCGAGACCTATTTCCACTAACGGGCGCAAAGCGGCAACCGCCGCATCAAGAGATTCACCGAATGTAGCATTCGTTATGACTCTAAATTTGAGTGAGAGAGTTCGGCATATTGAAGCTATATGTCTTAAATAGAGTTCGTCAAGAAAAGGTTCTCCTCCAGAAATGGTAACTGTACTTAGTGTAGAGATCGATTCGAGATCTATCACGAATTGAGCAGCAATCGCTTTATCTAAACGGCCCTTGACCCGAGGAGAGGACTCGAATACACAGTGATGACACGAAATGTCACATTCCCACGAAGGAATCAGTGCCAAATTCCGAATAGAAAATCTCTTTTCTTCCATGCGTTCTCCTAGCATGTGTCTACGAGATGCTTGGACGGGCTTGCAAAGTTATAGAATCAACTTTGAACGTATTTACAACTTACGTTCGGAGCTATGCCTGAGTGGCCTTAACAAGGCATATGGCTCCGATCCAGCAGAAAAACCCACGAAATGTGGCAAGCCTGTCTAGATCGTCAAGTCACCTTAAAGCCACAATCCGATTACACTTCGGCCGCCGAGGCGAGCTTCGACTTCGCCTGCTGCTGTCGGAAATGAGCCAACGTCGAGTGCCTTGAAGAAGGCTACAGCATCATTCGATGCATCACCAAAACCTAAGGTTTTTAGTGTTCCAACTGGATCTGTAGTTAGCTGAGTTCGGAATGAGGTGTCGATAAGTGCCCGTCCCAGAATTTTCTCAACATCATCCAGTGACATATTTGACAAAGCCATAGATTCTCCCAATGAGGTTAGAAAGATTGCACGCCCGTAATTCCACCTGAGTTACCGCACAAAAGTGGAGATGCAACGCTCAACCCGTCCAACTCAGGAAATCACCAATATATATTGGCATTGTCGCGTTCGAATTCACTTTATATCTCGCGAGAACTTTCGGATGTAGGTGTTAACCCTTATACAGATGGTCTCGTGCATTTCTATCTTATGGAAGCGAGGAGTATTTTGAGTTTGGGAAGTCACTTAACCGCAGCGCAAAAGACCTAAGGCTCTGAGTGATCGTTCATACCGTATCAACGATGTAGAAGTTATTGACTTTCTATTCTTCTCTTACTTCGGAATATTGGTGGTAGAAGTTTGCGCCTTTGTATGGGGGCTCTATCTGCATTCTGCACACACCTCTTCATATTAAGGTCCAGTTACTGGAATTGATGCATTTGTGCGGACGTCCACTTCGTGTAGCATTAAGACCAAACATGATAAAAAGGGAGAGTAGCGATATGAGTACAGTCCCGGCTTTAAAGGCGGTTCCCGAAGCGGGCGCCGCCAATGATCAAGACGATAGAACGGCAAAAGATCGCATTAAAGGAACCCACACGCCTGAAATCGTTGTGGCGTTGTGTGGTCCGTTAGGTACGCCGCTGCACGACGTGGCCAAAATATTTAAAGACTTGCTTGGCGGACAGGATTATGGCTACAAGTACGTTGACATCATCAGGCTCAGCGAGGAAATTCGGGAGATGGCTAAACTGTCCCCCGAAGCAGACATTGCCGCACTCATCAAAGCCGGAAATGATCTCCGTGAAAAGCATGGACGTGCCATCTTGGTGCAACGCGCCATTCGACGGATTTCGCTCACGCGGCAGAAGCAAAATGACGGGCAAGCCGAAGCCGCTCACCAGCCCAAACTTTTTGCTGATGAGCCGAGTGACGTGGTTATACCTACGCCGATCGAATGGACCTGTCATATCATTGATTCGATCAAAAACGAAGAGGAACTCGAACTTCTTCGCTTCGTTTACGGTGACATGCTGCACATCGTCGGCGTGTATGCGCCTATCGAGCAGCGAATCGCCAGACTTCAGAAAAAGATTTCTAAACCGGAAGAAATCCATACGCTGATCAATCGTGACTCCGGTGAGGAGCAGGACCACGGGCAGCAAGTCCAAGATACCTTCCCGCACTCAGATTTTTTTCTAAGGGTTGATGCGGGGACGGATTCGCAATTGATATCACGTGTTCGTCGGTTCCTAGATTTGATGCTTGGCACCAGAATCATCACACCAACTGTTGCGGAGCGTGCTATGTACGCGGCTTCGTCCGCCGCCATGAACTCGGCTTGTCTGTCCCGTCAGGTGGGAGCGGCACTGACCAGCGCAAGCGGTGAACTGATCTCCACGGGATGGAATGATGTCCCCCGCGCTTTTGGGGGCCTCTACGAAATTCAAGATCTGCGTGCAACAGCCGATGACGATCATCGTTGCTACAACAAGGACGGCGGAAAGTGCTTCAACGATGAAGAGAAAGATTTGATCGCGCGGACCGTCATCGACAAGATGATCGCTAAAGGCATTGTGGACAAAGACAAGTCTGAAGAAGCAGTGAAACTCATTCGTCATGACTCTCAGCTTCGCAGCCTGATTGAATTTTCGCGTGCAGTTCATGCTGAAATGCATGCTCTATTAAATGCGGGAGCACAGCATGGCTCCAAGGTCCGCGGGTCCAAGCTATTTGTCACCACCTACCCGTGCCATTCATGTGCACGTCACATCGTTGCTGCAGGTGTGCGCGAGGTCTACTTCTTGGAGCCATACCGCAAGAGCTTGGCAACCAAGCTCCATGAAGACGCGATAACTGAGCAAGAAACGAACACCTTGAAGGTTCGCATCGTTCCCTTCGACGGCGTTGCCCCGTCCCGCTTTCTGAAGTTCTTCGAGGGCAACGACCGCAAAGACAGTGTTACAGGAATGATGCGCACGAAGACTGCGCGCCCAGTTACTGCTGTCACGATGGAGGCAGTTTCGTCACTTGAAGGCATTGCGATCCGTGATTTACAATGACGATTTACTGAGTGCAAGAGCTTGTTCGTTGTTTCATTACTGCCTTAAATTAACCCGGAGCCTTCTATGACCCGAGCATCAGATAAGCAGTTGGAGCTAAACTTCGAAATCGAATGTAAGCCGAATGCCCAAGCCCTAGAGTCGCCTGATGTTCAAGGGTCTGCCTCCATCGTTTGCTTCACCGCACGTCTTCGCTCACGGCGCGTCCGTGAAGAGGAGGCAAAAGATGCCAAGCTACTCGAACAGATTGCTAGCCGAGTTCGATTCTTCAAGTAGTTCAGAATCATGCAAACAGTGAAAAGCAGGTCTGGATGGACCTGCTTTCATGCAACTGTTTTGAACAGTCGCCACCGCCTACTCAGCGGGCGCCGCTTTCCAGGCGTAAGGATTTAATCCTTCACCCAGAACCGAAAGAATCGCGCATTCTTTGGGTAGATAACACGTCCATTTTTTACAATGGAACGGGCATACACCCAGCGTCCGCCGCTATTGTTTTCGTTGACAGTCATTTCTGACTCCTACAAAAAGGTTGCAAGGGGTTGAATTGCTGCGTTGCGGCGATTGGCGTAGAATCCAAACGCTTCCCATGAAGCAGCCGATACCTCACCCGTAATCGGTATCAAGGTGGGCAGAAACTGGAACTTTCTGCTCACTTTTTTATGAAACGTCTCCCCATACGTTTTGAACACGTATTTCTGCCGCTTTCAATGAGGCTTTGAAATGTGCCGCTACGGCCTGAGCCGTTCGTAAATTCTTTTGGCGCATCTCCGCTTCCGGCATTAAGAATTCAGACGCAAACGTGTTGGCCTGCCACTCAGAGTTTTCATATCTCTTCATGTTCGGCGTGGCCGATTCGCGGTTCACCGTAACCTGATGCGCCAGAAGGATGTGACCTAGTTCATGAGCAACTGTGAACCGTCCGCGTGGTTCACAGTTGCAAATTTCCTCATAGACCGTATCCCGAATAAATAAGGTACGGCTACTCGGAACCCAACAGGCTTCCACTTCTAACGGGACTGGTGCAGAAGCCTTGTCAAATACATCTACAACGATGCCGTAAGTGTGCAATCGCTCTAGTAGAAGTTCGGCGTTGAGCGCCCCTGGGGGAATATTCAAAGCGGCTCGCGCATTTTGGGCAATGGTTTTTATTTTGCCTTTTGACTGAGGTGAAACTCGAAATCCACTGTGCAAGCCGCTCATGGTATTTAATCCTTCATGGCATTACGCAGTAGCTGTTCAAACTCTTTGAGCTGCTCTGCGTCCAGACTAGTACGTGCAAAACCCGCAACCAGCATTTGTTGTGCTGGAGGCAGACCACTGACATTCACTTCCCCATTGGCAACTGTGGCCAACTCTTGGAGGTTGGGGATCACTTTGCCTTTGTGTTTGAAGAAAACATCAATCTTCTCTATCCAAGCCGATGGAATTTTTTTACGGCCTGTTTCTATCGCGCTCAAGAACGCGGGCGTAGCCCCAATGGCCTCTGCCATTTGGGACAACGTAGCATCGGTTTCGATCCGCGCTGTACGGACCGCCTTTCCGAAGTCAGTTAGTGCCATCGTCTCTCCTTGCAGTTAGGTGGTGTATTTGGTCGTCTTACCGCGACGTGCGCAAATTTTAAACCCATTCGGTTTAAAAAATCAATTTTCAGGATAAATAAAGTTCGTTTGTAGTACTTTTATGCTTCGCTTCGGTTTAGTTTGGGAAGCGAGAGTGGTCAACTGCCATGTGATGGTCGTGCATGTGCCCATGCCAGCATGGCTTGGCTGCAGAACTCCCTGCCGTCCGCACAGACCATCAATCAACAACTTTGATCGGAAAGCGCCTTGTGTGCGCTAACTGCGAATATCGCAACGTTGCCAAAGTTCAAAGATGGTCCATAAGCTATTGATTTGATTGAACTTCTATGTTCAGTAAATTTGCAAACCTTCAGCGGTACCAGGGCAGGCTGAGCGGGCCGCTGCTGGATCGCATTGACTTGCATGTGGAAGTGCCCAGCATCCCCACGTCCGACTTGCTGGGTGCTCCGGTCGGTGAGTCGTCCGGGCAGATACGTGCGCGCTGTCTGGTTGCGCGTGAGCGGGCGCTGGTGCGCCAGGGCAAGACCAATCAACTGCTGACGGCTGGTGAAATCGATGCGCACGCATGTCCGGACGAACCCACGGTCCAATTCCTGCGCTCGGCCGCGTCCCGGCTGGGTTGGTCCGCGCGAGGAATCCACAGGACCCTGAAAGTCGCCCGCACCATCGCAGATCTGGCCGGCAGCGAAAGGATTGAGCTGCTGCACGCCGCCGAGGCTCTGCAATACCGCCAGCAAGTGGCCCAACAGATGGCATGAAGTTCAGCGATGGTCTTTGGACACGATCTTCATGTGCGCTTCCAGGTGACCCGGCGGCCCACCTTCTGCGCTACCATCGCTGCCAGACTTGAGAGGACGCCTCGCGAAATGCCATGAGTACCCATATAGAAACCATAGACCAGATACCCGTGGCACTGGGTGGCTCAGGTGCCGAATTCGCAGCCCAACTGTTGTCCGCTCCCGAGGCCATGACTGGCCTCACGCTCGAAGAGGCGCGTGTTGTGGTGGGATATATGACGCCCCGCTTTGTGCCCGCCAACACAACGTTCATACGCGAAGGCGATGCCAGCGACAGTGGCTTCATGGCCCTTTTAATCGAGGGCGAGGTGGTGGTGGAGCGCGTGACCATCAGCAACAATGAACCGGTCACCATCCGCGTCATGGGCCCGGGAAGTCTGATTGGTGAAATTGGCTTGGTCGACAGCGAGCCACGCTCCGCATCGTGCACGGCCAATACGGATCTGTGGTGCGCCATTCTCACCCGCGACGCCATCAAAGCCATGATTCAGCATGACCCCGTGGTTGCAGCGCGCCTGTTGTTGGGCGTATCTGCCAGCATTGCCGAGCGTCTGCGAGACACCAACCGCCAACTCAAGCTCTATGCCCGTCTGGCTACCGCCATGCGCGAGGAGCTGGCGCATTCCAGCACGCCGGCTTCTCCTATCAAAGGCACATAAGGCGTTATCGCCCGCATATCGCTTTGTCCCACCACCAGATACTTCGCGACGTCTTCGGATACGCACAATTTCGCGGTCCCCAGCAGGATATTGTTGAACACATGGTTGCCGGGCGTGACGCCCTGGTTCTCATGCCCACCGGGGGCGGCAAGAGCCTGTGCTACCAGATCCCCGCCATTGCGCGCCAACGCCTGGGACACGGTGTCACCATTGTAGTTTCACCGCTGATTGCGCTCATGCACGACCAGGTGGGTGCACTGCATGAAGCCGGTGTGAGTGCGGCGTTTCTCAACTCGACTTTGAGCGGTGACGAGTCCTACCAGATCGAGCAACGCATGCTGCGTGGCGAGATCACGCTTCTGTACGCAGCGCCCGAGCGATTGACCACGCCACGCTTTCTGGCACTGCTGGATTCATTGTTTGAGCGCGGGCTGCTAAGTATGTTCGCCATCGACGAGGCTCATTGCGTAAGCCAGTGGGGACACGACTTCAGGCCCGAATACCGTGCACTGACCGTACTGCACGAGCGCTTTGCCGGAGTGCCACGCATGGCGCTGACGGCTACGGCCGACGCGCTGACGCGGGAAGACATCGTGGAGCGCCTCCAGCTCGAGGACGCTCGCGCCTTCGTGAGCAGCTTCGACCGCCCCAACATCCGCTACACCATTGTGGAAAAGCGCGATAGCACCTTGCAATTGCTGCGATTCATTGAGCGCGAGCATCCGGGTGACGCAGGCATTGTGTATTGCCAGTCCCGCCGCAAGGTGGAAGATATGGCAAACACGCTTGTGGAAGCCGGCATCAATGCCTTGCCCTACCATGCCGGCCTGGACAACAAGACGCGCCAGACCCACCAAGATCGCTTTCTGCGCGAGGAAGGCATTGTGATGGTCGCCACCATTGCCTTCGGCATGGGCATCGACAAACCCGACGTTCGCTTTGTCGCCCACCTGGACATGCCCAAGAATATCGAGGGCTACTACCAGGAAACCGGGCGCGCGGGACGCGATGGCCTGCCCGCAAACGCGTGGATGGCCTACGGTCTGCAGGATGTGGTGAACCAGCGGCGGATGATCGACGAGAGCCCGGCTGGCGAAGACTTCAAACAGGTCATGCGCGGCAAGCTGGATGCCCTGCTGGCATTGGCCGAAGCCACCGATTGCCGACGCATGCGTCTGTTAGGTTACTTTGGCGAACAAAGCCAACCCTGTGGCAATTGCGATAACTGCCTGCACCCGCCAGCGGTGTGGGACGGCACAGATGCCGCACGCAAGTTGCTCAGCACGGTGTACCGCATCCAGCAAATGAGCGGCATGAGCTTTGGCGCCGGTCACGTGATGGATGTGGTGCGCGGCAAGACGACTGAAAAGACCAGCCAGTATGGGCATGAAGCGCTGAGCACTTTCGGGATTGGCGCAGGCTTCAGCGAAATGCAGTTACGCGGCGTGCTGCGCCAGATGATTGCCATGGGCGCCATCCATGTGGACGGGCAGGCTTTCAACACATTGCAGCTCACGGAACAGTCTCGCGCCGTGCTGCGAGGTGAAGTGCCTGTGCTCCTGCGGGAGTCTGCTGCGGAGAAGGACAAGCGGCCCAAGCGAAATGCACGCCTGGGTGCTGTGGTAAAGGCTCCCATTTCCCTGGACAGCGAGGGCTTGCTACGGTACTCGGCCCTGAAGGCGTGGCGCGCCGAGGTGGCACGCCAGCACAATTTGCCCGCCTATGTGATTTTTCATGACGCGACGCTGGCGGCCATTGCCCAGCGGGCGCCTCAGTCTTTGGATGATTTACAAGGCATCAGCGGCATAGGCATCAAGAAGCTGGAGGCCTATGCCGAGGAAGTACTGCGCGTGGTGGCAATTGCCTGTGTCACCTGACTGTGGTCAGGCTAGTGCTGCCTAAATCCGTTCTCAAAGGACATGGCTGCGCCAGTCATGGTGTTTTGCAGGCGGGCAATGGCGCGGTTGTGGCGCTCGCACGATGCGGCCTTTGCGGCTTGTTGACGGTGATGCTGGATAAGCGCCTGTAGCTTGGTACGGCAGGTGTCCAAAGCGCCTGCAAAATTCAGCGCGATGTAGGCGGAGTGATCGTTATGGGTCTGGCGAAATTCGTCAGACCAATAGTTGAACAATTGCCATTTGTAGGTGCCCTTTTCAGGAACCTGAATCGTATCTCTGTGCATATATACAGTGAAAGTCTATGAACACGGATGCTTGTCGCATATCTCATGCATCCCCCTGCGTGTATTGACGCGCCAACCGTCCAAACGGTTGACAAATGATGAAATGCGCATGTAACCAAATGCAGTGGCTTATTGGGTTCTTTGGCGAAATAGATAGAATCCGTGTCAAGAACTCTTAAGGAAGACACCCTCATGTCCGCTCACCATACTGAAGCCACTTCGTCTGACACCGTTGAAGGCGTCGTGCCCATGATCCCGGTGATATTGCCTCTGGCTGGCGCCGTACTGATCTTCCTACTGGCATTCATTGCCGTCTCCATGGCCTGACCCGTCAGGGTTCCTCCGCCCTCCTTCCGCTCAAGATTGCAGAAAAGCCTTCGCGGGCCCTCGTGGCTCCCGAGGGCTTTTCTGCGTGCGCACCTATCCCCGTAGGCCATAGCTGCGCCACCAAGGTGCTACAAGACCATTGCTGTCGGTCATTGACTCGGAAACAGTTGCATTCGTCCTGCCATGCAATCACATCGCAAAATTCCCGCCCAATAGAAGTATAAAGTCATGCATTTTTTGCATTACTTTTGGATGTAATTACTTGGTAACTCCGGTACCGGTTCATAGAATCGACGACTCATCCAAACGAACTTCCCTCGAAGTGCGCTTGGCGAGTCCCCTTTTCAAAGAGCTTCCCACAGTTTTTTTGAAAAGGCGATTTTCAAACTTAGGAGCTTTTTCATGAATTCACCCGTAATGCAAGGACTCACGCTGGAAGCCCCCAGCTACGTCAAAAATGCGCGCCTCATTGCCTGGGTTGCCGAGATGGCCGCCCTGTGCAAGCCCCAATCTATCTACTGGTGTGATGGCTCCGACGAGGAATACCAGCGCCTGTGCCAGCAATTGGTCGACAACGGCACGTTCAAGAAGCTCAACCCAGCCAAGCGCCCCAACAGTTTCCTGGCCTGCTCCGATCCCAGCGACGTGGCCCGCGTGGAAGACCGCACCTACATCTGCAGCGAGAAAAAGGAAAACGCCGGCCCCACCAACAACTGGATGGCGCCCGCCGAAATGCGCGCCCTGCTACAAACCGGCAAGGACGGCCAGAAAGCACTATTCGACGGATGCATGAAGGGTCGCACCATGTACGTGGTGCCGTTCTCCATGGGCCCTCTGGGCTCGCACATCGCCCACATCGGCATCGAACTGAGTGACAGCGCCTACGTAGCGGTGAACCAGCGCATCATGACCCGCATGGGCAAGGCCGTGTACGACGTTCTGGGTGTCGATGGCGCCTTCGTGCCGTGCGTGCACACGGTTGGCGCTCCCCTGGAAGCCGGCCAGGCCGACGTGAATTGGCCTTGCAACAAGACCAAGTACATCGTCCATTACCCCGAGACCCGTGAAATCTGGTCGTATGGTTCCGGATACGGCGGCAACGCCTTGCTGGGCAAGAAGTGCTTTGCCCTGCGCATCGCCTCCAACATGGGCCGCGACCAGGGCTGGTTGGCTGAACACATGCTCATCCTGGGAGTCACCAATCCCCAGGGCAAGAAATACCACGTTGCTGCTGCCTTCCCAAGTGCCTGCGGCAAGACCAACTTCTCGATGCTGGTGCCCCCAGCTGGTTTTGAAGGCTGGAAGGTCACCACCATCGGTGACGACATCGCCTGGATCAAACCCCATGCGGACGGCAAGCTCTACGCCATCAACCCCGAAGCAGGCTACTTTGGCGTGGCCCCCGGAACCAACTTCCACACCAACCCCAACTGCATGGCCAGTCTGGACAAGGACGTCATCTTCACCAACGTGGCTTTGACGGACGATGGTGACGTGTGGTGGGAAGGTATGGAAAAGGACACCGGCAAATTCCCCGATCACCTGATTGACTGGCAAGGCAAGGACTGGACTCCTGCTATCGCCAAGGAAACCGGTGCCAAGGCGGCTCACCCGAATGCGCGCTTCACCGTGACGGCCACCAACAATCCGGCGCTGGACAGCCAGTGGAACGACCCCAACGGCGTGGCCATTGACGCCTTCATCTTTGGTGGCCGCCGCTCCACCACGGTTCCCCTGGTGACCGAAGCCCGCACCTGGATGGAAGGCGTCTACATGGCTGCCACCATGGGCTCCGAGACCACCGCCGCCGCCGTCGGCCAGATGGGCGTGGTGCGCCGCGATCCGTTTGCCATGCTGCCTTTCTGCGGCTACAACATGAGCGACTACTTCCAGCACTGGCTGGATATGGAACACAAACTGGAAGAAGGCGGCCACACCCTGCCCAAGATCTACTGCGTGAACTGGTTCCGCAAGGGTGATGATGGCAAGTTCGTCTGGCCCGGCTACGGCGACAACATGCGCGTACTGAAATGGATGATTGACCGCCTGGAAGGCAATGCCAAGGGCGTGGAAACCGGATTCGGCGTGGCGCCTGCCTATGCAGAGTTCAATTGGACCGGGCTGGATTTCACCGCCGCCCAGTTCGATTCGGTCACCAACCTGCACAAGGACGCCTGGAAGCAGGAGTTCGCACTTCACACCGAGTTGTTCACGCAACTCGCCTACCACTTGCCCAAAGAACTCGAAGAGACAAAAGCAAAGCTGGAGCAGCGCCTTACCGCCTGATCCACAACGGAAATGCGCCCATCAGAGGCGCACCAACTAAAAAGCCACCCTGCAAGGTGGCTTTTTTTTTGCCCGGGTAGCTACCGAAATCAGGTGCCCATGCGCCCCATGGCCACCCGGATTTCCTCCACCACTCGCGGGTCATGGCATGCCAACTCCCACAGGTGCGCTTCATCACGCCGTGCACGCCACTCGGCCAACTGCTTGAACATGCCGGCAGATGCGAATGCCGCCACGTGCCGCAAAGGCGGTGCCAGAAGCGCCAGAGCAGCGAAGGCAACGGTCCACAGTGCAACCCAAGCCGCCAACAAGTGACCGTCTGACCAGGTATTTATGACCTGATCGGCTACCACCAGCAGAGCAGCCATGGCGGCAGCCAACAGCATGCCAGCCAGCGTACGCGAGCCATCGGAACCCGCTTCAACGCCTACAGACGGCGCCGAATGGGACGCTGCCCTGGGCAGGATGAAGAAATGTGGTTCAGCAAAACGTGCCATGGCGAACTCCCGGGAGAGATTGACTGAACGGAGGGAATAAGTGGACATGGCCAAATCATAGGGTTTTCACTAGTGTTGGTCTACTTTTGGTTAGTGATCATTGTTATTCATATAGTGAATGTAATAAGGTATCGCGAAAGCCATGGAAACCAATGCCCCATTCAACCTGCGTACCTTTGATCTGAACCTGCTCAAGGTGTTTGACGAAGTGATGGCAGGACGCAGCCTGACCAAAGCGGCGGCACGGCTGTCGCTGACACAGCCTGCCGTCAGCAACGCGCTGCGTCGGCTGAGGGCGTCGTTGGGGGACGAGCTATTGGTGCGCAAGGGTCGCGCCCTGGAGCCCACCGCCAGGGCCACAGAACTCTGGCCCATCGTGCGTGAAAGCCTGCGCAACCTGCAAAGCACGCTGGCGCCCGGCGTATTCCAGCCATCGTCTGCCGAGAACGTGTTTGTACTGGCCATGGCAGATGCAACCGCGGCCGAGCTGATGCCCGGCCTGGTGGATGCCATAGGCAATGAAGCACCGGGCGTGAGTCTGCGCGTATTGCCGCTGACGACGCGCGACCCGCGCAAACTGCTGGATAGCGAACGTGCCGACATCGCCATCGGTCACTTTCCTATGGCCATGGCAGAACTGTCCTTGCAGGATCAGAAGGGGGAAGTTCCAACGTACATGCACCACCGTCTGTTCCAGGGCGACTACGTGTGCGTCATGCGTGAGGGCCACCCTTACGCCAAACTACCGCTGACACTGAACCGCTACTGCCAGGCCCGCCACCTGCTGGTAAGCTTTTCCGGACACGCTTTCGGATTTGTGGACGAAGCGCTCGCCAAAAAAGGAGGCAAACGCCGGGTGGTATTGACCGTGAACCAATTCTTCACAGCAGGCAAGGTGGTCGCCAACTCGGATCTGCTGACCGTGTTGCCGCGCCACTTTGTCAACGTGACGGGGTTTGCAGATCAACTGGTACAGCGTGAGTTGCCTTTCAAGGTGCCCACCATCCAGGTGGATGCGGTGTGGCACCATCGGCAAGACGCATCTGCCGCCCACGCCTGGTTGCGATCCAAGGTACTGGCACTCGCTGACAAGGCTTTCCCCGCATGAAACTACAACTGCTATCCGACCTGCACCTGGAAACCGATCCCTACTGGCGCGCCCATCCCAACCCAGATGCGGACCTGCTGGTCCTGGCTGGCGACATAGGCTCCTACCAGCCTGGCAACAAGATGCAGGACCCGGATTTCGGTCTGCGTCAGTTTTCACCATTGCACGGTTGGCCGACGCCTGTGCTGTTTGTACCCGGAAACCACGAATATGATGGCATGGACTTCGACGCCGCGCATGCACGCCTGCGTGAGACCTGCGACCGGCTGGGCCTGATCTGGCTGGAGCGCGCCAGCCATGTGATTCCGGCAAGCCACCAGGCGCCAGCCATTCGCTTCGTTGGCACGACGCTGTGGAGCGACTTTGGCGCGTTGGGCGCACCCGAAAAAGCCTACCGTGCCGCCAATTTCTACCTGAAGAAAACCGATACCGTTCGCGCAGGTGAGCCATGGCTGGCTGAAGGCCTGCATGCGCAGGCTCTGGTGTGCCAGCGGTGGCTACGCGAAGCCCTGGACAGCCCGTTTGAGGGAACCACGGTGGTGGTGACCCACTTCGCGCCCAGCCTGAGAAGTGCCGACCCGCGCTATGGACTCACACCGGGAACCGCCGGGTTCTGCAACACGCTGGACGATTTGCTGAAACAGGCGCAGGTTTGGCTGCACGGGCATCTGCACGCGCCCAGCGACTACATTGCAAACGGTTGCCGCGTGGTGGCCAATCCCCTGGGCTATGCCCGCAAGAATGAGCAGGTTTCCTTTCGATCCGATCTGCTGATAGAGGTTGGCACCTAGCGCGGCTGTCCAGGCGGTGCGCCAGGGCAACTGTTCAATCAGTGCGCGTTGCGCTTGGTCTCGAACACCCGCTGCAGCACACAGAACACGAACAGGAGCGCACCGATCACAATGCGCGTCCACCAGGAGCTGAGCGACCCATCGAACATGATGAGCGATTGGATGATGCCCAGCGTGAGCACACCAAACAGCGTGCCCACCACATACCCCACACCACCGCTGAGCAACGTGCCGCCAATGACCACCGCGGCGATGGCATCCAGCTCCAGCCCCACGGCGTGCAAGCCGTAGCCTGACAGCATGTAGAAGGTGAACACCACGCCCCCCAGTGCTGAGCAAAAGCCGCTCAGGGTATAGACCAGCACCGTGGTGCGCGCCACAGGCAAGCCCATCAGCATGGCCGAATGTTCGCTGCCACCGATGGCATACACGGTGCGGCCAAACTCGGTGGAATGCGCTACAAAGAACGCTGCAGCAACCACCAGCAAAGCCAATATGGCACTGAGTGACACCGCAGCGCCATCGGCCCAGAGTGGCACGCGCATCTGCGCCAAGGCCGTGTAGGTTTCGTCGGTGATGCTGATGGAGTCGATGCTGATCAAGTAGCACAATCCGCGTGCCAGGAACATGCCGGCCAGGGTAACGATAAAGGCCTGCAGCCGGAAGCGCTGGATCAGCCATCCCATGAACGCGCCCAGGGCCGTGCCCATCAACAGCACCAGGGGAATGGCCAACCACAGGCTCCAATGCTGCTTTTCCACCAGCTCGGCCAGCACCATGGTGCTGAGTGCCACCACCGAGCCTACCGAGAGGTCGATGCCACCCGTCAGGATGACAAACGTCATGCCCACGGCCACGATGACCAGAAAGGCGTTGTCAATCAGCAGGTTCAAGAAGGCCTGTACGGAAAAGAAGCCGGTGTAGGACACCGAGCCGAACACGGCCATGGCCACAAACAGCGAGACCGTTGCCGCCAGCGGCATGTATTTGGGTTCCAGCTTCATGCCTTGCCCCCTTTGCCCATTGCCACTGCGGCCTGCGGACGCACGACCCAGCCATGCACTGCCCGACGGAACTCGGCCGACTGCAGCAGCATCACGACAAACACCACCGCGGCCTTCACCACCAGGTTGATTTCGGGCGGGACGCCTATGGAATAGATGGTGGACGTCAGCGTCTGGATGATGAGAGCACCTATCAGGCTGCCCGCTAGGCTGAAGCGCCCACCGGTGAGCAAGGTGCCGCCCAGCGTGACCGCCAGGATCGCGTCGAGTTCCATCAAATTGCCAGCGTTGTTGCCATCCGCGCTCTTCACATTGGAGCTGATGATGATGCCGGCAATGCCAGCCGTCAGTCCGCAGAACGCATAGACGCAAATGCTGATCAGGCGCTCACGCACGCCAGCCAGGCGTGCCGCCGCAGGGTTGATGCCTATGGCCTGGATGAACAGCCCCAGCGCCGTTCGCGTAACCACCAGATGCACCAGAAGATAGACAGCCGCCGCGATGAACAGCGCAAACGGCAAACCCCAGAGAAAGCCGTTGCCAAAGTAGAAGAAGGGTGTGTAGTACACGGTCACGATCTGGCCACCGGTTACCAATTGCGCGATGCCGCGCCCGGCCACCATCAGGATCAGCGTGGCAATGATGGGCTGCAGCCCAATCTTGGCCACCAGCAGACCATTCCACAGGCCGCAGGCCAGCGACGCCAGCAGCGCGCACCCGATCGCCAAGGGCATGGGGAAGCGACTGACCCGCATTGGCACGCCGTTCTCTATGACCAGCGTTCCGCCAATCATCAATGCCGCCACCGAGGCGCTGATGGCCACCACCGCACCCACCGAAATATCAATGCCGCGGGTGGCAATCACCAGCGTCATCCCCAGGGCCACCAACATCAGAGGTGCTGCGCGGTTGAGGATGTCGATAACGCTGCCGTACAAGTGCCCATCACGCCACTGCAAGACCCAGAAACCCGGGTTCAGGCTGGCGTTGACCACCAGAATCATCGCCAGCGTCACCACCGGCCACAACAAGGGATGCGTACGCAGGCGGGTAACCAAGCCTGCTTGGGAAGCTGTCACGCTCATGCCTGCCCCGCAATCATGGCGTAAACCGCATGGTCGGCGCTGCCAGCGGGAAGCTCACCCACCTTGGCTCGGTCACGCATCACCACGATGCGGTCCGAGACCCGCACCACTTCTTCCATCTCGGAGGAGATGAAGAGCACCGCCATGCCTTGCCGTGCCAGGGACAAAATTTCGTTCATGATTTCCTGTTTCGCTGCGATGTCTACGCCGCGTGTGGGTTCGTCCAGAATCAGCAGGCAGGGCTGGGTCGCCAGCCAGCGCGCAAGTACGGCCTTTTGCTGATTGCCGCCCGAGAGCTGCCCCATGGGGGTCTCGATGCTGGCGGTTTTGATACCCAGCGCCGCCACATATTTTTCGGCCAGTGCCGTCTGCTGTGCCATGGAGATGAAAGGCCACAAACCCTGGCGCGCCTGCAAGGCCAACGCGACGTTTTCGCGCACCGACAGCTCGGCAATGATGCCTTCGGCCTTGCGGTCTTCTGGGCACAGGCCCAGCCCCAGACGAATGGCATGCGCGGGCGAATCCATGTGCACGCTTTCGCCCTGCAGCACCATGGTTCCCGCATCGCTGCGATCCAGCCCGAACAGCAAACGGGCCAGTTCGGTTCGACCAGAGCCCAGCAAGCCACCCAGCCCCACCACTTCGCCACGGTGCAGCGTCAGGTCCAGCGGCTTGACCTGACCTCGGCGCCCCAGGCCGGTGACCTTCAGCAACTCGGGAGCCTGTGTCGCCGCCTCGGACAGTGCGCTGGAAGCTGGCGTCAGACCGGCGACCATGTCGCGCCCGACCATGGCTGATATCAGTGCACTGTGCCCCAGCTCCGCAGCCGGATACTCACCCACCAGTTCGCCATTGCGCAGCACGGTGATGCGGTCACACAACGCATAGACCTGGTCCAGAAAATGGGTCACAAACAGAATGGCCAGACCTTGGTCGCGCAGTTGGCGCAGCACCGCAAAAAGGCGCTCCACCTCTTCATCGTCCAGACTGGAGGTTGGCTCGTCCAGTATCAGCACCTTGGCTGAAATGCTTAGCCCGCGCGCAATGGCCACCATCTGCTGCACGGCCACCGAGTAGCTGCCCAGCGTCTGGGTGACATCGATATCCAGGTTCAGGCGGGCCAGCAGTTCCGACGCCTCGCGGTGCATGCGCTGCCAGTCAATCGCCCAGGCCTTGACGGCACCATGGCGCGGATAACGCCCTGCATAGATGTTCTCGGCCACCGAAAGATTGGTGCAGAGGTTGACCTCCTGGTACACCGTGCTGATGCCGAGGTTCTGGGCCTGTACCGGTGAAGTCGCATGGATGCTGCGCCCTTCCAGCCGCATGTCGCCCTGGTCTGCACGGTGCACGCCGGTCAGCACCTTGATCAGGGTGGACTTGCCAGCCCCGTTCTGCCCCATCAGCGCATGCACTTCGCCGGCAAACAGTCGCAAATTCACGCCGCTCAATGCCTGCGTTCCGCCAAAGTGTTTGGCCACACCGGAGAGCTCCAGTACCGGAGCAGTCTGTGGTTTGTTGGTCATTGTCCTTGCGCCTCAAACAGGACAAGCCACACCGTGGCCTGTCCTCTGAACCATCCCCGCTAACACCGGGGATGTAGATGATTGACTGAGCCCTGAGGCTGGATCAGTACTTGCGGTTGGGGAACTCTTTGGCCGCCACTTCCATCGGAAAGATGCCTTCTTGCGTCACGATGCGACGGGGCAGGGTCTTGCCGGCCACCAAATCCTTGACGGCAGACATCAGCTGCGGTCCAAGCAGCGGGCTGCATTCCACGGTGACGTCAAGCTTGCCTGCCATCATGGCTTCGAAAGCACCCTTGACCGCATCCACCGAGATGATGGTGATGTCCTTGGAAGGCTTCAGACCGGCTTCTTCGATCGCCTGGATGGCACCAATGGCCATGTCGTCGTTGTGTGCATACAGCACATTGATCTTCTTGCCCTCAGCTTTCAGGAAGGCTTCCATGACTTCCTTGCCCTTGGCGCGGGTGAAGTCGCCAGTCTGCGAACGGATGATCTTGATGCGGGGGTTGGCCTTGATGATCTCTTCAAAACCTTTCTTGCGGTCAATCGCAGGACCGGAACCCACGGTGCCCTGCAATTCCACAACGTTTACGTCGCCCGTGGTGTTCTTGACCTTTTCCAGCAGCCAACGGCCCGCCTTGCGGCCTTCTTCGGTGAAGTCAGAACCCATGAAGGTCACGTACAGCGAGGTGTCCTTGGAGTCCACCGAGCGGTCGGTCAGGATCACAGGGATCTTCGCGGCCTTGATTTCCTTGAGAACCGTATCCCAGCCGGACTCCACCACGGGGGCAAAGGCGATCACATCCACTTTCTGCGCAATGAAGGAGCGCAGCGCCTTGATCTGGTTCTCCTGCTTTTGCTGCGCATCGGAGAACTTGAGGTCAATGCCTTCCTTCGCTGCGGTGTCCTTGATGGAGGCCGTGTTGGCGCTGCGCCACTCGCTTTCGGCTCCGATCTGGCTGAAACCCAATACGATTTTCTTTTCGGCAAATGCGCTCAATGGCAGGCTGGCTGCGAAAGGCGCAATGGCCAGCGAGGCAATCAGGGTACGGCGGTTCTGTTTCATCGATGTCTCCTAGAGTTTGTGTAATGGAACGGGTACAAGCCATGTAGGAGAGCCGCCCGTATCCAGCACCCCCGTCTCAACCACTGCAAGGCGATGTCAAGCACCGCTTTACCCTACAGAAGTGGGCGGATGATACGAAGGCGACCTATATCTATCCAATAGAGATTTGCAGTCTTGCTATTGCCAAAGAGACATTGGGGAATGTTCTCTGTTCAAAAAGAAAAATAACAAGTGTTGTTAAAAAATTTCAAGCTAAATCCTTGTTATTTTTGTCAATTTGACATTGCAAATCAGGCATTGAAAGTATCAATTATTTGATTTTCCTTTATCAATCACCGTTGCTAGCATGCAAGGCGCTCTTGCTGCTTCACCAACCAGTCCTTCGACCATGCCCGAAACTACCGCTCCTTCCATCCATTGGCTGCACCACGCCGGCCAGCACCTGGGATTGGTTCCCGATCTGGCAGGCGGCGTAGCGGCATGGCAATTGGAACGGCCTGAAGGAGCACTCCATCTCTGGCGGCCCTGGGATGGGCGAAATCTGGATCGCTACTCTCTGGCCTCATTTCCGATGGTGCCGTGGTCCAACCGCATCAGCGAGGGCGGCTTCACGCAGGATGGTGTCTTTCATCCGGTAGCGCTCAACCGCGTCGGCGAGCCCTATCCCATCCACGGAGACGGTTGGCTGCAAACCTGGAACCTGGAGCAGCCTGCAGATGACACTGTGGAAATGACCTTGTCTTCCGAGCAGTTCGCGGGCAATCCGTATGCCTACCACGCGTTGCAACGCTTCGTGTTGCGTGATGACGGTATGGACCAAACCCTGAGCGTGACCCATACCGGCAAGCAACCCTTGCCGTATGGTCTGGGGCAGCACCCCTGGTTCCTGCGTACGCCCCAAACACGTCTGCATGCCAACGTACAAGGTGTGTGGCTCAGCGGCGCCGACCCGATGCCGGTCGCCCACAGCAGCACCTTCCCGCCCAGTTGGGACCCCCGCGCAGGACTGGACGTCAACGGCACGCTGGTGGACAACGCCTATACCGGCTGGTCCGGCAGCGCGCGCATTGAATGGCCGGAAAACCGTGTGCAGCTGGAGATGCGCATCCCGGCAGTTGCCGATAGCGGCCGAAACGATGGCTTTTGCCTGCTCTACCGACCACCTCAGGGACCGGCCTTCTGCTTTGAACCGGTGACACAGCCGATTGATGCTTTCCATGTGGAGGGGCGCCCCGGTCTGCAGGTACTGCAAACCGGCCAGACGCTGACATTGCACGTGGAATGGCGTTTTTCCGACCTGGAATAAGGTTTAGCGCGCGTTCAGGCCATCAAAGCAGGTGGACATCACCAAGTCGATGATCTGTTCATCACTGTACTGGCCGCCCATCTTCAGGAACTCCAGCACCGGATCGCAAGCCCGGGCATATACGGTGTACAGAATCGCAATGGCCGGTATCCCCCGGTTGAGCGTGCCCTGATCCTGCGCCGCCTCGATCCAGCCGCCCAGAACGTCGCTCGCTTCCATCAGGCCATCCATATAGTCTGCATTGCCCATCAGGGTGGCGCGCAGCTTGGAGTTCTGGCTGGGAAGCGAAGGCATTTCACCGGCAAGCTTGACTTCCATGATCCAGCGCACCACGGCCCGCAGGTTTTCCAGAGGAGGTGCCTGCTCAGGCAATGTGGCGATAAAGGCTTGCGCCCGTCGCATCACGCTGACCATGGCGGCCGCAGCCAAGTCTTCCTTGCTGGGGAAATGCTTGTACAGGCTCGCCTTGGCAATGCCGACTGACGCGGCCACTTCGTCCACCGTCATGGCCTCAAAACCCTTTTCAGCCAGCAGCAGATTGACGGTGCGGATGATGGCGTCTTCCCGTGCCTGGAGCATCTGCTCCTTGAAGGAGACTTTGACAACGTTGCGGGAGTTCATGGCCGCAGTTTAGCCAGCAACGTCACTTTGTGGATCGTGGGGTTATTTTGTGACTGACGGGTTTTGACGGTTTGCCCAAGGACGCCCGCGCGCCAGCCTCCAAGGCCTTGGTCAATCGGTCTATCACGTCCGAGCTCAGGTTCCAGCAATGCCAGTACAGACTCACGGGCAAACTGAATGCCGGAACCAGGTTCACCAACTCGCCACTGTCAATGCGGCTTTGCACCAGCATTTGCGGCACTACGCTGGCGCCCCAGCCCGACAACACCGCGTGCACCTGGCCTTCGGTGCTGGGTACAAAGCGCTGGCTCAACGCCACCCGCCGCAGCCCCAATGCGCCACCGACAAACTCGGCCTGCAAATCGTCCTTGCGGTTGAATGCAATGAAGGGAATCTGGCGGAAGTTATGCGGCGTGAGCCCATGCGGGCATTGCGCCTGCGCGTACTCCCGGTTGGCCACCGCTACATAGTGCATGTCGCCCAGGGCCATCACTTTGCAACCGCGCAGCGCCTGCTTGAGTGTGGTGACGCAGCCCAATACCTGGCCTTCACGCAACCACTCGTGGGTGAAATCCTGGTCATCGGTAATGATTTCCAACGGAAGTCCGTCATGAACCAGGTGGCTCAGCGCGGGCAATGCCCAGGTAGCGATGCTGTCGGCGTTGACGGCAATCGAGATGCGATCTTCTTCGCGCTGGGCGTTGGCGCCGGGTGTCAGCTCGTGCAGATCATTTTCCAGATCGGCGCGCAGCAGGCGCAGCTGGACCGCATGCTTGATCAGCAACCGCCCCGCGGTGGTGGGGCGCAAGGGCCGACTGCGCACCAGCAGCACGGTGCCGACCTGGGCCTCCAATGAGCGCAGACGTTGGGACACGGCCGACTGGGTGATGGACAGGCGCACCGCGGCACGCTCAAAACCGCCCTCCTCCACGATGGCCGCAAGGCACTCCAAGGCATCTGCATCAAAAGTTCGCATGGCTTCTATTATTAACGCCGCTAATGATTTCGGAAAATATGGCAGTTTGACTTCCGTCATTTGGCGCCATCAACGACACTGCGCGCATGAAAATTACTGTACTTGGCGCGGGCATCATGGGCGTGAGCACCGCATGGCATCTGGCGGAGCGAGGGCATGAGGTCACCGTAGTGGACCGCCAGCCCGACGCGGCCCTGGAAACCAGCTTTGCTAACGCAGCCCAGATTTCCGTGAGTTACTGTGAACCCTGGGCCAATAAGGAAGCCCCGCTCAAGGCCCTCAAATGGATGTTCAGCAAGGAAGCGCCCTTGCTGTTCAGGCCGCAGTTCCCCATTGGCAAGGGCTGGCACCAATACCGCTGGGGACTGGAATTCCTGGCCAATTGCAATGACGCCGCCTTCGAGCGCAATGTGCAGCAGCTGGTCGCACTGGGCTCCTACAGCCACACCGCGCTCAAGGACGTGGTGAATGCCACCGGCATTGAATACAACCGGCTGGAGAAAGGCATTGCCCACTTCTACGTGGACCAGAAATCCTTCGACTCCGCCGCAGGTGCGGCCGCGTTGATGGCCAAGTACGGCGTGCAGCGACGCGTGGTCAGCCGCGACGAACTGCTGCGGATCGAACCGGCCTTCAAGCTCTATGCCGACCATATCGTGGGCGGCACCTATACCCCCAGTGACGAGAGCGGCGACGCACGCGAATTCACCCAGCAGCTGGCCCAGCGTTGTGCCGAGCGCGGCGTCCAGTTCCTGTGGGAACACGACGTGCTGTCGCTCAACAAGCAGGGCGACTCTATGGATTCCGTGAGCGTGCAGGACCGCCGTAGCGGTAAGACCAGCGCACTGCGCAGCGACCACTTCGTTCTGTCCATGGGTTCGTACACGGCGCCGTTGCTGCGCACCGTGGGCATCAACCTGCCCATCTACCCGGGCAAGGGCTACAGCGCCACCTTCAAGATCCTCAAACCGGAACTGGCGCCGCAAGTCAGCTTTATCGACGACTCGGTGAAGTGCGCCATGAGCCGCCTGGGCGACTACCTGCGCATTGCCGGCACCATCGAAGTGGGTGGCTACGACACCGGCCTGGACAGCAGCCTGTCGCGCGCACGCTGCGAGATGCTGGCGCGCCGTGTAGAAGCCATCTTCCCCGGCGTGTGCGATACCCGCCTGGACACCGAAGGCGGCAACCCGCAATTCTGGACCGGTCTGCGCCCAGCCACGCCCACCAACATTCCCTACATCGGCAAGAGCAAGGTGCAAAAGCTCTGGGTCAATGCCGGACACGGCACCCTGGGTTGGACCCACGGGGCTGGCTCAGGCAAGGCCGTGGCAGAACTCATCAGCGGCGCCAAGCCGGACATGAACTTCAAGTTCTACGGCTACTGAGCCGCGTGCGCCTGCTCCAGGCAGGCCTGGAATGCGCGCGTGGCCCGGGACGGTTGGGGCGACCTGCGCACGATGCCGAAGAAGTCGCATTCGTAATGAAACAGCGCGGGCTTGACCGCACGCATCTGCCCGGCAACCACAAAGCTTTGCGCATAGTGAATCGGTAGAAAGCCCAGAAAGCGGCCCGACAGAATCAGCGTGGCGATCGACTCCTGGTCAAAGCCGGTCGCACTGCGCACCATGCGCTGCGACTGGCTGATTTCCATATTGGGTGAGTGATAGCCCAACCCGGCGAAGGCGTGCTGGCGCAGGCTGTCCCAGTCCAGATCGTCTGCATCCCCGGCAAACAGGGCGTGCCCCGCGCCGCAGTACAGCAACATGGCTTCGTCAAACAGGCGGGTGTACTCCAGGGTGTCTGAACTGCGGTGGCCCGGGATGACGCCGACCTGGAATTGCCCGTCCAGCACCCCCCGCTCGATACCGTTGAGCGTGGCCACATGCAAGTTGAGTTTTACGTCGGGCGCCAGATCGGTGAAAAGGGCAATGGCCTGCGCGATGTGGCTGGCTGGGTTGCTGGCGGTCTTGTCAAACACCGCCACATGGAGTTGCCCACCCATGCGTTGGTGGATCTCGTCCACGCTGCTGCGAAAGGCGTCGGTGGCCGACAGCAACTGGGTGGTCTGCGCATAGATCTGCTCACCTTCTGCAGTCAACGCAAAGCCAGCCCGGCCACGGCGGCACAGGGTCAGGCCCAGGCGGGTTTCCAGGTCCTTGATGTGGCGGCTCACCGTGGAGGTGCCGATATTGAGCTCCAGCTCCGCCGCGGCCATACCGCCACAATCCACCACGGTGCGGAACACGCGCAGCAGGCGCAAGTCCATGTCGCTGATCTGACCCAGGGCGGCACGACTCTTTTGTTTCATAAAGTGCTAACTGAATAGTGATAACTCTCACTATATCGAAGTATCCAACGCACGCAAAATCGCGCTTTCCCCCTCTGGAGCCTGCCATGAAACTCAACGAAAACTCCGCTACCGAACCCGTCCTCAGCACCACACCCTATCCGGCAGGCCCAGGCTTTCTGGAAGCCCACTGGATGCCCTACACCGGCAACCGCAACTTCAAGGCCAATCCGCGCATGATGGTCAGCGCCAAGGGCGCCTACTACACCGACGTCAACGGCCGCAAGATCTTTGATGGCCTCTCCGGCCTGTGGTGCAGCGGTCTGGGCCATGGCCGTACCGACATTGCCGAGGCCATTGGCCGTCAGGCCGCCACGCTGGACTATTCGCCCGCCTTCCAGTTCGGCCACCCTCTGTCATTCGAGCTGGCCAACAAGATCACCGAACTCATGCCCAAGGGACTGGACCACGTGTTCTTCACCGGCTCCGGCTCCGAGTCTGCCGACACGGCGCTCAAGATGGCCCGCGCCTACTGGCGTGCCAAGGGCCAGGGTACCAAGACCCGCCTGATCGGCCGCGAAAAGGGCTACCACGGCGTAAACTTCGGCGGCATCTCGGTGGGCGGCATTGGTGCCAACCGCAAGATGTTCGGCCAGGGCGTGGAAGCCGACCACCTGCCCCACACCCAGTTGGCCAGCAACGTGTTCTCGCGCGGCATGCCCAAGAACGGCGCCGAACTCGCTGACGAACTGCTGCGCCTGATCGCATTGCACGATGCCAGCAACATCGCGGCCGTCATCGTCGAACCCATGTCGGGCTCCGGCGGCGTGGTGGTGCCTCCAGTGGGCTACCTGCAGCGCCTGCGCGAGATCTGCACGCAGAACAACATCCTGCTGATTTTTGATGAAGTCATCACCGGCTTTGGCCGCATGGGCGCCTACACCGGCTCTGCCGCCTTCGGCGTGACGCCCGACATCCTGAACGCCGCCAAGCAAATCACCAACGGTGCCCAGCCCCTGGGCGTGGTGGTGGCCGGCAAGGAAATCTACGACACCTTCATGGCTGCCGGCGGTCCGGACTACATGCTGGAGTTTGCACATGGCTACACCTACTCCGCACACCCGGTCGCCTGCGCTGCCGGCATCGCGGCGCTGGACGTGCTGGTCAAGGAAAACATGATCGAGCGCGTGACCAAGCTGGCGCCCTACTTCGAGAATGCAGTGCACAGCCTCAAGGGCGCCAAGCACGTAGCCGACATCCGCAACTGCGGTCTGGCCGCCGGCCTGACGATTGCCGCCGTGCCCGGTGAACCGGCCAAGCGCCCCTACGAGATTGCCATGAAGTGCCTGGAAAAGGGCTTCTACGTACGTTACGGCGGCGACACCATCCAGCTCGCTCCACCCTTCATCACCACCGAAGCCGAGATCGACAGCCTGATCAACGCCCTGGGCGAAGCCATCAACGCCACTGCCTGAGTCTTTTTGCGATAACTATTTCCTTTATGTCTACTCTCCCCATCGTTGGTCACCTCATCGGCGGCAAGTCCGTCACCTCGGGCACACGTGCCCAGGACGTTTTCAATCCCGCCACCGGCAAGGCCGAGAAGCGCGTGCTGCTGGCTCCCAAGGCCACGGTCGAAGAAGCCATTGCCAGCGCGCAAGCAGCCTTCCCGGCCTGGCGCAACACACCTCCGCTCAAGCGCGCCCGCGTGATGAGCAACCTCAAGGTGCTGCTGGAGCAGCACGCCGACGAGTTGTGCCAGCTCATCACCGCCGAACACGGCAAGGTGCTCAGCGACGCATTGGGCGAGCTGCAGCGCGGCATCGAGAACGTGGAATACGCCTCCTACGCCCCCGAGCTGCTCAAGGGCGAGCACAGCAAGAACGTGGGCCCGGCTATCGACTCTTGGAGCGAGTTCCAGGCACTGGGTGTCACGGCCGGCATCACGCCATTCAACTTCCCGGCCATGGTGCCGCTGTGGATGTGGCCCATGGCCGTGGCCTGCGGCAACACCTTTGTGCTCAAGCCCTCCGAGCGTGACCCCAGCTCCACCCTGCGTGTGGCGGAACTGGCACTGCAGGCGGGCCTGCCACCCGGCGTGCTCAACGTGGTCAACGGTGACAAGGAAGCAGTGGACACGCTGCTGACCGATCCGCGCGTCAAGGCGGTGAGCTTTGTCGGTTCTACGCCGATTGCCGAATACATCTATGCCGAAGGCTGCAAGCACGGCAAGCGCGTGCAAGCCCTGGGTGGTGCCAAGAACCACGCCGTGGTGATGCCCGACGCCGATGTGCCCAATGCCGTCAACGCACTGATGGGGGCCGCCTTTGGCTCCTGCGGCGAGCGCTGCATGGCCATCCCGTTGGTGGTGGCGGTGGGCGACGGTACCGCAGAAGCGGTGATTGCCGGCCTGAAGGCCGAGATGGCCAAGATGACCGTGGGCTCCGGCTTTGATGCCAAGAGCGACATGGGACCGCTGGTGACCAAGCCCCACTTCGAGAAGGTCAAGGGCTATGTGGACCAGGGTGTGGCGGAAGGTGCCACCCTGCTGGTGGATGGTCGCGGCGTCAAGGTGGCTGGTCACGAAGAAGGTTACTTCCTGGGCCCCTGCCTGTTTGACAACGTCAAGCCCGGCATGAAGATCTACCAGGAAGAAATTTTCGGACCGGTGCTGGGCGTGGTGCGCGTGAAGACCCTGCAGGAAGCCATGGACCTGATCGACGCGCACGAGTACGGCAACGGCACCTGCATCTTCACCCGCGATGGCGAAGCCGCTCGCTACTTCACCGACAACATCCTGGTGGGCATGGTCGGCGTGAACGTGCCGCTACCCGTACCCGTGGCCTACCACTCGTTTGGCGGCTGGAAGCGCAGCCTGTTTGGTGACCTGCATGCCTACGGCCCCGATGCCGTGCGCTTCTACACCAAGCGCAAGACCATCACGCAGCGCTGGCCCTCGGCCGGTGTGCGCGAGGGCACGGTGTTCGCGTTCCCCAGCAGCCGTTAATTCGCTTACTGGTTCGCCACTTCCTTCACATCGATCACAAAGTACTCCGTCTCGCCAAAGCAGTTGGTGGGTACACCGATGTGTTGTTCATAGGTGAGCGCCACGCGCTTGCCCATGGTGGCGTTGAGGCGCTGTGCCACGGCGTCGTCACGCACCGAGAACAGAAACTTCTCGGGCGTGCTGCCGGGCACGGCTACCAACTGCAGCTCGCCTTCCCAGGTCTTGCAGACAAAGCCCTTGTTGGAGAGTTTTTGTAGATAGCCGGCGCGCTCGCCCACGGCGTAGCTCCACTTCAATACGACAAAGGTGTAGATCGCAACCAGCAGCGCTGCGCCCGCCAGCACACCCAGCAAATATCCCAAGACCCGTTTTACCGTCACCGCCATTGCGTTACTCCTGAATTCCTGACCCCAGGGAAAACTTTCCCCGCTGCCGGGGATTATGAACGGCCCCTGTGACGGCCCTGAAACCCATGCAAGGGATAATCCCTCCCCTATGGCATTGATTACCCTTCTTGACGCCCAGCTGGCATTCGGGCACGTTCCCCTGCTCGACCACGCTGACTTCTCCCTCGAAACCGCGGAGCGTGTCGGCCTGATCGGCCGCAATGGTGCGGGCAAATCCAGCATGCTCAAGATTCTGGGCGGTCTGGAAAAGCCCGACGACGGAACCCTGCAGGTGCAGGGCAACACCCGCATCGCCTACGTGGCACAGGAGCCGCAACTGGACGCGGACGCAACCGTGTTCGAAGCCGTGCGTGCTGGCCTGTCCCGCGTGATCGAACTGATCGAGGAGTACTGCCAAGGCCACGGCGATCTGGACGCCATGCAGGGCGAGATCGAATCGCTGGACGGCTGGAACTGGGAACAGCGGGTGAACGAAACACTGCACCGCCTGCACCTGGACCCCGAAGCCATCGTCAGCACCTTGTCCGGCGGAACCAAGAAGCGCGTGGCACTGGCGCAAGCGCTGGTGGCACAACCCGACGTGCTGCTGCTGGACGAACCCACCAACCACCTGGACCTGGACTCCATCGAATGGCTGGAAGGCCTGCTGGTGGACTTCAAGGGCAGCATCATCACCATCACCCACGACCGCTCCTTTCTGGACAACGTGGCTACGCGCATTGTGGAGCTGGACCGTGGCAAGCTGCTGTCCTACCCCGGCAATTTTGCCGCCTACCTGGTGCAGAAAGAAGAGCAACTGGCACAGGAGGCAGTGATCAACGCACGCGCCGACAAGCTGCTGGCACAAGAGGAAGTGTGGATCCGCAAGGGTGTGGAGGCACGCCGCACACGTGCCACGGCACGCATCGTGCGCCTGCAGGAACTGCGCTCCAAGCGCGAGGCCCGGCGCGAGGCCGTGGGCAGCGTCAACATGGACATCGCCTCCGGTGCCGCCAGCGGCAAGCTGGTTTCCGAGATGGTGCATGTGACCAAGACATTTGGCGACCGCGTGATCGTGCGCGACTTCTCCACCACCGTACTGCGTGGCGACAAGATCGGCCTGCTGGGTCCCAATGGCGCGGGCAAGACCACACTGCTCAAGCTCATTCTGGGCGAGCTCAAGCCCGATCCAGCCCCAGCCAACGCCCCCGCGCCCGAACCCGGCCACAGTCCCTGGGGCACGGTGCGCCTGGGTGCCAACGTCACCGTGGCCTACTTTGACCAGATGCGCAATGCGCTGGACCTGGATGCCACGCTGGAAGACTTCATCAGCCCGGGCAGCGAATGGATCGAGATCGGCAACCAGCGCAAGCACGTCAAGAGCTACCTGGGTGACTTCCTGTTCTCGCCCGCGCGCGCCAATTCGCCAGTGCGATCCCTGAGTGGTGGCGAACGCAACCGCCTGTTGCTAGCGCGCCTGTTTGCCCGCCCGGCCAATGTGCTGGTACTGGACGAGCCGACCAACGATCTGGACATCGATACCCTGGAGCTGCTGGAAGACCTGCTGCAAAGCTATGACGGCACCGTGTTCCTGGTCAGCCATGACCGCACTTTTCTCGACAACGTGGTCACCAGCACCATCGCCTACGAGGGCGATGCCAAGTGGCGCGAGTACGAAGGTGGTGTGTCGGACTGGCTGGTGCAAAGCAAGCGCGCCAACGAGATTGCACAGAGCAAGGGCCAGAAAGGCGCCTCGCCGTTCAACTACGGACGCGACCAGGCCGCCAAGCCCGCAGCAGCGGCAGTCTCCACACCACTGCCGACACCCGCACCCGCAGCACCAGCCGCCAAGGCGCGCAAGCTCAGCTTCAAGGAGCAGCGCGAGCTTGATAGCCTGCCCGCTCTGATCGCCGCGCTGGAAGCTGAACAGAAAGACATCACCGAACAGCTTGCCGACGGCAGCCTGTTTGCGCGCGACAACGCCCGTGCGCTGGCGCTGACCAGCCGCAGCGCGCAGATCGACGAAGAGCTCATGACCGCGCTGGAGCGCTGGGAAGCGCTGGGCGCCTGAAGCCTGCAAGCACGCTAGGGGATTGTTACCCCTGGCGCAATCCCGCGATCGCGGGGTGCGGCAACACCTGATGCAAAACTCGCTGCACTTGCCCGTATTTTGTTAGAGTGGGACAAACAAACGGAAGGTCGCGCAATGAGGAGGAGCTTTGCATGAACCGGCTATTGGTGCGCCCCAGTCTTGCCTTGCTGACCGTCGCGGCTACCTGTGTGCTGGTTGCCATAGTGGTGACCATGGTCGCACTGGCCCAGCCGTGGCTGGGGCTCCCATTGCAGACGGCGGGCGAGGGTGATGCCGCCACAGTCATACTGACTGCAGACGCTCCCACAGCCAATCCTCCAATTCCCAAAGACGCGCGCGTGCTGCAGCTGAGCGACGGCCTGCAGACCCTGGCGCTCAAGCCAACCGACCTGATCGAAGAGCCCGATTTTCTGGATACCTATCCCGAAATGGACGACTTCTTTGCACGGCAAAACCAGCTCGCCCGCATACTGCGCGCCGGCGAGGTCAGCGTCATCTGGCAAACCACCGAGGAACATCCGCAAGCCAGCATGATCCGGCCGCAGCACCGTCCTCTGGCTAGCCTGGGTACGCCGTACTGGTACCAGTTGGCGGTGGGATTTGCAGCCTTGCTGATTGCCACCTGGGTATATGTGCTGCGCCCAGGCCAGTGGGGCACGCAGCTCTTTCTGTTCACCGGCATGAGCTTTGTCTTGTTCACTGTCCCTGCTGCCTTGTACAGCAGCCGCGAGCTTGCACTGCCTGGTGTGCTGTTTCGTACGCTGTCCAGCATGAACCATTTGGGCGCAAATGCATTTGGGTGCGCGCTGGTCGGGCTATTCCTCATGTACCCACGACCCCTGGTGAAGCCGCGTACCCTGCTGTGGCTGCCGCTGGTTTTTGGCCTCTGGTTTGCGCTGGATGCCACACACAGCGCACCGGATCAGGACTGGGGTAGTCGCACACCCATCATGGCGCAAATGCTGTTGGCCATCGTCATGGGCGTGGTGCAGTGGCGTACCACGCGCGGCAAACCGGTGGAACGGGCTTCGCTGCTGTGGTTTGCGTTGTCCTCGCTGGTGAGCTGCAGCCTGGCCGTGTTGCTGGTGTACGTGCCCAGCTTCCTCGGATGGTTTGCGCCGCTGCCGCAGGCCTATGCCTTTGGTTTGTTTCTGGTGATGTACCTGGGCATTGCGCTGGGGCTGAGCAAGTACCGGCTGTTCGATCTGGGCGAGTGGGCTTATCGCGTGATTCTGTGGCTGGGTGGCATTGCGGCGGTGATGGCCATGGACGCCGCGCTGCTCACCATCGGGCTGGGGCCTTCCCTGTCCCTGGGCACCACGGTGCTGCTGGTGGGCGCCCTGTACTTCCCGTTTCGCCAGTGGCTGTTGCAGCGGCTATTGCGCCGGCACGGTGCACGACTGGACAGCCTGCTGCCGGAAATCACCCGCATCACTTTTCTGGCCGGCGCGCCCGAACAGCAGGCGGCCTGGAGCGCGCTGCTGCAGCGCCTGTTCGACCCGCTCGAGTTGTCCGTTGCAGCACCAACAGATGCAACACTGCCCAAGGTGGCACATGTGGAGCAGGACGGGCTGGTGCTGCAAGTAGGTGGGCTGGCCAATCTGGCGCCCTGTACCCTGCGCTATGCCGGAGGCGGCGCACGCCTGTTCACCACGCGGGATGCGCAATGGGCCAGCGCACTGTGCGAACTGATGGCAGACATGCTGACCGGCCGCCTGAGCTATGAGGCCGGTGTGGCACAGGAGCGGCTGCGCATAGGGCGCGATCTGCATGACAACATCGGTGCACGCCTGCTGAAGATGATCCACCAACTGCGCGGCACACCCACCGCCGAAGTGGCACGCGAAGCCATGAAGGACTTGCGCACATCGATTGCCGCTTTGGACTCGCACCCGGTGGCACTTGCCGACGCGCTGGCGGACTGGCGTGCGGAGGCCAGCGAGCGTTGCGAGGCCGCGGGTTGCACCATGCAGTGGGAGCAGCAGACCGAGCTGACCGAAACACCGCTGTCCTCTCATACCAAGGCCACGCTGGAGGCCGTGGTACGCGAGCTGCTGACGAATGCACTCAAGCATGCTGCTCCCACCCAGGTGGCCGTTTCATTCGCATTGCAGGAGCAAAGGCTGCAGCTGCAGCTTACGCACGATGGTGCCGTCTCTGCACCCGATTCATGGAAAGACGGCTACGGCATGCGCAATCTGCGTGCCCGCCTGAAGGAGAAGGGTGGCTCGCTCTCGGCGGCCTTGCGGGACCAGACTCTGCTGTTTCAGGCAGAGCTGCCGGTGTCATGAAAAACGCCTTGGTGCTGGAAGACCTGCCCGAGTCGCAGGAGATGCTTTGCGAACTACTGCAGACCGCGTTTGCCGGTATCACGGTGCATGCCGAGGCCAGCGTTGCAGCCGCCCTGGAGTGTGTTTCGCGAAAACCGCTGGATTTGGCCTTGATCGATCTGGCCCTTCCCGATGGCAGTGGCGTAACCGTAATACAGGCACTGGCTGAGCGCTACCCGGACTGCATGATCGTGGTGGCCACCATCTACGAGGACGACGCGCATCTGTTTCCAGCCCTGCGCGCAGGCGCCCAGGGTTACCTGCTCAAAGACGAGACGCTGGAGCGGCTGGTGGCCCAGCTGCAAGGCATTGTGAAGGGGCAGCCGCCCTTGTCCCCCACCGTGGCGCGGCGTTTGCTCAAGCACTTTCGTGAGCCGGTTGCGACACTCGCACCAGTGGAAGACTCCACACAGCAAGCGGCACTGACGGCGCGTGAACGCGAGGTGTTGCAGGAGCTATCGCGCGGCGTCACGCTGGCCACCATTGCCGAAAACCTGGGTATCTCGCGCCACACCGTGGGCGATCACGTCAAGAACATTTACCGCAAGCTCAATATTTCCTCACGTGCCCAAGCGGCATTGCACGCGCACAACCTGGGCTTGATGTCTGGTAAGTAGCTGCCTTCAGGCAAACAGTTTGAAGCGTGATGCCAGTTTCTGCACGTCCCCCAGGCTGCGCGGTATCCGCGAGGCAGAACTGTCAGTTTGTGTTTCCTTGGCAAGCGACTTTTGCCGCTCCTGCTCATCGGCGTATTGGCGCATGGTGTTGACGGCAAAGGTTACAAAGGCCTGCGATGAGCTGTCCTGCGTAGCGGGCCTGGAGACCAGCACACCGTCCTTGTCCAGTGACAAGCTGCTAGGGGAATCGGCACTGCGCGCGACGGCTTGGCGATATTGCTCGCTTGCGCGTGCGGCATCTGCGTCGCTATCGGACGCAGCGTTGGCTTTGCTCCCATTGGAATACACCAGATCCGCAGGCACAGGGGCGGCAGGTGCAGTGTCACGGGTGGTCTGAATAGTCGCAATGACACCGGGCGCGTCCTGCGCAGCCGGCGTCGGGCGGACAGTGGTGTCCTTGGCCGGGCTGGCGGTCGCGGACTGGCTGCCGAAGTCGGGATAGATAAGGTTGTTTAGCTGGCCAATCTGCATGGCACGTCCCCAGTGGGTGAAGGTCTGGGACAAGTATGGAGACGGTGTCAATCCGTCAACGCAGAAATAAAGGGCAAATAGCGGGGCAATTCCGGCTATCTAGCCGCGGCGTTGATTCAACGGCCGAAAGCGCGCTTCAGGGTGGGCCACAACAGATTCACCGCCAGACCGCCCATGACCAGGGCTGCTGCCGTCAGTTTCCACAGCGGCAGCGACTCGCCCAGCCACCAGGTTGAAGCACCCATGCCAAACACCGGAACCAGCAGCGCCATCGGCGTGATGGTGGCAGCCGGATGACGTGCCAGCAACCAGCCCCATGCGGCATAGCCAAAGAGTGAATTGCCCCAGGACTGCCAGACCACGGCAAGCCAGGTTGCCAGGTCCGCGTCACGCAGCCCATGCAGGATGGCATCGCCCCCTTCAAACAGATACGACAGGACAAACAGCGGAGGTGCCGCAAACGCGCTGGACCACACCACGTAGGCCACCATGTTGTCCGGCTTACCCTCCTTGGCCGCAATGTTGCCGCCAGCCCAGGACAGGGCGGCGCCCAGCACCAGCAGCAAGCCCAGTACGGTGGTCGTGCCATCGGTATGCATGCCGATGGTGGCAATGCCCGCTGTGGCCAGTGCCAGCGCCAGCCACTGGAACGGCTGCACCCGTTCGGCCCGCATGCGCATGGAAAGGCCGATGGTAAAGAAGACCTGCGTCTGCACGACCAGTGAAGCGATGCCCGGGGAGATGTGGCCATTGATGGCCAGATACAACAGACCGAACTGGCCCACGCCGATCAATACGCCATACAGGGCCAGATTGCGCCACCCCACATTGGGCCGCGGCAGAAACAGCATTGCCGGGAACAGGGCAAGGGTGAAACGCAGCGCCGCAAACAGCAGGGGCGGCAAATGACCCAGGGCGAGTTTGATGACGACGAAGTTGGTGCCCCAAACAGCTACCACCGCCAGGGCAAGTAGAAAGTGGCGCAAAGGAAGAGCTGCTGGCATGTCCCTACTGTACCCGAGCGACTTCGTCCGGCTTGTCCATAACCCTGCTCGCATGACCGGTAACGCAAAGCCGCTCTGGCCTGACACAATCCCACCCAATCAGTATTTTTTTCAGGATGCAGCAGGAGGCCGGATCGCAGGCCTGCAACCGCCCAGAATGAACGGATCAAACGAACCACCCGCCGCGCACCGTGCATCCGACCCCATCAGGATGTTCATTGACACGCGCGGTGAAGCAGTCATCCGCTGGGTCATCTTCTTCATTGTGCTGGCCGTGGCCATCGTCAGCCTGTATATCTACCTGCTGCATGGGACCGTTGCCTATGTCACGTTGACCCTGTTCCTTCTGAACATACTGGTAGTGCTCTGGCTGCTGCGAAAGAAGAAGTTCCAGTGGGCGTTCTTCCTGTTCATTGCCGCATTGGTTGTTGTGGCCTTGCACCGCGGCTTTACCGTGTCGGGCTTTCAGACACCCGCCTTGCTGCTGCTGCCCATTGCCACCATGCTCAGTGGCTGGCTGCTGCGGCGCAGCCAGACCTTGGCATTGCTGGCCATCGTGACCGTCGGGCTTGTGGCGCTGGCCTGGATGCAGCAGACCGGCCAACTCCCTACGGCGCCACGCGAACCTGCGGTATGGGCGTTGACCTTTGGCATGGTCTGCGGCTTTGGTGCCGTATTGGGCATCGCCATGACCAGCAGCGTGCGGGAACAATATGCGCGCGCTGTCCAACTGAACCAAAGCCTGGTCGAACTCAACCGCGATCTGGACTCCAAGGTAGCACAACGGACACAGGATCTGCAGGACGCGCTGACCCGTCTGCAAAGCATGCAGGAAGAACTGATCCATTCCGAGAAGCTGGCATCGCTTGCAACCATGGTGGCAGGCATTGCCCATGAGCTCAACACACCCATTGGCAATTCGGTCACGATCCTGTCGACGCTGGACGATCACCTGCAGAACATCGGGCGAAAGGTTGACTCGGGCACCATCAAAAGATCACAACTTGTCAACGGCCTGCAGTCTGCTGCGGAAATGGCCCGGCTTGCCGACCGCTCGGTCAATCGCGCAGCCACCCTGATCACGAGCTTCAAGCAGGTTGCCATTGACCAGGTGTCAGAGCGCCGACGTCCCTTCGATTTGCGCGAAGTGGTGGAAGAGAATCTGGAGACCCTGCGCCCCGGCATCAAGCACAAACCCTGGGTTCTGACCAACGCCATCGAACCCGGTATCGCCTGCGACGGTTACCCCGGCCCCTTGGGACAGGTCATAACCAACCTGGTGCAGAACGCCATCATTCATGGCTTCGGGGAGCGCGAATACGGCAACGTCGAAATCAGTGCCCAAACGGAAAACGGGCAGTTGACGCTGACCGTGGCAGACGACGGTGTGGGCATGGACGCTGCGACCAGAAGCCGCATGTTCGAGCCCTTCTTCACCACCCGGCTCGGACAGGGCGGATCAGGCCTGGGGATGGCGATCTGTTTCCGTATCGTCAACAGCATTCTTGCGGGCGACATCCGGGCCGTCTCTTCGGCGGGAAGTGGCACCCAGGTGGTGCTGCGGTTCCCGCAGCGCACACCCGGGGCAATGTAGGCGCTGGCTGTGCCAGGTTAGATAACCGCAGCCTCCCTGAGTGCGGCGATCCTGGCGACATCGAACCCCATCTCCTGCAAGATGGACTGCGTGTGCTCGCCCAGAGCTGGCGGCGGATTGCGCAGCACCGGCGGGGTGCTACCCAGGCGCAGCGGACTGGCCACGCTGGCAATGGACGCCACACCGGTGCTGGCGCGTACGCTGTCCGAAGTGGTCTGCGTGACCTTGAGCCCACGGTGCAGTACCTGGGCATCGGCAAAAGCCTGGCCCATGTGGTTGATGGGACCGCAGGGCACGGCCTTGTCTTCCAGCGCGGCAATCCACTGCGCCGTGGTGCGTTGGCGCGTCGCCGTCAGCATCAACTCCACCAGCGCCACACGGTGGGTTACGCGGGTGGTGTTGGTGGCAAAGCGCGCATCCTGCGCCCATTCCGGATGGCCAGCCACTTCGCAGAAGCGGGCGAATTGCCCGTCATTGCCTATGGCCAGCAGCATGGCACCGTCCGCCGTTTCGAAGTCCTGGTAGGGCGCCAGACTGGGGTGGCTGTTGCCCTGGCGCATGGGCACCTTGCCGGTGTTGAGAAAGCCTGCGGCCTGATTCGCCAAGATGGCCATGCCCACGTCCAGCAAGGCCATGTCGATGTGCTGACCCTCGCCGGTGCGGTGCCGCACTTCCAGCGCCGCCAGGATGGCGCTGCACGCATAGACACCGGTGAATACGTCGATGATGGCCACGCCCACACGCATGGGCTCGCCTTCGGCCTTGCCGGTGATGCTCATCATGCCGGTCATGGCCTGGATCATCAGGTCATAGCCCGCGCGCTCGGCATAGGGACCGTCCTGACCGAAGCCGGTAACGGAGCAGTAGATGAGCTTGGGGTTGAGCTTCTTCAAACTCGCATAGTCCAGACCGTACTGGGTCAGGCCACCGACCTTGAAGTTCTCCACCACGATGTCGCTTTGCATCGCCAAAGAGCGGATCAACTCCTGCCCCTCGGGCTTGGACATGTCGATGGTGATGGAGCGCTTGTTGCGATTGCAGGCAGCAAAGTAGCTTGCCTGCTGGGTGTTGTTGCCGTCGGCATCCTGCAGAAAGGGCGGGCCCCAGTGGCGCGTGTCGTCGCCGACCTGGGGACGCTCGACCTTGATGACGTCGGCGCCCATGTCGGCCAACATCTGGGTGCACCAGGGACCGGCCAGCACACGGGAGAGGTCCAGCACTTTGATATGGGAAAGCGCCCCGGTAGTTTCAGTTGTCATGTTGTTTCCTGTGGCGCGCCGATACGTTGGCAGCGCGGTTGGGGTAGGGGCGGGCGCCGACTTGTGCGTACCCGCAGTAGGAGGCGCCCGCCCCTACCCCAACTGCGCAACCACAAGAGCACCGCAAAAGACCTTAATTGCCGAACGCCGCAATCCCCGTCTGTGCCCGCCCCAGAATCAGCGCATGGATGTCATGTGTGCCCTCGTAGGTGTTCACCACCTCCAGGTTCACCAGATGCCGCGCCACACCGAACTCGTCACTGATGCCGTTGCCCCCCATCATGTCGCGCGCCAGTCGGGCAATGTCCAGCGACTTGCCGCAGCTGTTGCGCTTGAGGATGGACGTGATTTCCACCGATGCAATGCCCTCGTCCTTCATGCGGCCCAGACGCAGGCAACCTTGCAGACCGAGTGTGATTTCGGTTTGCATGTCGGCCAGCTTCTTCTGGATCAACTGGTTGGCGGCCAAGGGACGGCCAAACTGCTTGCGGTCCATGGTGTACTGGCGTGCACGCAGCCAGCAGTCTTCTGCAGCACCCAAAGCGCCCCAGGCGATGCCGTAGCGGGCACTATTGAGGCAGGTGAACGGGCCCTTGAGTCCACGTACTTCGGGGAAGGCATTCTCTTCGGGGCAGAACACGCCGTCCATCACGATCTCGCCGGTGATGCTGGCGCGCAGGCCCACCTTGCCGTGGATGGCGGGGGCACTCAGACCGGCCATGCCCTTTTCCAACACAAAGCCGCGGATGGGGCCGACCTGGCCGCCTTCTGAAACTTCCTTGGCCCAGACCACGAACACGTCCGCGATCGGGCTGTTGGAGATCCACATCTTGGAGCCGCTGAGTTTGTAGCCGCCGGGCACTTTGTGTGCGCGAGTCGCCATGCTGCCGGGGTCAGAACCGTGGTCGGGCTCAGTCAGGCCGAAGCAGCCAATCCACTCACCGGTGGCCAGCTTGGGCAGGTACTTCTGACGTTGCGCTTCGGTACCGAATTCAAAGATAGGCACCATCACCAACGAGCTTTGCACGCTCATCATGGAGCGGTAGCCGCTGTCCACGCGCTCCACCTCGCGGGCAATCAGGCCGTAGGCCACATAGTTCAGGCCGGGGCCGCCATAGGCCTCTGGAATGGTCGGGCCCAGCAGGCCGAGTTCACCCATTTCGCGAAAGATGGAAGGATCGGTACTGCCTTCGCGAAACGCCTGTGTGACGCGGGGCAGCAGCTTGTCCTGGCTGTAAGCCGCTGCGGCATCGCGCACCATGCGTTCGTCGTCGCTCAGCTGGGTATCGAGCAGAAAGGGGTCTTGCCAGTTGAATGCGGTTGCCATGGGTGTCTCCGTAGGGGGATTGCAATTGCCCGCAAACAGCGGGATCGAATAGGCGCCATGTTAGGCGTGGGCGCCTTGGGAGGCAATCGATGCTTTCTTGCTCAGATATGATTGAAGCGCATATCTGGATTACCCCTTCACGCCATCACCACCCATGCGCCGCAAGCTGCCCTCTTCCACCACGCTCCTCTGTTTTGAGGCGGCAGTGCGCCACCGTAGCCTGACCCGCGCGGCAGTTGAGCTGTCGCTCACCCAAAGTGCCATTTCCCGGCAGATCATTGCCCTGGAGGAATACCTGGGTGTTGCGCTGTTCCGGCGCACGCGCCACGGCATGGAGCCCACTGCGGCGGGCTCGGAGTACGCGGCCCGCGTGGCACAGCGCCTGGATGCGCTGGAGCAGGACACGCTGGACGTCATGGGCACTTCGGCGCCAGGTGGTGACCTGCACCTGGCCTGCATGCCGACATTTGCCGTGAAGTGGCTGATTCCGCGCCTCGGCGAATTCAGCCGTCTCTTTCCGGGCACCACGGTGCACATGGACACCTGCACACGACCGTTCATGTTCTCCGACGGCACATGCGATGCCGCCATATTTGCCGGCACGCTGGACCAGATGAACCGCTGGGCCGGTACTGAGTTCACCAAGCTGCTCGACGAGAAGGTGGTAGCCGTCTGCAGTCCACGCGTACTGGGTGCGCGCCGCAAGCTCAAGCCCGAGGCTCTCACCCAGATGCCGCTGTTGCAGCAGTCCACCCGCCCCGACGCCTGGCGTAACTGGTTCCAGGCCCTGGGTGTGGACGCACCCAATGCATTGGCGGGTCCACGCTATGAGCTGTTTTCCATGACCAGTGCAGCGGCGGCACAGGGCTTGGGTGTGGCCCTCGTGCCGCACCTGCTGGTGGAGGCGGAACTGGCGCGGGGTGAGCTGGCGCTGGCCCACCCCACGCCTCTGCCCAGCGAGCGGGGCTACTTTCTGGTGTTGCCCATGGGTGCCCAGCGCTCCCAAGCAGTGTTGAATTTCATCGCCTGGGTACGGCAGGCATTGGACGCCGGCGTGGCTGCAACCCAGCGCTAGCGCCAAGCTGCTGCTGCTGCTGCTGCTGAGTTATCGCACCAAGCAGGGACGCTTGGGGTCGAACTTCCAACCCGGAATCAGGTATTGCATGGCGATGGCATCATCCCGCGCGCCCAAGCCATGCTGCAGGTAGAGGCGGTGAGCAGCTTCCACCTTGGCCATGTCGAGTTCCACGCCCAGGCCCGGTTTGCGTGGCACCTGCACATGACCGCCCACGATCTGCAACGGCTCCTTGGTGAGCCCTTGTCCGTCCTGCCAGATCCAGTGCGTGTCGATGGCGGTTACCTTGCCCGGAGCTGCCGCTGCCACATGGGTGAACATGGCCAGGGACACGTCGAAATGGTTGTTGGAGTGCGACCCCCAAGTCAGCCCCCAATCGCGGCAGGTCTGGGCCACGCGCACTGAGCCGGCCATGGTCCAAAAGTGCGGGTCCGCCAGGGGAATGTCCACGCTTTGCAGTGACAGCGCGTGCACCATCTGGCGCCAGTCGGTGGCAATCATGTTGGTGGCCGTAGGCAAGCCCGTGGCACGGCGGAATTCGGCCATGACCTCACGTCCGCTGAAACCGTCTTCCGCACCGCAAGGGTCCTCGGCATAGGCCACGATGCCACGGGTATCGCGCATCAGGCGCACAGCGTCTTTCAGCAGCCAGCCGCCGTTGGGGTCCAGCGTGACGCGCGCCTTGGGAAAGCGCGCGTGCAGTGCCGTGACGGCCTCCACTTCGGCCTCACCGGCCAGTACACCGCCTTTGAGCTTGAAGTCGTTGAAGCCGTATTTTTGATGGGCGGCCTCGGCCTGGCGCACGATGGACTCGGCGTCCAGTGCCGTGTCGTTGCGCAGGCGGAACCAGGGGTCTGCAGACGCCGCTTCATCGCGATATGGCAGATCGGTGCGTCGGCGATCGCCCACATAGAACAGGTAGCCCAGCATCTCCACGGAGTCGCGCTGCTGACCTTCGCCCAACAGGGCGGCCACAGGCAAATCCAGGTGCTGGCCCAGCAGGTCCAGCATGGCCGATTCGATGGCAGTGAGCACATGGATGGTGGTGCGCAGGTCAAAGGTCTGCAGGCCGCGGCCGCCTGCGTCGCGGTCTGCAAACTGGGCCCGCACCGCGTTGAGCACGGCCTGCACCTGGGCAACCGATTGGCCCACCACCAGTTTGCTGGCTTCCGCCAAGGTAGCCCGGATTTTCTCCCCTCCAGGCACTTCACCAACGCCGGTATGACCCGCGTTGTCGGTCAGGATCAGCAGATTGCGGGTGAAGAAGGGCGCATGCGCTCCAGAGAGATTCATGAGCATGCTGTCATGTCCGGCGACGGGAATGACGCGTAACGTGGCAATGGTGGGTGCGGTCATGGGTGAGGGCTATGGCAGAAATGGAAGGAATTGGTAGCGCTACCAAATTGAATTAGTGCGAATGGTAGCGCTACCAATTCTGGGCGTCAAGCCTGTTTGTCCAAAGCCCTACTCGGCCCATTCAGGTGCTGTCGCGCTCCACAATGGAAAAACCCACGTCCACCACGGGCTGGTCCACGTTGCGCCCTTCGGCACGGGCAATCAGCATCTCTGCGGACAGGCGGCCAATTTCCGCACCATTGATACGCACCGTGCTCAACGCCGGCACCAGATCGGCCACCAGCGGAACATCCCCAAAACCCAGAATGGCCAGCCGCTCTGGCACAGCAACGCTGCGTACACGCGCCTCCGTCAGCACGCCCAGCGCCAGCAGGTCGGAGCTGCAGAACACCGCATCCACATCCGGCGCCTGCGCCAGCAGCTGCGTCAACGCCTGACGGCCAGTGTGCATGTCGCGCGCGGAACCCACATTAATGACCTGCACAGTCGGCAGTCCCGCTTGTGCCACGGTGGCTGCAAAGGCTTCAAATCGGCGCTGCGCGCGCGCGTCGTCGGCCATGACCATGGTCAAGCGTGTGCGGCCTTTGCCGATCAGGAAATCCGCAGCCGCACGCCCGATAGCGGCGTGGGAGAAACCCACCAGCATGTCCATCGGCGAAGTGCCCAGGTCCCAGGTCTCCACCACGGGAATGCCAGACGCCAGCAAGCGCGTGCGGCTCGCGCCGGAAGGCAGAAGACCAATCAAGAAGATGCCATCCGGACGGCGCGCGATCACCTCTTCCAGCAGACGGGCCTCGCGCTCAGGCGCGTAATTGGACTGCCCCAGCATGAGTTGGTAGCCCGCATCCATGAGCACGGTGTTGAGCGCTTCTATGGTTTCCATGAACACCGACATCACCGTGCTGGGCACCACGGCGGCAATCAGGCGGCTGCGCTGTGAGGCCAGTCCACCGGCCATGCGGTTGGGAACGTAACCCGTGCGCTGCACCGCGTCCTGCACCTTGCGCAGCAGATCAGCTGACACCTGCGCAGGCGTATTCAGGGCGCGCGAAACGGTGATGGGCGCCACACCGGCCAGTTGCGCGACGTCCTGGAGCGTGACAGCTCCGCTGCGACGGCGCGCGCGCTTGGGTGGGTTGTTGTCCAGGTTCATGGCGGGGATGTTAGCGCCACCTGTCACATGAAGCCGCCTCAACCAAGTCCGAAGGGGAACAATGCCCGCACACGAACATTTCATCCGTCTTCATTCCTTGCTTCTCCCTAGCATCTGGCCGCCTGTTTCACAACATGCACCACCAGACGCTTGCTCCCCTCACGGGATCTGTGCAACTTCCTACTACACAAGCAAATGATCAAATAGTGAGAATCAAAATGAAAAACCAGTTACGGCTGATAGCAACCGCATTTGCTATCGTTTTTATAACGGGCTGCGGAGGCGGCGGTGGGGGAGGCACCACCACTACCACTGAGAGTTCCGTTGCGGCCCCGGTCATCACAAAGCAACCGATATCTGCCTCCGTCTACGAATCCCAAACCGCCACTTTCAGCGTCACCGCCTCTTCCAAGGATGCAGTTACCTACCAATGGAAGAAAAATAACGTCAACATACCGGGTGCCACTTCGGATACCTACAACTGGACAAACGCCGCGCTTGCCGACAATGGCAGCACCCTATCCGTCGCAGTGACCAGCACAGGCGGCACTACTACCAGTGCAACCGCGACGTTGAATGTACAAGCGGCCGCACCCAGCATCGTGACGGCACCCACGCCAAAGACGGTTCTTGTGGGGCAAGCTGCAAGCTTTACCGTCACCGCAAACGGGATGCCATCCCTGAGCTACCAGTGGTTGAGGAATGGTGCGGCCATCCAAGGCGCAAACCAGTCTGCATATTCAGCCGTAATGTCCTTGGGCAACAATGGTGACAAATATTCCGTGAAAGTCACCAATAGCGCTGGCAGCGTTACCAGTGGTGAGGCGCAAGTCGCAGTGCTCCCTGGCCAGAATGAACTGGTCATCTCCGAGGTTTCCAGCTGCTACTACTATGACGTGGGCTGCTGGTTCGAAATCTACAACCCCACTACTTCGGCGATCAACCTGAGCAGCTATGCAGTAAAGACTTACAGCATCGATGCGACCGTTGGAGGCTCTGCCACGATTTCCACCTTTGCACTCCCCAGCATCACAATTCCTTCCGACGGTTATGTGGTGATCTCTGGAAACGCGGAGAACCTTACGCAACGCAATAACCAGAATATTCGGTTGCGCTCTGGCAACCGGGTTCCGTTCTGGAACGCCAATGGGTTCATTGAACTTCTCAACTCAGGCGCTACGGCAGACTTTATCCGCTTCGGCTCCGTTACGCAGACCCCTGTGACAACCTCAAAGTGGACCGGCCAATCTGTTTCTGCGATGCCCTCCAGCGCCACGGACTATGGCAAGGCCATTGTGCGACTCTATCCCCGGATCATCGACACCAATACCCATTCAGCCGCAGACTGGACCAGCGTCAACTGGGCAACGCCCGGTGGAATGAACGATGTACCGGCCTCCGCAATAGATGCAGACGGCGACGGCATCCCCAACACGGCCAAGATTTCGGGTGGCACCTTTGCTGGCCTGGACTTGTATGCGATGGGCGCGCGTCAGGGAAGAAAGGCGATATTCATCGAAGTGGACAGCATGCAGAGCAGCGATCCTGGCGTGAAACCCAGGAAGGAGTCTCTGCAAAAGGTGGTGGATAGCTTCGCAGCCCATGGAATTGACGTATTTTTTGATGCCGGAAATCTGTTCAGCTCCACGTTTTCAGTGGCCGATTTCAACCTGGGCCAACCCAATGGCACCGTTGCATACGAACCTTGCGTCACGCTGGACCAGGTAACCTGTACGGCCAACCAAAGCAACATGCGCAGCATCTACGACTGGAAAGACACTTACATGGACCTGCGTCGCAGAGCCATCTTTCACTACCTGCTTCTGGGCAACTCCCAAAAGGCAGACGGTTCTGCAGGCTCTTCTGGCGTAGCCGAACTGCCGGGGAACGACTTTTTGGTCACCATGGGATCTTGGGGTTTCAGCGCCAACGCCGGTCAGAGCCTGAACAAGCTGATCAACATGCAGGCATCGACCATCATGCATGAACTGGGTCACAACCTGGGGCTCCGACATGGCGGGTTTGAAAACACCAACTACAAGCCCAACTATTGGAGCATCATGAACTACATGTACCAGTTGGATGGTCTTGATCCGGATCCGGCTTCCGCAACGGCCTATCAACGCTGGCTAATGTACGCAAACAACGACTACACCATTGAATGCAGCCTGATTGGCTCTCCCTGCGGTGATAAGGTGAACTTCGTCATCAGCTATTCCGACGGCACAGGCAGTGCTTTGGACGAATCCAGCTTGTCAGAAGCCCAGAACATGGGACGTGGAGCCAAGAGCGGTGCCTACGCAGATTGGGACCGCAATGCAAGCATCACCTCTGCGCTTCTCAGCGTGGATATCAATGGAGACGGCCATAAGAGCGTCCTGAGTGACTACAACGACTGGGCAAATCTGGTCTTCCCGTTTGCACGCCAATATGCTGGAAACGCAGGCAGATCGATCCTGAGCCAATCCAAGCCCGCCTTGAACCCCGTCTCGGCGGATCGTCAAGAAGCCGTTGTTGAAGCGCCGCCTCCTGCAGCGCGTCTCCAACTCCTTCGTCTGATGCAACAGCGATGAGATTGCTCCTGCTGCCGCTATGGATGGCTTCACTGCAAGGGCTCGCCATGGCGCAGAACTTTCAGTGTACGCAGATCGATGGACGCCTGTGGGAGTGCACACGCCAGGATCGCCATCCATCTGGTCCAACGGTTACCCGGGAGTTGAGGAGCGCTGTTGATTCACCCCCTTACTTTCGGGAAATACTGGGTGCGCGGTCCGGCAGCCAGGTGGTGGGTGATCTGCGTCTTCGGTATGGCACAGACCGCTCCTGGAGCCTCGTCTGGCCAGATGGGCACAGCACCCTATTGCTTACTCCAGGAGAGCGTCCTACCAAATGGGTTCGCGGGATAGACGCCAAAGGATTTGTTTGGGACGTCTTCGTCAAACGCCGCACTGAACCTATTGAAAGGGCCGGTATTTCCGTGGAGGACGAACCCAAGCTGGATCTTCAGCTTGTACGCAACACCCACTTGTAGCCATAGTCGGGCCGTGAGACTTTCGTTTGCACGGCACCCTCCACGCAGGGCCAATCTCTTGTCGACTTGGCGGTCGAAAGGGCTTGGCCCTCTTTTTGTTGCAGTGCTGTTTCCTGTGGGCCAACCGTAGGAGAGTCACCCGGCATCCTTCCACTGACATCGGGTAAGCCCCTACTTACAGGCTGGCACGTGCATTGCTAGTATTCGCTCAATTACTTGACCAAATGGTCAGTTTTTTAAGTTTTGCACCAAAAGGAGCGAGTCGCGTGAGCCCTGTTTCCACCAACCCCACATCCCCCGACATCCAGGCTGGCCGACTGCCCGCCGATGAATACGCACGGCGCTTTGCCGATGCAACACCCCGGCTCACGCCCTCGCAGGCCTTGCTGGAAGCCGAGCGCTGCCTGTACTGCTATGACGCGCCTTGCGCCACGGCCTGCCCCACCAGCATCGACGTGCCGTCCTTTATCCGCCGCATTGGCGAGGGCAACCTGCGTGGTGCAGCACGCACCATTCTGGACAGCAACCCCTTGGGCGGCATGTGCGCGCGGGTCTGTCCCACCGAGAACCTTTGCGAGGCCGTCTGCGTGCGCAACACCCAGGAAGATCGCCCCGTCTCCATCGGTCGCCTGCAGCGCTTTGCCGTGGATGCCTTGATGGAAAGCAAGCAGCCCCAGATATTTACCCGCGCAGAATCCACCGGCAAGAAGGTAGCCGTGGTCGGCGCCGGCCCTGCCGGCCTGGCCTGTGCCCACACCCTGGCGCGTCTGGGCCACAGCGTGGTGGTCTATGACGCCCGCCCCAAGGCCGGCGGTCTGAATGAATACGGTCTGGCCAGCTACAAGACGCCCGACAACTTTGCCCAGGCCGAAGTGCAATGGCTGCTGGGCATTGGTGGCATCAAGATCGTCAACAGTTGGAAGCTGGAAACCGCCGCCCAGCTGGAAACGCTGCGCCTGGACTATGACGCGGTTTTCCTGGGCATGGGCTTGTCCAGTACCGCGTCGCTCGGCGTTCCCGGTGAAGACCTGAACGGCGTGCAGGACGCGGTGGACTTCATTGCCACGCTGCGCCAATGCGAAGACCTCTCCACGCTGCCTGTGGGCCGCCGCGTGATCGTCATCGGTGGTGGCATGACGGCTGTGGATGCCGCGGTGCAAAGCAAGCTGCTGGGCGCCAAGGTGGTGCACATGGTGTACCGCCGCGGACCGGAACAGATGTCCGCCTCCAAGGACGAACAGGAATGGGCCCAGACCAACGGCGTGGTGCTGCACCAGTGGCTTGCGCCCGTGGAAATCGTGGGCAGCAATGGCCACGCCAGCGCAGTGCGCTTTGCCGAGCAAAGCCTGGTGGATGGCAAGCTGGTACCCACCGGACGCGAGATCTCCTGGGAAGCCGACACGGTGCTCAAGGCCATTGGCCAGACACTGGGCAATGCGGTACTGGGTGAAGCCGGGCTGACACTGCAAAGCGGACGCATTGCCACTGACGACGACGGCAAGACCAACCTGCCCGGCGTCTGGGCCGGTGGCGACTGCCGTGCTGGCGGACTGGACCTGACCGTGGAGGCCGTGGAACACGGCAAGCGCTCGGCCAAGGCCATTCATGCACACCTGAGCGCTGGCAAGTAATTCAGCGCACCACCCGAATTCAACGCATACCGTATTGGAAGTAACACCATGGCCAATCTGCAAACCACGTTCGTCGGCGTCAAGAGCCCCAACCCCTTCTGGCTTGCCTCCGCTCCCCCCACTGACAAGGCCTACAACGTCAACCGCGCCTTCGAAGCCGGCTGGGGCGGCGTCGTCTGGAAGACCCTGGGCGAAGCTGGCCCACCGGTCGTCAACGTCAACGGCCCCCGCTACGGTGCGCTGCTGAGCAACGACCGCCGCCTGATGGGTTTCAACAACATCGAGCTGATCACCGACCGCGACCTGGAAATCAACCTGCGCGAAATCACCGAGGTCAAGCGCCTGTGGTCGGACCGGGCCATGGTGGTGTCGCTGATGGTGCCATGTGAAGAGAAGTCGTGGAAAGCCATCCTGCCGCGCGTGGAAGACACCGGCGCGGATGCCATCGAACTCAACTTCGGCTGCCCGCACGGCATGAGCGAACGCGGCATGGGCGCCGCCGTGGGCCAGGTGCCCGAATACATCGAGATGGTCACAGCCTGGTGCAAGCAGTACAGCAAGCTGCCCGTCATCGTGAAGCTCACCCCCAACATCACCGACATCCGCCAACCCGCACGCGCCGCCAAGAAGGGTGGAGCCGATGCGGTATCCCTCATCAACACCATCAACTCCATCATGGGCGTGGACCCGTATACGTTGACCATGAGCCCTTCCACTGGCGGCAAGGGCTCGCATGGAGGCTATTGCGGCCCGGCCGTCAAGCCGATTGCACTGAACATGGTGGCCGAGATCGCACGCGATCCGCAGACCGCAGGAATCCCGATCAGCGGAATTGGCGGCATCGGCACCTGGCGCGACGCGCTGGACTACATTGCCCTGGGCTCGGGCACGGTGCAGGTGTGCACCGCCGCCATGGTGTATGGCTTCAAGATCGTGCAGGAAATGGCGGACGGCCTGTCCAACTACATGGACGAGATGGGCTTTACCAGCGTGGACCAGATCGTGGGCAAGGCCGTGCCCACCGTGTCGGACTGGCGCTACCTCAACCTCAACCACATCAGCAAGGCCGTCATCAACCAGGACAGCTGCATCCAGTGCGGACGCTGCCACATTGCCTGTGAAGACACCTCGCACCAGGCCATCACCTTTGAGAAAGATGGCAAGCGCCATTTCGAGGTGAAGGAAGACGAGTGCGTGGGCTGCAACCTGTGCGTCAACGTCTGCCCGGTGCCCGACTGCATCACCATGCGCGATCTGGCACCCGGCGAGGTGGACCTGCGTACCCAGAAGACGGTGCAGGCACAGCACGCCGACTGGACCACGCACCCCAACAACCCCATGCGTACAGCGGCCTGAGCCCAGGGGCAGTTTTTCGGTGACAAGTGCTGCGAACTGCCCTATTCTTAACCTGCTAATTTCTTGAGGAACTCTCCATGACCAGCCTTTTGATTCGTGGCGGCACCGTTGTCAATGCAGACCGTGCCTTTGTTGCCGATGTGCTCACCCAGGACGGGAAAATCGTTGCGGTGGGCGAAGGCCTGAGCGCCCCCACTGGCGCAACGGTGGTAGACGCCGGTGGCCAGTATGTGATGCCCGGCGGCATAGACCCGCATACCCACATGCAGCTGCCCTTCATGGGCACCACCACCATGGATGATTTCTACACCGGCACGGCAGCCGGCATGGCCGGTGGCAACACCACCATCATCGACTTCGTCATCCCCAACCCCAAGCAGCCCATCATGGAGGCCTACAAGACCTGGCGCGAATGGGCCGAAAAATCCGCCAGCGACTACAGCTTCCACGTCGCTATCACCTGGTGGGACGAGACCGTCAAGCGCGACATGGGCACCCTGGTGCAGCAGGAAGGCGTGAACAGCTTCAAGCACTTCATGGCCTACAAGAACGCCATCATGTGCGACGACGAAACCCTGGTGAACAGCTTCAAGCGCGCACTGGAATTGGGTGCCATGCCCACCGTGCATGCCGAGAACGGCGAGCTGGTCTACCTGCTGCAAAAGCAGGTGGCCGAGATGGGCATCACCGGCCCCGAAGGCCACCCGCTCTCGCGCCCACCCATGGTCGAAGGCGAAGCCGCCAACCGCGCCATTGCGATTGCCGACGTGCTGAACGTGCCTATTTACGTGGTGCACGTCTCCTGCATCGAAGCAGCAGAAGCCATTGCCCGCGCCCGCGCCCGCGGTCAGCGCGTGTACGGTGAAGTGCTGGCAGGCCACCTGGTACTGGACGACAGCGTGTACCGCAACCCCGATTTCGCCACTGCCGCAGCCCACGTGATGAGCCCACCCTTCCGCCCTGCAGGTCACCAGGAATTCCTCTGGCGCGGACTGCAAAGCGGCAATCTGCACACCACCGCTACCGACCACTGCACCTTCTGCGCCGCGCAGAAGGCTGCAGGCAAGGATGACTTCTCCAAGATCCCCAATGGCACCGGCGGTGTGGAAGAGCGCCTGGCCGTGATCTGGGACGCGGGCGTGAACACCGGGCGCCTCACGCCCAGCGAGTTCGTGGCCATCACCTCGGCCAACACCGCCAAGCTGTTCAACATCTACCCGCAAAAGGGCAACGTGTCGGTGGGTGCCGATGCCGACCTGGTGGTCTGGGACCCGGCCGGTACCAAGACGCTGTCGGCCAAGACCCAGCACAGCAAGGGCGACTTCAACATCTTTGAAGGCCGCACCGTACGTGGCATTCCCAGCCACACCATCAGCCAGGGTGAACTGGTCTACGTGCAAGGCGACCTGCGCGCCGTACGTGGCAAGGGACGCTACATCAAGCGCCCCGCTTTCAGTGCGAACTTTGAGGCATCGAAATTGCGTGCGGAAGCCCTGAAGCCCACCGCCGTCCAACGCTGAGGAACACACCATGACCACTGCAACAGCAACCGATATTTCTGCCCTGCGCGTCAACGGCGAGCGCCTGTGGGCCTCGCTCATGGAGCTGGCCAAGATCGGCGCCACGCCCAAGGGCGGCGTCTGCCGCCTCACGCTCACCGACCTGGACAAGCAGGGCCGCGATCTGGTGACCGGCTGGGCGCGCGAGGCCGGCATGACCGTCACCATCGACAAGATCGGCAACGGCTTCATGCGCCGCCCAGGCCGCAACAACAGCCTGCCGCCCATCATGACCGGCAGCCACATCGACACCCAGCCCACCGGCGGCAAGTTCGATGGCAACTACGGTGTGCTGGCGGGCATTGAAGTGGTGCGCACCCTCAACGACCACGGCATTGAAACCGAAGCGCCCATTGAAGTGGCGTTCTGGACCAATGAGGAAGGCTCGCGCTTCGTGCCGGTGATGATGGGCTCGGGCGTGTTCGCCAAGGCCTTCACGCTGGAGCACGCCTACGCTGCTACCGATACCGAGGGCAAGTCGGTCAAGGGCGAGCTGGAACGCATCGGCTACATCGGCGACCAGGAGCCCGGTGACCACCCCATCGGCGCCTACTTTGAAACCCATATCGAACAAGGCCCGGTGCTGGAGGACAACGACGTGACCATCGGCGTGGTCAGCGGCGTGCTGGGCATCCGCTGGTTCGACTGCACCGTCACCGGCATGGAAGCCCACGCGGGCCCCACACCCATGGCCTTGCGCAAGGACTCGCTCTTAGCCGCCACCCGCATCATGCAGGACGTGGTGGCCGCGGCCCACCGCCACCCGCCGCACGGACGCGGCACCGTGGGCATGGTGCAGGTGTTCCCCAACAGCCGCAATGTGATCCCCGGCCGCGTGAAGTTCAGCATCGACCTGCGCAACAGCACCGATGCACTGGTGGACCAGATGGCCGACGAGGTCAAAGCCTTTGCCGCCAAGGTCGCACAGGAGCATGGCGTGGACATCAAGATCGAACTGGTGTCCAGCTACCCCGCGCAGATCTTCCACGCCGACTGCGTGGACGCCGTGGGCCGTGCCGCCAAGAAGTTGGGCTACTCCAACATGCCCGCCGTGTCGGGTGCCGGCCACGATGCGGTCTACATGGCCAAGCTGGCTCCCAGCGGCATGATTTTCATCCCCTGCAAGGACGGCATCAGCCACAACGAGATCGAAGATGCCAAGCCCGAGCACATCACGGCGGGCTGCAATGTGCTGCTGCATGCCATGCTGGAGCGGGCGAAACCAATATAGACGCCATTAACTCACTGCCACAATAGGACCCGCGGAGCGAATGCCTGCGGGTTTTTTTATGGAGGCTAGGAATGCATTTGAAGCAACTAAGAATCTCAAATTACAAGAGCTTCTATGGAACTACTGAGTTCAATTTCTCGCCCGGCTTTAACGTTCTCCTAGGCGCGAATTCGAGCGGCAAGACTTCGGTTTTGGAGGCAATTTCATTTGCAGATCTGGTTGAAGTCCCTCATAGTTCCATTCTGAATTCAGATGAACCAGGTGCTTTACCTCAAAGCAGACCAACTACTGAGCTTTTGTTTTCTGTTGCTTTAGATGAGCTGCAGCGGCTCATTACACCAGCAAGTGAATTCTTTATTGGTATAGGTGAGCAAGTAGGCCACTTTCATACAAGTGATCCTGACCTGATAAGGCGAAAGTTAAAAACTGAATCGCTCAATTTTGGAGTTCAGCGTGATTTTTCGAACGCCCATCTCTTGGCAAAAATTGAGTTTTCACATTGGCCCTCAGTATGGCGCTCTTTAAGAGGCGGCACATCATTTCCAGCGGCATATATTTCTAGAAACCGCGAAGTTATTCAGGTTTCTCAGTTTCAAACTGAGGGAGACGAAATAGTACATATCAGCAATGCTATTTCTGCAAAAATCTTTCGATTCCAATCTGCAAGAGCAGTTCAGTCGGCTTACGGTCATTATCCGAACGCAGAGCTGCAGCCGAATGGGGCCAATTTGGCCTACTGTGTCAACTATTTGCAAACAACAAACAAAGTGTTGTTCGACCAGTTAAACGGCCTCTTAAACCGGGTTTTTCCAACAATACATTGGGTGGGAGCTCCACCAAACGGAAACAATGCATTTGAGCTGAAAGTCCATACTACTCAGACCCGTTTGAATCGTGGAGACCTCGCCGTACCAATCAGCCAAGTTGGAACTGGGGTTGGTAACGCGCTTGCAATTTTGTACGTTGCGCTTACTGCACAGACACCGCGCGTTATTTTGCTTGAAGAACCCAACTCATTCCTGCATCCACGCGCAGTACGCGAGCTCTTGGCAATCCTCGCGGAAATAGGCGGAAGGCATCAGTTCTTTGTTACTACCCATTCAAGTGATGTGCTCCGCACCATCAATGCCTCCACCGTCACGCTTCTTGAACACGATGGGCAACAAACAACCATTAAGCAAACATCTGGGAAGAAGCTTCATGAATTGAAGGCAGGTCTTACTGATCTGGGAATTAGTCTGACCGACCTACACGGTTGTGACAAGGTTCTTTGGGTAGAAGGCGAAACGGAAGAGGCTGTCTTTCCACAGTTGCTTCGTCATTACTTTCCGGCACAGGCGCAAGGCATTGCCGTTTTGCCTCTCCATGCAACTGGTGATTTCGAGTCCAGGAAATTCAGTCCAAAGAAAGTTGCCGAGATATACAAGACACTTAGCGAGGGAAGTTTTCTCGCTCCGCCCATGGTTGCTATCGCACTGGATAGAGAGAGGCGGCGAATCGAGGAAGTGGGGCAGATCGAAAAGGACTGTGAAGGCATAGTCCGCTTTCTGCCGCAGGTCATGTTGGAGGACTATTTTCTGCATCCTGACGCCATAGCTTTCGTTCTTAGCGAGGAAGCCGGTCGAAAATTTTCTGCCGATACGGTGGCCAAGGCTCTCGAAGACGCTCGCAAGGACAATAAGTGTCTTCTGCAACCGGAAAATCCCAAAGGCTCCGAGATACACGCTGCCAAGGCTCTCAACAAAGTGTTTGTAGAAATTGCCAGTACGGAGTATCACAAGACTGCACATGGCCCACAAATTGTCGACTGGCTGCTTTCAAACGATCCAGGCTCACTGTCAGCATTACGGGACTGGTTGGCGGTTGTCTTGCAACCAGGTGGCACGAGCTCTGCTTTGAGCGTCCATTGAAACAATTCGTCGCCATTCTTCGAACGGGAATTACCTATGCTCGACCTGCTGATTCACAACGCGGCATTTGCCGACGGCCGCAAGGCCATGTCCGTCGCCGTGCAAGGCGGCAAGATTGTCGAAGTCACGCAAGGGCTGCAAGCCCCCGCGCACGAAACCGTGGACGCGGGCGGCATGTTGCTGTCCAGCCCCTTTGTGGACGCGCACTTCCACATGGATGCCACGCTGTCGTATGGCCTACCGCGGGTGAACCAGAGCGGCACGCTGCTCGAAGGCATTGCGCTGTGGGGCGAGCTCAAGCCGTTGCTCACGCAAGAGGCGCTGGTGGAGCGAGCACTGGCGTATTGCGACTGGGCCGCAGCCAAGGGCTTGCTGGCGATACGCACCCATGTGGACGTGTGCGACCCGCGTCTGCTGGCAGTAGATGCGCTGCTGGAGGTGAAGAAGCGGGTGGCGCCCTATATCGACCTGCAGCTGGTCGCCTTTCCGCAAGATGGCGTTCTGCGCGGACCGCAGGGTGCACAGCAGCATATGGACAACCTCAAACGTGCGCTCGACAAGGGCGTGGACGTGGTGGGCGGCATTCCCCACTTTGAGCGCACCATGGCCGATGGTGCCCTGAGCGTGAAGCTGCTGTGCGAGCTGGCCGCCGAGCGCGGGCTGATGGTGGACATGCACTGCGACGAGTCGGATGACCCGCACTCGCGCCACGTGGAGACGCTGGCGTTCGAAGCGCAACGGCTGGGGCTGCAGGGCCGCGTCACCGGTTCGCACCTGACTTCCATGCACAGCATGGACAACTATTACGTCAGCAAGCTCATTCCGCTGATGGCCGAGGCCGGGCTGCACGTGGTGGCCAACCCGCTCATCAACATCACACTGCAAGGCCGCCACGACAGCTACCCCAAGCGCCGGGGCATGACGCGCGTGCCGGAATTGATGGCCGCTGGTATCAACGTGGCCTTTGGCCATGACTGTGTGATGGACCCCTGGTATTCGCTGGGCAGCGGCGACATGCTGGAGGTGGCGCACATGGGGCTGCATGTAGGCCAGATGACCAGCCAGGACGCCATGCGCCAGTGCTTTGACGCAGTCACCCGCAATGCGGCCTGTGTGCTGGGCTTGCAGGGCTACGGTCTGGCAGCGGGCTGCAATGCAGACTTGGTGCTGCTACAGGCACGCGACCCGGTGGAGGCCATACGCCTGCGTGCCACGCGTCTCAAGGTGTTCCGCGCTGGCAAGCTGATTGCGCAGTCACCCGCTGCCACCGCCCAGTTGAACTTGCCGGGGCGCCCGGCGCAGACGAGCTGGATTCAGGCGTTGGACGTGTAGGCGCTCAAGGCGTTGGAAGTGGTTGACGACTGCGAGGCGCTGAACTGCTGCACCGCCTTGAGCAAGGCGGTGCGTTGGGTTTGCAGCAAGGTGGACTTGCTGGTGAGCGCGCTGACTGAGGAGGCAATCCTTCCATCGCTGGCCAGCTCCTTGCCGGCCGCCTTGTCCACCAGCTTGCCGAGCTTGGACAAAGCCGTCTGCACGGTGCTGGGCGAAGCCTTGTAGGCCGCCGCAAACTTGGTGGCATCCAGTTTCAGCGTGCCGTCACTGGCTTTGGTAAAGCCCATGTTGCGCAGGTCGCTGATCTTGCTGAGATCGGCAGACAACGCGCGGCTCATGGTGGAGCTGATCTTGTCTGTGCCGCTGGTCTGTGCCGCAGCCGTTTGCGCCGACGCCACCATCGCATTGAATTTGGTGATGAAGCTGGTGATGCCCGCTTTCACGTCGTCACTGGTGGAAGAGGTCTGGAACCCGCTGAGTCCCTGCGCGGCGGTTTGCACCAGGGAAACGGCGGATTTGAACTGGCCCAGCGTGGACAGGCTTGTGGTGGCGGCATCCAGCTTGGCCTGCAAGGCGGTGCTGGATTTGGTGATGCCCGCCAAAACCGGGCTGAGCGCGCTGCTAGCCTGCGTGGTGGACTGGCTGCTGGATGCCAGGCTGGCCGTGCTGCTGCTGAGCAACTGGCTGATGTTCATGGTGATTTCCTTGGTAGGGCGGGCTCGTGGCCCTCCGGTGGGACCCCCTGATTTTGTTCAGCCTTGGCCCAGGCATAGAGGCGGAGATAGCCCGAAGACACCCGCCAATTGGATGGACCTCAGTCGCCCTTGCCGCCGCCTCCACCGCAAAGACGGTTTCTGCGCAGATAATCTTCCGAGCAACAAAGGGGGACGCGATGGTTCTGGACGATTTGACGGCGCACGACAAATTCTTGCTCATGCTGGAGTGGATGCTGGCCCTGGAAAAGCGCCATGCCGACGTGTTGCAGCCGGGCCTGGTCCACATCAAGTACGACCCCCAGGACATCCGGGACCTGACCTTCGGTGCCAGCGATGCCGCGCAAAAGCTCAGCGAAGTGGCCGAATGCCTCAAACGCTCGTTCCGTGGCACCGACTTCATTGCCCGCGAGGGCATGGGCTTCTGGATTCTTACCCCGTTCACACAGATTGACCCGGTGATGGAAAAGGTGCGCCAGGTTATCAAGACAGCGCCCCAAAATGGCCTGGGCATCGCCCATAGCAATGTGCGCATCTATATGCTGCGCGACCACCTGGGCGGTGCTGCCGGACAATTCAAGGCAGCGCAGGACTTCCTGGACTACCTGCAGACCTTGCCGGAACCGGTACTTCCGGTGTGACATTCGCCGGGCTGCAAAGTACGCAAAAGTACTTGCAAGGCCTCTTCATATACGTTTTTGTAATTAGAAACTGACAATTAAGTTGTTCCTGTTTTAACGGTCCACTTCCAGAATGCAACCCATCGCACTGTTGCGTTGCAAACATCCTGGAGTTGACCATGGCAAACAGCCACCCCCAATCCCGCCTTTCCCGCCGCCCGTTCCTCAAACTGGCTGCCGCAGTCGCCGTGGCTGCCACGTCCCTCGGTGCATCGCTGCAAGCCCAGGCCCAGCAGGCCGTCACCCTGCTGAACGTGTCCTACGACCCCACGCGCGAGCTGTACGTGGAATACAACGCGGCCTTTGCCAAGTACTGGAAAGCCAAGACCGGCCAAGACGTGACCATCAAGCAAAGCCATGGTGGTTCGGGCAAACAGGCCCGCTCGGTCATTGATGGCCTGGAAGCCGACGTAGTGACCTTGGGCTTGGCAGGCGACATCGACGCCATCGTCAAGAACGGCGGCTGGCTGTCCAAGGACTGGCAAAAGCGCCTGCCCCACAACTCATCGCCCTACACCAGCACCATCATCTTTGCGGTGCGCGAAGGCAATCCCAAGGGCATCAAGGACTGGGACGACCTGATCCGCCCGGACGTGAAGGTCATCACACCCAATCCCAAAACTTCTGGCGGCGCACGCTGGAACTATCTGGCGGCCTGGGAATTTGCCCGCCTCAAGTACGGCGGTGACGCCAAGGCCAAAGAGTTCGTAGCCAAGCTGTACGCCAATGTGCCTGTGCTGGACACCGGTGCCCGAGGCTCCACCATCACCTTCGGCCAGCGCGGCCAGGGCGACGTGCTGATTGCCTGGGAAAACGAGGCCTACCTGCTGGAAAAAGAATTCGGCGCCAAGTTTGACGTGGTTGCACCTCCCTTGAGCATCCTGGCCGAGCCGCCCGTTGCTGTGGTCGACAAGAACGTGGACAAGAAGGGCACCCGCACCGTGGCCGAGGAATACCTCAAGTACCTCTACAGCGAAGAAGGCCAGGACATTGCCGGCAAGAACTTCTACCGCCCGGCCGTGTCGGAGAAGGCCAAGGCCAAATACGCCAAGCAGTTCGCCAAGATCAAGCTCTTCACCATCGACGAGGCCTTTGGCGGATGGGAAAAAGCCGACAAGGAACACTTCGCCGACGGTGGCAGCTTTGACCAGATCTACACCAAGAAATAAGGCCCCCACGCATTTCACCTTGGGACGGCCCGGCGGTGAAACCAACTCTTAGCATCATCAACCAAGGTCTGTCATGTCTGTTCTCTTGATTGCCGGAAGCCCGTCGGAACGCTCACGCACCGCCGCACTGCTGGATGCCGCCGGCCAGCGCCTGGCAACCCGCGGTGCGCTGGTAGAGCGACTTCGTGTGCGCGACCTCTCGCCCCAGGCGCTGCTGCTAGCGGACTTTGGCCACCCCTCGGTGAGCAAAGCTATTGGTCAGGTGGCACAGGCGCAGGTCGTGATCGTGGCCACGCCGGTATACAAGGCCGCCTACAGCGGCGTGCTCAAGGTCTTCCTGGACCTGCTGCCGCAGGATGCCTTCAAGGGCAAGACCGTGCTGCCACTGGCCACCGGAGGCAGCCCCAACCACATGCTGGCGCTGGACTATGCCTTGCGACCGGTCCTGCAGTCGCTGGGTGCGCGCCATATCCTGTCGGGCATCTTTGCGGTGGACTCGCAGGTCACGCTTTCGCCGGAGGGGTCCTATAGCCTGAGCCCTGACATCAGTGACCGCCTGGATGCGGCTGTCACCACGCTGGTCACGGAAGCGCTGTCTCCTTCCCTGGCGCACGCCAGCCGCTTTGCACCGGTGCACTTCTCGCAGGTGCGATGTAGCGTGTAACAACCCAACGCGCACCGAGTGCGCAAACCCCACTCTCCACGTTTTTGAGGACCGCAGGATGCGGCCCCCGGGGGAGGTTTTGTCTTCACTTTTGCAAGGAATCCAACCATGTCCCATCCGTCCCTCACCCGACGCCACCTGCTGGCCGGTGCCGCTGCCTCCACTGCCTTGTTGGCCGGCGGCAGTGTCCTGGCACAAAGCGCGTCACGCACCTTGCGCATCGGTTACCAGAAGGGCTGGCTCTCCATCCTGCGCGGGCGCGGCACGCTGGAAAAGCGCCTCACACCCCTGGGCGTGAACGTGACCTGGACCGAGTTCAACGCCGGACCGGTGCAGCTGGAAGCACTCAACGTCGGCTCTATCGACTTCGGCGATGTGGGCGAAGCGCCTCCGATATTTGCCCAGGCCGCTGGAGCACCGCTGGTCTATGCCGCAGCCACCGTGCCGCGCCCGCGCCTGGAAGGCGTGCTAGTGCCCAAGGACTCGCCCATCCAAAGCGTGGCCGATCTCAAGGGCAAACGCATCGTCTTCAACAAGGGCTCCAACGTGCAGTACCTGCTGGTCAAGCTGCTGGAGAAGCACGGCCTGAAGTACAGCGACGTGACCCCCATCTTCCTGCCGCCGCCCGATGCGCGTGCCGCGTTCGAGAAAGGGGCCGTGGACGCCTGGATCATCTGGGACCCGTTCCTGGCCTCGGCCCAGAAGACGCTGCAGGCGCGCCTGCTGGTGGACGGCAGCGGTGTAGTGAACAACCGCCAGTACTACTTCACCTCGCGTGACTTCGCCACCAAGAACACCGACGTGCTGAAGATCGCGATCGAGGAGATCAACGCCATCGACACCTGGATCGGCAACAACAAGGCCGCCGGTGCCGCCGAGCTGGCCACCGTGCTGGGTCTGGACAAGAGCATCACCGAGCTGTACGTGGGTCGCGCCGCCTACGGCACCAAGGCCGTGACCAGCGACATCCTGGCCGAACAGCAGGCCGTGGCCGACACCTTCTTCGAGCTCAAGCTCATCCCCAAGAAGCTCAACCTGCTGCACGCAGCACCGGTCAACCTGAGCTGAAACGCCTTGCGAGAGACTGCCATGCGTACCACCTCACCCTTTCATACCCAGCGGCGCGGACTGCTGCAGTTGCTGGCCGTCACGGCGGGTACCTGGGGTCTGAGCGGCCCCGTCGTCAACCCGGCGTTTGCGCAGGCGGCGCCCTCGGCTGCCAAGCCGCTGGACGTGCTGCGCATAGGCTACCAAAAGTCTGCTGCCAATCTGGTCATCCTCAAGGAACAGGGCGCGCTGGAGAAGCGCTTCCCCAACACCAAGGTGAGCTGGATCGAGTTTCCGGCTGGTCCGCAGTTGCTCGAAGCGTTGTCCGCTGGCAGCTTGGAGTTCGGCCTGACCGGCGACTCGCCCCCGGTATTCGCGCAGGCTGCAGGCAAGGAGCTGGTCTATGTGGGTGCCGAGCCACCCAAGCCCGACAGCTCGGCTGTGCTGGTGCAGCGCGACTCGCCGCTACGCACCCTGCCCGAACTCAAAGGCAAGAAGATTGCCGTGCAAAAGGGCTCCAGCGCCCACTACCTGCTGGTGCGCGCGGTGGAAAAGGCCGGTCTGCAATGGAGTGACATCACCCCAATCTACCTCACACCGGCCGATGCACGTGCCGCATTCGAGCGCAAGAGCGTGGACGCCTGGGCGATCTGGGACCCGTTCTATTCCGCCACCCAGCTCAGTATCCAGGCCCGCGCGCTGGCCACCGGGCGCGGCCTGTCCAACAACAACTCGTTCTACCTGGCCTCGCTGCCGTTTGCCAACCAGCATGCCGATGCCATCGCAGTGCTGTTTGAAGAACTCACCCGCGCCGACCGGTTTGTGCAGGAGCACCGCCCCGAAGCCATCAAGCTGATTGCCGGCTTCAGCGGACTGGATGCCGGCGTGGTCAGCCTGTTCCTGCAACGTCGCCCCGCTTCACCGGTAGGCCCGCTGGCTGCCTCCACCAAGGCCGACCAGCAACGCGTGGCCGATGCCTTTCTGCAGCTCGGTCTCATCCCCAAGGCCGTGCAGGTTGCCGACATCGTGTGGACCGCCCCCGCCACACGCGTGGCCAGCACCAAACCCTGACCCCAACAACTACCCGCCCCCACGCCCCCGCAGACCATCATGAAAATATTCTGGTTCATCCCCACCCACGGCGACAGCCGCTACCTCGGCACCTCCGAAGGCGCGCGCGCGCTCAGCCACGATTACCTCAAGCAAGTGGCCCAAGCCGCAGACAGCCTGGGCTACGAAGGCGTGCTCATCCCCACCGGCCGCTCCTGCGAAGACCCGTGGGTGGTGGCATCCAGCCTGCTGCCCGTCACCACGCGCCTGAAGTTCCTGGTGGCCGTGCGCCCCGGACTGCATCAGCCTGCGCTGGCCGCACGCATGGCCGCCACCTTCGACCGCTTGTCCAATGGGCGCCTGCTCATCAACCTGGTCACCGGGGGTGACCAGACCGAACTCGAAGGTGATGGTGTGTTTCTGGACCATGCCGCCCGCTACGAACAGTCCGCAGAGTTCATCCGCATCTGGCGCGAGATCATTGCCCGCAGCCACGAAGGCAAGACCTATGACTTCGAAGGCAAGCACCTCAGCGTCAAGGGTGCCAAGCTGCTCTACCCCTCGGTACAACGCCCGCATCCGCCGGTGTATTTCGGTGGCTCTTCAGAAGCCGCGCACGATCTGGCTGCCGAACAGGTGGAGACCTACCTCACCTGGGGCGAACCGCCAGCCGACGTGGCCAAGAAGGTGGCCGATGTACGCGCCCGCGCCGCCAAGCACGGCCGAAGTGTGCGGTTTGGCATTCGCCTGCACGTCATCGTGCGTGAAACCGATGCAGAAGCCTGGGCCGCAGCCGACGCGCTGATCAGCCGACTGGATGATCAGACTGTGGCCACAGCGCAGAAGGCCTTTGCCCGCATGGATTCCGAAGGGCAGCGCCGCATGGCCGCTCTGCATGGCTCGGGCAACAAGCGCAGCCGCGCCGATCTGGAAATCAGCCCCAACCTGTGGGCCGGTGTGGGCCTGGTGCGCGGTGGCGCAGGTACCGCACTGGTGGGTGACCCACAAACCGTGGCAGCGCGCATCCAGGAATACGCAGCCCTGGGTCTGGACACCTTTGTGCTCTCAGGCTACCCGCATCTGGAAGAAGCCTACCGCTTTGCCGAACTGGTGTTTCCGCAGCTGCCGCTGGAATTGCAGAACAAGTTCTGCGGAGGCACACCGTTTGGCGAAGTGGTGGCCAATGAGTACCTGCCCAAGGTTTCGCAGAGCTGAGGCGCAATATGACACACGCTGTTCAAGAGGCCTCGGCCACGGCGGACACCCTGCAGGCGCCTGGCTTCGGCTTGCTGGCTGCGCTGCCTTCTGCACGCGCGCCCGGCTCCGCCCTGCTGCCGTTTCTGCGCGCCGTATGGCAGCGCCTGATTCCTTGGCTGGTTCCGCTGGCACTGATTGCGCTCTGGCAACTCAGCAGCGCACTGGGCTGGCTGTCCAGCCGCGTGCTGCCAGCGCCTCTGGATGTGGCGACCGCCGCATGGAAGCTGACACTCAGCGGTGAACTGTTTACCCACGTCAAAGTCAGTGCGGCGCGTGCGCTCACGGGCCTGGCCATTGGCGGCGGCCTGGGTTTGCTGCTGGGCTTGCTGACCGGCTCGATACGGATTTTCGAAACCCTGCTGGACAGCACCATCCAGATGGTGCGCAACATTCCGGCCCTGGCCATGATTCCGCTGGTCATCCTGTGGTTTGGCATTGACGAGTCGGCCAAGCTGTTCCTGATTGCGGTGTCGGTGTTCTTCCCGATCTATCTCAACACCTTCCACGGTATCCGCGGCGTGGACCCCGGTCTGGTGGAGATGGCGCGCAGCTACGGCCTCAACCGCTGGCAGCTCTATACCCAGGTGATATTGCCGGGTGCGCTCTCCAGCATTCTGGTGGGCCTGCGTTTTTCGCTGGGCCTGATGTGGGTGATCCTGATCGTGGCGGAGACCATTTCGGCCCAGGCCGGCATCGGCTACCTGACCATGAATGCGCGCGAGTTCCTGCAGACCGACATCGTGCTGGTGGGCATCCTGCTGTATGCCGCACTGGGCAAGCTGGCCGACTGGTTTGCGCGCACGCTGGAGCGCAGCTGGCTGCGCTGGCACCCCGGTTACCAAGATGCACAGTGAGGCACGCATGACAAACCCACAACAACGCGGCGTCGCACTGGATGCGAAGGGACTGACCAAACGCTACGGCGCGCGCACCGTGCTGAACAACGCGCAACTGCAGATTGCCCCCGGCGAGTTCGTAGCCATCGTGGGCCGCAGCGGTTGTGGCAAGAGCACGCTGCTGCGTCTGGTGGCGGGTCTGGAAGCCGCCAGCGATGGCCGCCTGCTTATTGACCAGAAGCCATCCGAAGGCATACGCAGCAATACCCGCATCATGTTCCAGGACGCGCGCTTGCTGCCCTGGAAACGCGTGGTCGACAACGTCGCCCTGGGACTGCCCGCAACCCGCCACGCCGATGCGGCGCGGGTGTTGGAGCAGGTCGGGCTGGGTGAGCGTCAACAAGATTGGCCAGCGCGCCTGTCGGGCGGCCAGCGCCAACGCGTGGCACTGGCCCGCGCCCTGGTGCACCAGCCGGACCTTTTGTTGCTGGACGAGCCTCTGGGCGCACTGGACGCGCTGACCCGCATCGAGATGCATGCCCTCATCGAAGACCTGTGGCAGCGCAACGGCTTTACCGCCCTGCTGGTCACCCACGATGTGCAAGAAGCCGTGGCACTGGCCGACCGCGTGGTGCTGATCGAGGACGGTGCGATTGCACTGGACGAACGCATAGCCCTGCCACGCCCGCGCCACCGCGGCGACCCGCGCTTTGCCGCACTGGAAGAACGCATCCTCAACCGCGTGCTGCAGCGTCCTGTCAAAGACGAGCCATCCACCACCACAGCCGATACCTGGCCCGGCGCACCTGCGCACGGTCTGCGCTGGGCCATCTGACATTTACTCAACGGACTTTTTAGGAGAAACCCATGTCCATTCAAGCCATCAACGTTCGCAACCAATTCCGCGGCAAAGTGCGCGAGATCATCCACGGAGATGTCGTCTCCGAAGTCGACGTGGAAACACCCTGGGGCATCGTGACCTCGGTGATCACCACCCGTTCGGTGAAGGACCTGCAACTGGTCGTGGGTTCCGAAGTCGTGGCACTGGTGAAGTCCACCGAAGTGTCCATCGCCAAGCTCTGAGCTGGAGGTTCCATGTCCACCCCCCAGAAGTTCGAAACCCTGGCGGTGCACGCCGGCTATTCGCCCGACCCCACCACCAAGGCCGTGGCCGTACCCATCTACCAGACTGCTGCCTATGCATTCGACAACGCGCAGCATGGCGCAGATCTGTTCGACCTGAAGGTGCCGGGCAATATCTACACCCGCATCATGAACCCGACACAGGACGTGCTGGAAAAGCGTCTGGCCGCGCTCGAAGGCGGCATCGCTGCGCTGGCCCTGGCATCGGGCCAAGCGGCAGTGACCTACGCCATCCAGACCATTGCAGAGTCCGGCGACAACATCGTCTCCAGCACGGCACTCTACGGCGGCACCTACAACCTGTTTGCCCATACGCTGCCGCAATACGGCATCACCACCCGCTTCGCCGACCACCGCGACCCCAACAGCTTCGAGGCGCTGATCGACGACAAGACCAAGGCGATCTTTGTGGAATCGCTGGGCAACCCGCAAGGCAATGTGACCGACATTGCGCGCGTGGCCGAGATTGCGCACCGCCACGGCGTGCCGCTCATCGTCGACAACACGGTGGCGTCTCCCTTTCTGCTGCGCCCCATCGAGCACGGCGCCGACATCGTGGTGCACTCGCTCACCAAATACCTGGGCGGCCACGGCACCAGCATTGGCGGTGCCATCGTGGACTCGGGCAAGTTTCCATGGGGCCTGCACAAGGCACGCTTCAAGCGCCTGAACGAGCCTGACGTGAGCTACCACGGCGTGGTCTACACCGAAGCCCTGGGCCCTGCCGCCTACATCGGCCGTGCCCGCGTCGTGCCGCTGCGCAACATGGGTGCTGCCATATCGCCGTTCAACGCGTTCCAGATCCTGCAAGGCATAGAGACCCTGGCGCTGCGCATGGAGCGCATCACCAGCAATGCCAGCGCGGTGGCCCAGTTCCTGCAAAAACACCCCAAGGTGAGCTGGGTGAACTACGCCGGCCTGCCCGAGCACCCGGACCATGCCCTGGCGCAGAAGTACCTGGGTGGCAAGCCCTCCGGTCTGCTGACCTTTGGCGTGAAGGCACCCGAAGGCAAACGCCGTGAAGCCGGTGCCGCCTTCCTCGATGCGCTGCAGGTGTTCACCCGCTTGGTCAACATTGGCGACACCAAGTCGCTGGCCACCCACCCGGCTTCCACCACCCACCGCCAACTGTCGGCCGAGGAACTCACCAAGTCCGGCGTGCCGGAAGACGCGGTGCGCCTGTCGGTGGGCATTGAACACATTGACGACCTGCTGGCCGATCTGGAGCAGGCACTGGGAGCGACATGAACTTTCAACAACTGCGCTCCGTGCGCGAGGCCGTGCGCTGCAATTTCAACCTCACTGAAGTAGCGCACATGCTGTTCACGTCGCAGCCCGGCGTGAGCCGCCAGATCCGTGAACTGGAGGAAGAGCTGGGGGTGGAAATCTTCGTGCGCGCGGGCAAGCGCCTGACCGGCCTCACGCCGCCGGGCGTGGCCATTCTGCCCATCGTGGAGCGGCTGCTGCTGGACGCCGAGAACATCAAGCGCGCCGGCCAGGACTTCACGGCGCAGATGGAAGGCCAACTCACGGTGGCCGCGACCCACACGCAGGCACGCTATGCCCTGCCTCAGGTGGTGAAGGACTTTCGCGATCGCTTCCCCAAGGTCACCTTGCACCTGCACCAGGGCTCGCCCAAGCAGGTGGCCGCGATGCTGATTTCGGGAGAGGCCGACATCGGCGTGGCTACGGAAGCGCTGGGCGACTACGCCCAATTGCTGACCCTGCCTTGCTACCGCTGGACCCACAGTGTGATCGTGCCCCCCGGGCATCCGCTGCTCGAAGAAAAGGGCCCGATCACGCTGCAGCAGTTGATCCGCTATCCCATCATCACCTACGAGGTGGGTTACACCGGCCGCTCGCATATTGACGATGCCTTCTCTGCCGAAGGGCTGCAGCCGGACGTGGTGCTGACCGCCATGGACGCCGACGTGATCAAGACCTATGTCGAACTGGGCATGGGTATTGGCATCGTGGCCTCCATTGCGCTGGACGAAGAGCGCGACCGCGCCCTGCGCATTCTGGATGCCGGCCATCTGTTCACCGTGAACGTGACCCGACTGGGTCTGCGCAAGGGTGCTTGGCTACGCGGCTACGCGTACAGCTTTGTGGAACTGTTCGTGCCCACCCTGACCAGGGAAGTGGTGACGGCGGCATTTGCGGAGGCCGGCTGACTGCTGGCGCCAAAGCGCTGGTAGCGGGTCGCATCTCCTATAGTGGCGGTTTTCCATCCGAACTACCCTCAGCCCACATGACTTCCTTTACCCCTCTGAGCGCTCTGGCCGGCGGCCTGCTGATCGGCACGGCCGCCATCCTGCTGCTCTGGCTCAATGGCCGCATTGCCGGCGTGACCGGCATGATCACCGGTCTGCTGGTCAAGCCGTCAGGCACACAGATCTGGCGTCTGCTGTTCCTGGCCGGGCTGGTGCTGGGCACAGTGCTGTATGCCGCCTGGGGCCAAGCTACGCCTTTGCGCCATGGCTTTCCTGTGCCGTTGCTCATCGTGGCGGGCCTCCTGACCGGCTACGGAACGGCCCAGGCCAACGGCTGCACCAGTGGCCACGGCGTCTGCGGTCTGGCGCGTCTGTCGGTGCGCTCGCTGGTGGCCACCGGCACCTTCCTGGGTGTGGCCATCGTGACCACCTTCGTGGTGCGGCATCTGGTAGGGCTGGCCACATGAGCCGCACGGTAATGCGCAACTTCGCCGCATTGGCCAGTGGTGTGGTGTTTGGTCTGGGCCTGTCGCTGGCGCAGATGACCAACCCCGACAAGGTGCTGAACTTTCTGGACGTGGCAGGCAGCTGGGACGCCAGTCTGCTCTTCGTGCTGGGCGGCGCTGTGGTGGTGAGCGCCGTGGTCTTCCATTTCATTCTGAAGCGCAGTGCGCCCCTGTGGGACACCGTGTTTCACCTGCCGCTGGTGCGTGCGATCGACAAGCCACTGGTCATCGGCTCGGCCCTGTTCGGTATCGGCTGGGGTCTGTCCGGCTATTGCCCAGGCCCGGCAATTGCTTCTGTCGGCCTCAACAACCCGGAGGCGCTCTGGGTGGTGCCCAGCATCATCGCCGGCGCCGCACTGCAGCGCTGGAGCCACTACCGCCAGACTGCCGACATTGATTAAACGCAACCTGCCAACCGCCGATAACTGATACAAGCGCCCATTCCACCTACTCAGCGAGCACCCATGAACCGTCCCACACCGTCCAGCGAATTCGAATGGCCCACCTGGTTGTTGTGGGGCGTGATTCTGTTGTCCTGGGTGGCACTGGTGGGAACCTACGGCAGCATTCCCACCTGGCTGTCCACCGGGCTGCTGATCGTGCTGCTGGCGTGGTACATGAGCTTTCAGCACGAACTCACCCACGGCCACCCCACGCGCAACGAAACCATCAACCGGCTGATCGGCCTGCCACCGCTGGCTGTGTGGTATCCGTTCGACACCTACAAGAAGGACCATCTCAAACACCATGACGATGCGCATCTGACCGAGCCCGGTGTGGACACCGAGAGCAACTACATCACGCCCGAGCAGGCCGCCACCATGGGCCCGGTGGCGCTGTGGCTGTACAAGAGCCAGCGCACCGTGCTGGGCCGCTTCATCATCGGCCCGGCCATCGTCAACGTGAGCCTGTGGACGCGGCTGGTACGGTCCCTGGCCAAGGGCGAGACCACCGAACTGAAAGTCTGGAGCTTGCACCTGCCGCTGGTGGCGCTGCTGCTGTGGCTGTTGGACCAGTACACCCGCATCCCGGTGTGGCACTACTGCTTTGGCATTGCCTACCCGGCACTGGGCCTGGCCATGCTGCGTTCGTTGTACGAGCACCGCCCCGGCGTCTTGCCCGCACACCGCACCGTGATCAACGAGGCCGCGCTGCCCTGGCGGCTGCTCTACCTCAACAACAACTTCCACGTGGTGCACCACGCCTACCCTGGCGTGCAGTGGTACAAGATTCCCGCGCTGTACCGGGCGGACCGCGCCGCCTACCAGGAGCGCAACGGCGGCTTTGTGCTGCCGGGCTACCTCTACCTGATTCGCAACTTCGCCTTCAAGCCGGTTGACAATCCGGTGCTGGCCGCTCCCGCCACCGCTCCCAAGCGCACCGCCCCCAAACGCGTGCCAGCCAAGCCCTGAGCATGCAGGCAGCATTGCCCATGTACTTCCCGCCGTGCGAGGCGGTAGAGGCCTTCTGGGCGGCTCTGGCCGGACTGTTGCGTACGGATGCTGCATGCGCCGGATATGACATCCCTGCCGCATTGCGCTGGCCCGAAGACGTTCATGCCCAATGGCTGGAGAGTGACCTGTTGCTCAGCCAGGCCTGTGGCTACCCCTTCGTCACCATGCTCAAGGGGCGGGTGCAACTGGTGGGCACGTTTGCCTATGAGGCGGTGGGCGTGCAGGGCATTTATTGCCGCAGCCAGCTGATTTGCCGCGCAGACGATGTGCGCCAGACGTTGGCGGAATTTGCCGGCAGCTCCGTGGCCTTCAACGACACCATCTCGCAATCCGGCTACAACGCCTTGCGCGCACTGGTGGCTACCACCACCACGCAGAGGCCGTTCTTTGACAAGGCGCTCCATACCGGCGCGCATTACCGCTCCATAGAAGCGGTGCGTACGGGACAGGCGGATATGGCCTCCATAGACCCGGTCAGCTGGGCGCACTGGCAGCGCAGCAACCCATCGCTTGGCACGCAGCTGCGCGTGTTTGAGCAAACCCAACCCTACCCCGGCCTGCCCTTGATCACTGCGCTGGAAACACCGCCGGCAGTGCTGCAAGCCTTGCGCAAAGGCCTGCACACCCTGGCGCACGATGCGGCCTATGCCGCGCTGCGCAAGCCGCTACTGATCAGCGGCTTTGAAGTGACCGACAGATCGCACTACCAGATGTGTGTGACGATGCAGGAGCAAGCTTTACTCCACGGCGTGCGAGACCTTTGACGAATGGCATACGATAGCGCCTGAGCAAAAAACAAGTTCTGGGAGGAACGATGGCTGCAGTCGCGACAGTGTTTGGCGCAGAAGAACAAATGAATTCCGCCGCCCACGCAGGTGGCATCAAGGGAATTCCCATTCCACCGCGCCCGCTGGTGGTTCAGCAGATGCAGGAAGAGATGGCGTGGCCCGAACCGGACATGCGTCGCATTGCCCAGATCGTGGGCCAGGACGTTGGCCTGACGGTCGCCGTTCTGAAGACCGTGAATTCCCCCATGTATGGCTTGAGTCGCAAGGCCGAATCAGTGGAACAGGCCGTCAACCTGATCGGGCTCAAGCAACTGGAAAACCTGGTGACAGCCCTGGCCATGCGCAACCTGCTCAAGGGTGACAGCAATTTCCTGGGCCGTTTCTACGATACGTCGGCCCGACGCGCCCAGGCCATGGCCCATATGGCCAAGGCCACCGGTGTGGTGGATGTGGGATTGGCCCAGACCTTCGGCCTGTTCTGCGACGTCGGCATTCCACTGCTGATGCAGCGCTTCCCACGCTATACCCAGACTCTGCGCATTGCGAACGAGGACAGCGAGCGCTCCTTTACCGCCGTGGAACATGAAGCCCATAACACCGACCACGCCCTTATTGGCGCGCTGATGGTGAGGACCTGGGGACTATCCAAGCACGTCGCACTGGCCATCCGCATGCACCACGACTACCACGTGTTTCTGGACCCGCAGGCACCGCTGGAAGTGGTGCGATTGATCTCGCTGAACATCGTGGCCGAGGAGGCCATCCAGCGCTATGCCCAGATGCATTCCAACGTGGAGTGGCTCAAGGGTGGTGACTACGTCCCCAGCACGCTGTCCATGGAACCGGCCGAAGTCGAGGAGTGGATTGAACAATTGACCGATACGTTTGCCCTCGGCATGGAGTAACCCTACTCGGTATTTGTGCTCTGTCGGAAACCGGTGCGATTGCTTTAGAGTCGCACCATGGGAGTGCCTACAACCTCTGAAAAACCCTCCGGCCAGGAGCAGGAGTCCGCTTGGCGAATCGTAGCTGTCTACACAATCTTCGCAGCGTTGTGGATTCTGCTGTCCGACACGCTGGTCGGCTCGATGTTCTCCGACGCCAAAGTGGTCGCCATGATCGGCTTGTTCAAAGGCTGGCTGTTTGTGGGCGTCACTGCGCTCTTGCTTTTCACACTGATTTCCCGCCTGATCGGCAACTACGAAAAGTCCCTGGAGCAACTGAAGCTGCGCGAAGACGAGCTCAACCGCAGCCAGCACCTGCTGCTGGAGGCGCAACACATCGCCGGACTGGGAAGCTATGAGCTGGACATTGCATCGGGGCGCTGGACTTCCTCCGATATCTGCGATGAGGTACTTGGCATTCCCCGGGATTTCGAGCGCACGCTGGAGAGCTGGAGCGGCCTGGTACACCCCGACGACTGGCCTGCATTGCTTGCCTACTTCACCGAACAGGTACTGCAGGCAGGAAAACCGTTTGATCGCGAGTACCGAATCGTCCGCCCCTCTGACAAGGAAATCCGCTGGATCCGCGCGCTGGGCAAGGTGACGCGCGATGCGCAAGATAATCCGGCTCGATTGACGGGGACGCTGCAAGACATATCCACCCTGATGTGGGCGCAGGCCCGGATCACAGAGACTACCAACACCTTGCAGGCCACCCTGGATGCATTGCCGGATCTGCTGTTTGAGGTCAGCGAACAGGGTTACATATTCCAGTACCACTCACACAGCAGGGATTTGCTGGCTGCACCACCGGAGGCTTTTCTTGGAAAGCGGTTTGACGAGGTGCTGCCGCCCGAGGCCTGCGCCGTGTGCAGAGCCGCCATAGACGAGGCATCGCGAACCGGATTCTCTTCCGGCAAGCGGTATTCGCTCGATCTGGCACAAGGTACACGCTGGTTCGACCTCTCGGTTGCGCCCATGGCCACGGGAACACAGAACAGCAAGCGCTTCATCTTCATTGCGCGGGACGTCACGGACCGCTACCTGGCCGAAAAACAACTGGAGCTTGCCGGCCTGGTGTTCAACCATGCACGTGAAGGCATCGTGGTAACGGACGCCGAAGGGGCCATCATCGATGTCAATCAGGCCTTTGCACGCGTCACCGGCTATTCCCGTGAGGAAGTCCTGGGAAGGAACCCGAGATTCCTGAATTCCGGGCGACAAAGCAAGGAGTTCTACAACGTCATGTGGACCCGTTTGCTGGAACTGGGGTTCTGGACCGGCGAGGTGTGGAACCGCCACAAGGACGGCGAGGAGTATGCAGAGCTTCTCACCATCAGTGCCGTGCGCGGCCCGACCGGCCAGGTGGAGCAATACGTGGCATTGTTCTCCGACATCACGGCGCTCAAGAAGTACCAGTCTGAACTGGAGCACGTAGCGCACTTCGACGTTTTGACCGGACTGCCCAACCGGCTGCTGTTGGCCGACCGGCTGCACCAAGCCATGGCCCAATGCCAGCGGCGCGGGCAGAAGGTATTGATTGCCTATCTGGATCTGGATGATTTCAAACGGGTGAATGACAGCTACGGCCATGAAGTGGGAGACGCTCTGCTGCAGGCCCTGGGCCAGCGGCTGGTGGCCCATCTGCGCGATGGCGACACGCTGGCGCGCATGGGTGGCGACGAGTTTGTGGCCGTGCTCACGGACTTTGTGGACACGGAGTCGGTGATGCCGCTGATTTCCCGGCTGATTGCCGCGGCGACCGAGCCTTTCCATCTGGGAGAACGGGTGCTTCGCATATCCACCAGTGTCGGCATCACCGTATTCCCGCAGGAGGCGGAGCTGGATGCCGAGCAGCTACTGCGACAGGCCGACCAGGCCATGTACCAGGCCAAAGTGGCTGGCAAGAACCGCTACCACGTATTCGATTTCCGCCACGACAGCGAGATACGCGTGCACTTCGACATACTGGAGCGCATGCGCCTGGCCTTGGCGCAGTCCGAATATGTGCTGCACTTTCAGCCCAAGGTGAACATGCGCACGGGCACCGTCATTGGCGCAGAAGCCCTGATCCGCTGGCAGCACCCTGAACGCGGCTTGCTTGCGCCTGGGGAGTTCCTGTCATCGGCGGAGGAGAGCCCGATTTCCGTGGACATCGGCGAGTGGGTGATAGATGCAGCGCTGCGCCAGCACCTGGTCTGGCTGAGCCAGGGCTTCGAGATACCGGTGAGTGTCAACGTGGGTGCCATCCAGTTGCAGCAGTGCGATTTCCTGCAGCGTCTTCAACGGATACTGGCGCGTTACCCCAGCGTCAAACCCGGCAATCTGCAAATTGAGATCCTGGAAACCAGTGCCCTGCGGGACATGCAGCAAGTCACCACCGTCATCCAGGCGTGCAAGGATATGGGCGTGGAATTCGCGCTGGACGATTTTGGTACCGGCTATTCGTCACTCACCTATCTGCGTCAGCTGCCCGTGGCCATGCTGAAGATAGACCAGAGTTTTGTCTGCAACATGCTGGACAACGTGGACGACCAGGCCATTCTGCGCGGCGTGGTGGGTCTGGCCCAGGCCTTCGGACGCAAAGTCATTGCCGAGGGGGTGGAGACCGAGGCACATGGCAGGTTGCTGCTGCAATTCGGCTGCGACCTGGCGCAGGGTTATGGAATCGCCAGGCCGATGGCGGGTGATGCCTTTGCCCTGTGGATGCAAGATTGGACGTTGCATCCGGGTTGGCCCGAGCGCCGCTAGCTACACTCGCCCTTTTCTTATTTTGAAAACACGGAGAAAACCATGATCAAACGCCTGGATGTCGGAGCCCGCATGTCCGAAGTCGCAGTACACAACGGCACAGCCTACTTGGCCGGACAGGTTGCCGAAGACGGCAGCCAGGACATCGCCGGCCAGACACGGCAGGTGCTCGCAGCGATAGACGCCCTGCTGGCCCGCGTGGACAGCGACAAAAGCAAGATCCTGATGACGCAGATTTTCCTGGCCGATCTGGCGGACTTCCCCGGCATGAACGCGGTCTGGGACGCCTGGGTGGTGCCCGGCCAGACCCCTCCGCGCGCGACGGTGCAGGCCGCGCTGGCCAAGCCGGAATGGAAAATTGAAGTGGTGATCACCGCCGCCGTCTGACCATCAGCAGGTGTGCCCCCGGGGCCGGCACACCTTGCATATCCCGGGTATGGCCCCATGTTGTTGATCTTTCCCACAGGAGAACCACCATGGCCCGCAAGACCCCCATCCAGCGCTACCGCAACATCGGCATCTCTGCCCACATTGATGCCGGCAAGACCACAACCACGGAGCGCATCCTGTTTTACACCGGGGTGAACCACAAGATTGGTGAAGTGCATGACGGCGCGGCCACCATGGACTGGATGGAGCAGGAGCAGGAGCGCGGCATCACCATTACCTCGGCTGCCACCACCTGCTTCTGGAAGGGCATGGCGGGCAATCTGGAAGAGCACCGCATCAACATCATCGACACCCCGGGACACGTGGACTTCACCATCGAGGTGGAGCGTTCCATGCGGGTGCTGGACGGCGCCGTCATGGTGTATGACGCCGTGGGCGGCGTGCAGCCGCAATCCGAGACGGTCTGGCGCCAGGCCAACAAATACAAGGTGCCGCGCCTGGCATTCGTCAACAAGATGGACCGCGTGGGCGCCGACTTCCTGCGCGTGCGCCAGATGATGGTGGACCGGCTCAAGGCCAACCCCATCGTGCTGCAGATCCCCATCGGCGCGGAAGAGCACTTCCAGGGCGTGGTCGATCTGGTCAAGATGAAAGCCATCATCTGGGACGCCGACAAGGGCGTGACCTTCAAGTACGAAGAGATTCCCGCCAACCTGGTCGAGGTGTGCGAGCAGTACCACGGCATCCTGCTGGAAGCTGCGGCCGAGTCCAGCGAAGAGCTGATGAACAAGTACCTGGAAACCGGCACGCTCAGCGAAGCCGAAATCAAGGCCGCCATCCGCCAGCGCACGCTGGCCGGTGAACTGCAGCCCATGCTGTGCGGCTCCGCCTTCAAGAACAAGGGCGTGCAAGCCATGCTGGATGCGGTGGTGGAATACCTGCCGTCGCCGGTGGACATTCCACCGGTGCCTGGCACCGATGACGATGACCAGCCCACCGTGCGCCGTGCCGCGGATGATGAAAAGTTTTCTGCGCTGGCATTCAAGCTGATGACAGACCCATACGTGGGCCAGCTCACCTTTGTGCGGGTGTATTCGGGCGTGCTGAAGTCGGGCGACTCGGTCTACAACCCGATACGGGGCAAGAAGGAACGCATAGGCCGCATCCTGCAGATGCACGCCAACCAGCGCGAGGAGATCAAGGAGATCCTGGCCGGCGACATTGCCGCCTGTGTCGGGCTGAAAGAAGTCACCACCGGCGAGACGCTGTGTGATCCAGAAGCCGTGATCACGCTGGAGAAGATGGTCTTCCCCGAGCCGGTGATTTCGCAGGCGGTGGAACCCAAGACCAAGGCCGACCAGGAAAAGATGGGCATTGCCCTGGGTCGCCTGGCGCAGGAAGACCCGTCCTTCCGCGTGCGCACCGACGAAGAGTCCGGCCAGACCATCATCTCCGGCATGGGCGAGCTGCATCTGGAAATCATTGTCGACCGCATGAAGCGCGAGTTCGGTGTGGAGGCCAGCGTGGGCAAGCCCCAGGTCGCCTACCGCGAAACCATACGCAAGTCCGTCTCGGACGTGGAAGGCAAGTTCGTGCGCCAGTCTGGCGGCAAGGGCCAGTACGGCCATGTGGTGCTGACGGTGGAGCCGCAGGCACCAGGCAAAGGATTTGAGTTTGTCGATGCCATCAAGGGCGGCGTGGTGCCGCGCGAGTTCATTCCGGCAGTGAAGAAGGGCATTGAAGACTCGCTGCCCAACGGTGTGCTGGCAGGCTACCCGGTGGTGGACGTCAAAGTCACGCTGACCTTTGGCTCCTACCACGAGGTCGACTCCAACGAAAACGCCTTCAAGATGGCGGCCTCTCTGGGCTTCAAGGACGGTTGCCGCAAGGCGACACCAGTCATACTGGAGCCGATGATGGCAGTGGAAGTGGAAACGCCGGAAGACTATGCCGGCAACGTCATGGGCGATCTGTCGTCACGGCGCGGCATGGTGCAAGGCATGGACGATGTGCCGGGCGGTGGCAAGGTCATCAAGGCAGAAGTGCCACTGTCCGAGATGTTCGGTTACTCCACGACGCTGCGCTCCATGTCCCAGGGGCGTGCCACGTACACCATGGAGTTCAAGCACTACAGCGACGCGCCCAAGAACGTGGCGGACGCGATCATTTCCAGTCGGCAAAAGTGAGCGGCTGAACCGCGGTCTGGCGATCGCGGTTCAGTTCACCGGCTGGTGGAAGCGGATGGCATTGCGCCCGGCCTCCTTGGCCTGGTACATGGCCCGATCTGCCCAGTTGAGGATGTCATCGGGTCTGGTTTCATGGCCCAAAAACATGGCAATGCCCACACTGGCAGAACAGTGGTGCTCGACCAGATTGCCCACATCCCCATCGGCTTCAATCTGCAGCTGGTAGGGCTGCGATATGGTGTTGCAGATTTTTCCCGCAATGGCGCGGGCCAGTGAGGCCGATTCGGCTTCGTCCATACTCAGCGCGCTCAGGATCACCACGAATTCATCGCCGCCAATGCGCGCCACGGTGTCTTCGGCGCGCATCAGGCGTTTGAGTCGATTGGCTACTTCGATCAACAGCAAATCCCCCACGGCATGGCCGTGCAGGTCGTTGATGGGTTTGAAATTGTCCAGGTCGATGAATATCAGGGCGTTGTAGAAGTAACTCCGCTTGCTTGCTGCCATGGACTGTTTCAGGCGATCCAGCATCAGACGGCGGTTCGGCAGGCCGGTCAAGACATCGTTGAACGCCATGTCATGCACTCGCTCGTCCTTTGCCTTGCGCTCGGTGATGTCAAACGAAACGACCGCCACATTCTTGATCTTGCCCGTACCGTCGCGGATGACGCCGCTGCGCGATTCCATGTAGCGCACGTCCTTGTGGTTGGGCAGCATGAAGCGGTATTCCAGGTGGCGCCCCACACCGGTGGTGACGACTTCCTGGAATGCCTGCTCCACGCGCTCACGGTCTTCGGGGTGTATTTCCAGAAAGGAAAACGTGCCAGCGGAGTCACCGGGGCCCAGCAGGCGCCGGTAGGAAGGACTGTTGTAGACGCGCACGCCCTTGAGGTCGAGCACGGCAACAAAGCCGTCCAGGTTTTCGGTGATCAGGCGGAAGAACTCGCCTTGTTCGCGCAGTTCGGCATGGACCTTCTTGCGATCGGATATGTCGCGAAAGAAGCCAAACATCTCCTGCCCGTTGTCGTCCGCAAGGGCCATGGATACGTCCGCATTCCACAGGGTTCCATCCTTGCGCCGAAGAATGGTTTCGAAGCGCCGCCCTTTTGCACCATCAACAAGTGTTGCATTGGCATTTGCCTCCAGGGCATGGCTATCGAATGCGGAAATATGCAAGCCCGCCAGCTCTTCACGCGGGTAACCGGAAAGCGCACAGAAGGCGGCGTTGACGTCAACCACCACGCCTGCCCTGGAAATATGCAGGTAGCCGTCCAGTGAAGTTTCGATGACTTGTCTGTGGTTTACATCCGTGGCATTCATATTCACTCTGAATCACCTGAAGCCCGGATACTGTGCGCCGCGTAGTTCAATATGACACCAAAATAGTTGATACCGCCAAGCGAATGCACAGGTGACCGGCCTGCGTTCGATATTTCATTTTCTCCGGCCCGAAGGCCCAATCGCATCTTATCGGCAAATAGTTATCCATATTTACCAATATTTTTCTGATGACGGATTATGTTGCATGCCTATGCAAAGCCGTGCTTAGCGCATCCGCGCTGCAATATTGCTGGCTGCATTGCATAAACTGTGCCGATAGCGTCTTGCCCCCTGCCAAAGCAAAGTCGAAGCAATTCGCCCTGCAATATTTCTGCGCCCGTGCGATTGAATGCTAAATATTCACATATTTCAAAAATGAAATGGTCATTGGCAATGGAAAGACGGCGTCTCCAAGCGATTGACCTCATCCTGAGTCGCAGTACTGCGATGCAGATAAATTACAGGACCTGAAGGCTCTCAACCCCGAACCCGCTTATGCATCTCACAGAATTGCTCGGTATCCGATACGCGTTGATACAGGCACCCATGGCAGGTGTGCAAGACAGCGCGCTGGCCATCGCTGTGTCGAATGCCGGAGCCCTGGGGTCCCTCCCATGCGCCATGCTGTCGCCGGCACAGATTCGTAGCGAACTCACGGCCATTCGTAGCGGTACGGACAAGCCCTACAACGTCAATTTCTTCTGCCACACCCCACCCCAGGTTTCTGCACAAAGAGAGGCGCAGTGGCAAGAAGCGCTGATGCCCTATTACCGGGAATTTGACATCGACCCGGCAGGCATCACCACAGGCTCCCAGCGGCAGCCCTTCAGCGCCGAACTGGCGGATTTGCTGGAGGAATTCAAGCCACCGGTGGTCAGCTTCCACTTCGGCCTGCCCACGCCACAATTGCTGGCACGCGTCAAGGCCTGGGGCACCAAGGTTCTATCTTCGGCAACCACGCTGGAAGAGGCCGTCTGGCTGGAGGCCCATGGGGCAGACGCCATCATCGCGCAAGGGCTGGAAGCCGGAGGACACCGGGGCATTTTTCTTTCGGATGACCTCAGCACACAGGTGGGCACCATGGCCTTGCTGCCGCAATTGGCGGCACACGTACGCGTGCCGGTGATTGCGGCTGGCGGCATTGCCGATGTGCGCGGCGTCAAGGCGGCCATGGCATTGGGCGCAACCGGCGTGCAGGTGGGAACCAGCTACCTGCTGGCACATGAAGCCCGCACCAGTGCCGTGCACCGCGCCGCCTTGAAAAGCGATGAAGCGGTACACACCGCGTTGACCAACATCTTCACCGGCCGCCCAGCGCGCGGTATCGTGAACCGCGTGATGCGAGAGTTGGGGAACATCAGCGCCCATGCGCCGGCCTTCCCCCTGGCTGGCGGCGCTATCGCCCCTTTGCGCGCATACGCGGAAGCACGGCAATCGGGCGCGTTCTCGCCGCTTTGGGCCGGGCAGAACACCAGCGGATGCGTGGAGAAGTCCGCTGCGGAAATTACCGCCGAGCTGGTCAGCGCATTGCCAGCGTAGGCGCGACACGGAACGGGTATCGGTCTTCAGGTGTTCAGCACGTAGGCTTCAAAGGCGTCAATCGGCAAGGGCCAGCCAAACAGGTAGCCCTGACAGGCGTGGCAACCTGACGCGGCCAGGAACTGACGTTGACAACCAAGGTGAGATGCTCCAACAGCAACCTGCTTGAGCAGCAGGTCTCCCATGTCATACCCCAGCGTGCTGTGCAAGGTCTTGAAGTGATCCAGATCGATATACAGCAGAGAGCCCCAGCTGCCGCGGCGATCGCAGTCGATGCTCCACTCCTTGAACCGGGCCAGCAGCAGAGTGCGGTTGGGCAAGCCGCCGGATTTCCTCATCCGCCTGCAGATGCTGGGTGATGTCACGCAGCGCGCTGATGAAGGGCGGCGACACATACAGCTGGTTCTTCTTGCGCTGCTTCAGGGCGTTCATCTGGTGGCGGTTTTCATCGCATAGAGTCGCTTGTCGGCGCTGGCGATGAGTGACTGCGCATCGGTCCCGTCTTCCGGAAAGCTGGCGAGTCCAAAGCTGAAGGAGAGGCTGTGTTCCGCATCGCCAAAACGCATGGGCTTGGCACGCAAACGGGCAAGAATGCCGGCGATGTTCTTTTCCATGGTCTCCGCCTTGGTCAGGTGGTAGCTGGCGATGAACTCGTCGCCGCCAAAACGGCCCATGATGTCCGAGTTGCGGCAGGACGCGCGCAAGGCGTTGGCTATGGCCAGCAGCATCCGGTCACCCGCGAGATGGCCGGATGTATCGTTCACGTGCTTGAGTCCGTCCACGTCAAACAACGCGACGACAAAAGGCTCCTGGTGCCTAAGGGAACGGTCCAGCGTAATCCGGAACAGATCGTCAAAGTAGCGACGGGTCAACAGCCCTGTAAGCGAGTCCACCTGATAGCGCTTGATGTTGGCGGTGTAGCGCTCGCGCGCCAGCAAACCCACCTCGATCTGGGTGCAAAAGCGCTCCACGATCTCCACGTCCTTGACGTCATAGGTGCCGGTCACCGGGGAATCGAGATTGAGCAGTCCAAACAGCCGGTCGCCCACGAAGAGTGGTGCGCTGATGACAGACTTGTATTCCCACTCACCCGGTTTGATGACCGTTTCGATGTGCTTGAAATCCTGCCCGGTGATCAGGCGTGCCTCCTCGATTTGGCCCCCGGTCAACTGGTACAGAAAGCAGTCTTCCAGCTTGAGGTGGAAGTTGCTGACAAACTCTTCGGTGAACCCTCTGGAGGCAACAAAGGTCAGACATCCATCTTCGCCCAGAATCAGGATGGAGCCGGTGGTGGCACTGGGGAATACGCTGAACAAATAATTGAGGATCGTGCGGTAAATGAGTTCAATGTCCTCGTTCAAGAGGATCTCACGATTGACCTTCACGTTCATCTCGGCCAACAAGCTGGCGCGGCGTGAGGACTCTTCCAGTTGCCGAACGTACCGGTAAATTAGCACCCCACCCGCATTGACCGCGACCAGGCTGCCAACGATGGCCACAGCCGTTACTGCAAAGCCTTGCCCCAGGCGGGAAAGCGTCACCAGAACAGCGCACAGGATGGCAAGTTGCGCCAAGGCGGCAACCGCAAATCCTGCCCACTTATTTGGTACGTTCAACCGCATTGCTTCAAGTATGGCATGAGCTGCCCATGCCAAAAGCGTCTACGGCAACACTGCGTGTTTCGCAGTGCAGCAAATCAATGGTCACCAAACAGGTGCCGGATCTCGCGATTCATCAGGCTGGGATCGCCGCTGTTCAATTCGATGAGGCGCCGCAGACGCGTCAGGCTGGTGACATCGATTTCGGTGCATTCAATGCCGATCAGCGGACCTTTCAAATGGGCAATGCGTCCTGCCATCACAATGCCCTCTCCGTCCTGGGCCATGGGCAGTTTCAGCCGGCATTTTTCGTCTAGCTGGAACGTCTCGCTACCGTCGCCCTGCACCAGCGCACCCTTGATGGAGATGTCGATCAGCTGGACCTTGATGGACTTGTCTTGCACCCTGAGCAGGACATCTGCATCGAACGGAATGCGCACAAACTTGCGCATGCTTTGGACCGGATTGTGTTTCATGGCGGGCTCTTGCTATTGAAGCCCTCAGGTTACCCTTGCGGCGCCGAATAGACAATGGCGCAGTCATCCCGCGCGTCGATCGGGCTGAATCAACGCTTGGCCGGCTTGGGGGACCAGACCGGGCGTTCGGTCGCACCCGAATCCACTACCACCAGATAACGCCCCGGCCAGGGCATCGTCTGCCGGTCTGAACGCAGTATCCAAAGCTTCTTGCCGCTGGCTGCGGCCTCTTCGTATTGGGCGTCAAGCACGCCGTAGCGGTCCAGAAAGCGGTTGAGACTGGCCGGTATGCGCACGCAGCCCTCGGATTGCACGCTGCCCAGTCGCGCCTCCAGCCCATTCGGGTCGGTTGCATGCATCTGCAAGCGCATCTGGCTCTCGCCATCGTCACCCCAGCCCCGCTGGGCCGTCTGCCAGCCGAAATCAAACACCCGCATCCCTTTCAAGCCATAGCCACGGATCTTGTTCTGGTTGTAGGTGCCTTCGGCCCGGAAATCCGGGTTGTCCAGGGTATGCGCAAAGACCCCCAAGGGTGTCAGAAAGTGCTCATATGTGCCGATCTTGCCGGTGGAAACCGCCGTGGCGCCCAGCCAATGCCAACCGGCAGACGTGCGCACCACGACAAAGGCGGCCTGTACAAAGGCACTGCGATCCACCAGCACGTAGGCTTGTGGCGGGGCATTGCGCATATGCGACTCCCCCAACTCCTGGGCGAGCAGATCGGTATAGCGCTTCTGAACATCTGGAGGCACCTGCAACTGGTGGTCCACCTCATTGGTGAATCGCAACGACCAGGCATTCAGCGTGGCGTCAGACGGTGGCACCGGTTGCGCGTGCACGAGGGTGCAGCAAAGTGCAAGCAGCAGGCTGCGTCGAATCATTCCCTATTCTCCCCCAGGTGGGCGCGCAGCGTCCGTGTGCCAGCAGACGATCACTGGCACGGGCAACGGTTGCCAGGCTATCGCTCAATCATCTACTGCGGCGGACGTCTGCTTGGGAACTTCTTTGGACTTCATAACCTCCGGCTCATGAACTGTGAGAGGAGCCTTGTCCTGCAGGTGGCTATGCGCCTGTTTGATCGCATGGTTGATACGGCCGTGCGGGTTGAACAACAGCATGCCCAGAACCAGAGCGGCGGCGACCAAAATGACGGAACCGGCACCTATTTTGGTGCCGGTTGAGACGATGGACTGCTTCACCTTGGACTCCTTGCGCATATCGGGGGGATACGCTGGCGCAAGCAGCAAGATCTGTACCCGTACCCGCTCCGAGATGGTGTTGGTCAGGCTCTTGTACTCTTTGGTCGCATCTGCGAATCCAGCCCCACCACCGAACCATGAACCAATTGATGTGCCAATGAAATCAGGCGCACCGGGCTGAAAGGCTTGACAAGATAGGCACTGGCGCAGGCTTGCAGGCTCTCCTGAACCTCCGGGTCTTCCCCGGCATCGGAATAGGCGGAATCGCAGCCGGAAAATTCCGACCACGTTCAGAATTTTCTGATCAGGCTTTCTGGTTCTTGTCCTGCGTGCGGGTCTCGAAGTCGCCCGCATCATGGCGCTCATGCAGCTGGGATTCCAGCGGGCCGAATGCGCGGTTGACGATGCGGCCGCGGATGACGGCCGGGCGCTGCGCGATTTCATCGGCCCAGCGCACCACATGGGTGTACTCCTGCACCTGCAGGAACTCGCCAGCGCCGTACAGAAGCCCCTTGGCCAGCCCGCCATACCAGGGCCAGATGGCAATGTCCGCAATGGAGTAGTCGTCACCCGCGATATAGCGGCTCTGCGCCAGGCGCTTGTCCAGCACATCCAGCTGCCGCTTGGTCTCCATGGCAAAGCGGTCTATGGCGTACTCGATCTTGGTTGGCGCGTAGGCATAGAAGTGCCCGAATCCACCGCCCAGATAGGGCGCGCTGCCCATCTGCCAGAACAACCAGTTCAGACACTCGGTACGCTTGGCACGCCCGGTGGGAATGTAGGCGCCAAACTTCTCTGCAAGATACAGAAGAATGGAGCCGGACTCGAAGACCCGGACCGGCTCGGGCTCGCTGTAGTCCACCAGCGCCGGGATCTTGGAGTTGGGATTGACCTCTACAAAACCACTGCCGAACTGGTCACCTTCGTTGATGCGAATCAGCCAGGCGTCGTATTCGGCCGCGGTGATGCCCAGCGCCAGCAACTCTTCGAGCATGACCGTGACCTTGACACCGTTGGGTGTTGCCAGCGAGTACAGCTGCAAGGGGTGCTTGCCGCGTGGCAACGGTTTCTCGTGCGTGGGGCCGGAGATGGGGCGGTTGATGTTGGCGAACTGGCCGCCGTTCTCCTTGTCGTAGGTCCAGACTTTGGGCGGTACGTAGGGCTTTGCTTCAGGCATGGAGCGGCATTCCAGTCAGTGGTCTTTGGTGGCTACGATCTTGTCGTTGCGGCGGGGTCGACCAGCGCGGCCGGTCTTGGACCATTCATAGTCCTGGCCATCCGGCGTCTTTCCATCCACCACGGCATCGACGCCGGGCTTGCCCACATGGCGCGGGTCTTCTGCCACCATGGTGACAAAGGAATACCCCGCATCCCGCTTTTCCTTGACAACTTCAAGTGCTTTGGTGAGCAGCTCTTCGTCTTGCGAGCAGGCCTGTGACTCGGCGTCGGTCCAGTAGATTTTGAACATGCTTCATCATAAAGCGGGTGTGCAAGCACCGCTCGCGCAAGGGCAAGTGCTCCTGCTCAGACGTTGACCGAACCCAGAAAAGCTTCCGGATAACGCAGACCCGCCGCCGCATCCGGTTGGAAGACCGCGTTCAGCCGCTCCAGCTCGTCTTGCCCCAACACCACATCCAACGCACCGATGTTGATGTCCAGATAGGTCCGCCGCTTGGTACCCGGGATCGGGATGATGTCCTCCCCTTGCGCCAGCACCCAGGCCAGCGCAAGCTGGGCTGCGGTGATGCCTTTTTCTTCGGCCAGCTGCTGGACCTGCTGCACCAGGGCGAGGTTGGCATCGAAGTTGTCGCCCTGGAAGCGTGGCGAAAAGCGGCGGCGGTAGTCTTCCTCCGGCAGGTCTTCAGGTTTAGTGAACGCTCCAGTGAGAAAGCCGCGGCCCAAGGGCGAATAGGCCACCAGGCTGACGCCGTTGCGCCGGCAGGCGGCCAGCGTGCCGGTGAATTCCGGATCGCGTGTCCACAAGGAGTACTCACTTTGCAGGGCAGCAATCGGATGCACCGCGCAGGCCCGGTCTATGGTTGCCGCCGAGGCCTCGGACAGGCCCAGGTAGCGCACCTTGCCCGCGCGCACCAGATCGGCCATGGCGCCCACGGTCTCTTCGATGGGGACCGTCTTGTCGACACGGTGCTGGTAGTACAGATCGATCTGCTCCACCCCCAGGCGTTGCAGGCTGGCATCGCAACTGGCCTTGACGTATTCGGGTCTGCCGTTCACGGCGCGCGCACTCTCGTTGGCCGGGTCGCGGCAGATGCCGAACTTGGTTGCCAGAAACACATCGGCGCGCCGGGCCGCAATGGCCTGACCGATCAGCACCTCGTTGGTGTGGGGTCCGTAGGCGTCGGAGGTGTCCAGAAAATTCAGGCCCTGGTCCAGCGCGTGGTGGATGGTGGCTACGGACTCGGCATCGTCGCGGTGGCTGTAAAAATCGCTCATGCCCATGCAGCCCAGGCCGATGGCGGAAATGGTGGGGCCGTTGCGGCCCAGTACACGTGTCTTCATGGTTTCAATGGTCCTTTGGTAAAAGTGGATACATGGCTTGTGTTGCCTGGAAGGGCTGTCTGCATGTCCTGGTAGGTCTGGATCTTGTTGCGGATGATTTGCAGGGTCTCGGCCCGCAGACGTTGCTCCTCTTCCAGGCGTAGCGCATGGCGCTCCAGCATGGCCTGGCGCTCGGCTACGCCCGCCGGGTCTGCCCCCTCACGCCGCAACTGCGCATAACGCTGCATGTCGCGCATGGGCATGCCGGTGGAGCGCAGCCGGACCAGGAATTCCAGCCAGCGCATGTCTTCTGCGCTGTAGCGGCGTGCACCGCTGCTGCGGGCCACGGGCGCAATCAGGCCAATCTGCTCGTAATAGCGCAAGGTGTGGGCCGAGAGACCTGTCGCGCGGGATGCCTCGGCGATGCTGAAGAAGGTTGTCATGCGGGCACTGTAAGACTTCGAGTGCACTCGAAGTCAAGCATTGTTTTTGCGGCGGTACTGCCACCTGCTGGAAGCTGTGCATACTGAGGGGCATGAGCAGACTTTCCCTGACACGCGACAAGATCTACAAGACAGTGGCCCGCCAGTTACACGGCAAAGTTCCTTGCTGGATGTGCGGTGAACATGTGGCGCCCGCGGAAGCGACGCTGGAACATATCCAGCCCTTGAGCGAGGGCGGCAACAGCCATGTCGAGAACCTAGCCATCAGCCATGCCCGCTGCAACCACCAGCGCCACATGAAAAAGCCGCTGCTTCCCTAAGGGCCTGCACTGCCAGGCATACACGCTTGCTGCATGAGCAAGCGCGGTTTTCTTCGTTTGCATTTCTTCCCCTGTAGCCAAGAATGGCTCGCAAGACCGATAAGGCGCATGCCCCCAGGAGGAACCTATGCCAGAGACTGACCACAACCCAGGGCCCCAGCCGGACAACCCGTTCGATGATGTTGAATTCCTGCCCGGATTGGGCGTGGCGGTTTTGATCGTCGTGCTGGCCTATGTGCTGGTCAATCTGCTGTTGCTGCCTGTGCGCCCGGTGTAACGCAGACCACGAAGCTCATATGCAAAAACCAACTATCCAACTGCTTTAAAACTCGTTTGCGTTTGAACGATGCGCTCCTACAGTCCTCGCATTACCTGACCTCAGCGAGACCAAAGGACACCGCACCATGACTGCCACCACCGACACCGCCAACCTGCCCGCCGCACTCGAATCCATTCGTGCGGTAGCCCTTGCCACCGGTTTGCCCTACGCGGGCGCGGTGCCGCCGCAGCTGGCCTGGGAGCTGGTTTCGGCAGGTGAGGCGGTGCTGGTCGATGTTCGTACCACCGAAGAACGCAAGTTCGTTGGCCATGTGCCAGGCACACAGCATGTGGCTTGGGCCACTGGTACCGCACTCACACGCAACCCGCGCTTCGTGCGCGAGCTGGAAGTCAAAGTGGGCAAGCAGGCCACCATCCTGCTGCTGTGCCGCAGCGGCAAGCGCTCTGCCCTGGCTGCACAGGCGGCAGCGCAGGCTGGCTTTACCCGCGTGTTCAACATCCTGGAAGGCTTTGAAGGCGAGATCGACCTGGACAAACACCGCGGCACCAAGGATGGCTGGCGCTTCCACAACCTACCCTGGGTGCAGGACTGACCAGGGAGCCCGCATGAGCCAGCACCACAACAAAATTGAACCGCCACTATTTGATCTCAAGAACATTGTTTCGGAGTTGGCCGCGGTAAGACAGGAATGGCGCACCGCGCAGCAGCGCTCCAACGAGCCGGGCGGGCGTGAACTGCCGTCGCGCGACGCCCTGACTGAGATCATTCATGGACTGCAGGGCGTGCTGTTTCCCATGCGCCTGGGGCCCAAAGACCTGCGCCAGGAAAGCGAAGACTTCTACATCGGCCACACCCTGGGGTCGGTGTTGCATGCATTGCTGGAGCAGGTGCATCTGGAACTGCGCCATGCTGCACGCCACGTACACGATGTGGATAATGCCGAACTGAGTGCAAAGGCCGAACACATCGTGCGGGAGTTTGGCAACGCCCTGCCCCACATCCGCCGCCTGCTCGACAGCGACGTGATTGCCGCGTTTGATGGCGACCCGGCCGCCCGTAGCGTGGACGAAGTGCTGCTGTGCTACCCCGGCATCCTGGCCATGATCCACCACCGCGTGGCCCACACGCTGTACAAGGCGGGTGTGCCCTTGTTGGCACGCATAGTGGCGGAACTGGCGCATGCACAAACCGGCATTGATATCCATCCGGGCGCAACCATAGGCGCCGGGTTCTTCATCGACCACGGCACCGGTGTCGTGATTGGTGAGACTGCACTGATTGGTCAGCGGGTACGCCTGTATCAGGCGGTCACACTGGGCGCCAAGAGTTTTCCGGTGGACGCCGACGGCAAACCCATCAAAGGTCAGCCGCGCCACCCGATCCTGGAAGACGATGTGGTCATCTACGCCGGTGCCACCGTGCTGGGCCGCGTCACCATCGGCAAAGGTGCTTCCATTGGCGGCAACGTCTGGCTCACGCACGATGTGGAGCCGGGTACCGCCATCACCCAGGCCAGCTTGCGCCAGGACAGCAAAGCCCGTTGATGCCACGTCCCACTCCCCGCTCTCCGTCCCAGACCGCAGCCAGCCTCACTCGGCACCTGGGCGCCACCGTGCGTCAGTTCCGTGAGGGCAGAAGCTGGTCACAAGAGGTATTGGCTGAAAAGGCCGACCTGAACCGCTCCTACGTCGGCGAACTGGAACGGGGCGAGGCCATAGCCTCACTCATTACCCTCGAAAAACTGGCTACCGCCTTTGGCGTCACTGTCAGCCACTTGCTGGCGCAAACCGAACGGCTGGCACAGCACCATGTGGTCTCGGGCATTCAATTGACGTCTATAGCCTGTTGAACACAGGCTGAAGACCCCAGACACTCATCCACTGTTTTCCTTTCACATCCCACGGAGTCTTTCATGTCCGAGAACACCTCTTCCCAACAAGCGCTCAGCGACAGCGCAGCACGGCAGCTAGCCAACGCGACCAAGACAGTCCCCATCCTGTCGACCATCAGCCCGCGCTGGCTGGTGCACCTGCTGCAATGGACGCCGGTGGAAGCAGGCATCTACCGCCTCAACAAGGTCAAGAATCCGCAGGACGTGCTGGTGGCTTGCACCAAGCGCGACGAGTCCGAACTGCCGCAGACCTTTGTGGACTACGAAGAGCAGCCGCGCGAGTATTTCCTCAACGCCGTGTCTACCGTGCTCGATGTGCACACCCGCGTGAGTGACCTCTACAGCAGCCCCCATGACCAGATCAAGGAACAGCTGCGCCTGACAATCGAGACCATCAAGGAACGCCAGGAGTCCGAACTCATCAACAACCCCGACTACGGCCTGCTGGCCAGCGTCGCGCCCGAGCAAGTCATCTACCCGCTGACCGGTGCTCCCACGCCCGACGACCTGGACGAGCTGCTGACCAAGGTCTGGAAAGAGCCCGCCTTCTTTCTGACCCATCCGCTGGCCATTGCCGCCTTTGGCCGTGAATGCACCCGCCGTGGCGTGCCACCGCCCACCGTGAGCCTGTTTGGCTCCCAGTTCCTGACCTGGCGCGGCATTCCGCTGATCCCCAGCGACAAGGTGCCCGTGGCCGATGGCAAGACCAAGATCTTGCTGCTGCGCGTAGGCGACAAGCGCCAGGGCGTAGTTGGCGTGTACCAGCCCGGTCTGGCTGGCGAACAAAGCCCGGGCCTGTCGGTGCGCTTCATGGGCATCAACCGCAGCGCGATTGCGTCCTACCTGATCAGCCTGTACTGCTCGCTGGTGGTGCAGTCCGATGACGCATTGGCCGTGTTGGAAGATGTTGAGATTGGCAAGTTCCATGACTATCCAGACACCTACAAGTGATCTGCCGGGAGCTACGCCTCCCGCTGGACTGCCTGATGTAGCCACGCTCACCCAACTGGCCGGCGCTTTCTTCGCCGCCCTGCCAGGTGAAGCGCCCAAGCTGCCTTCCGGAGCACCGAATTCCCCTGCACTGGGTGGCGTACCAGCACCAACGAATGTGCTGCCCGGCGGTACATCGCTGGGGCCGCTGGTGCGCGAACCGCAACTGCCGGGCACGATTGCGCCAGGTGCCAACGTGGCACCCACGACGCCACAGAACGTGCTGTCGCTAGGCGCCAGCTCGCCTTCGCTGCTGCCGCATTCCACCGCAGTCAACGGCCTGCCCGACAACGCGGCCATTGTGCCCCCCGCCGTAGACAACCGTACTGGCGGCCAAGCGCTGGGCGTGCCCGAAGGTTTTGCGGCTTCGCTTCCCGCCGCACCGCAGTCGCCTTCGCCGCTTCCCGGAACACCATCCACCCCGTACTACTTTTTGGGTGAGAGCAGTGGCTATCCCTCCACGTTGACCGAGTTCTCTGTGCCGCGCGAAGACCGTGTCACGGCGCATTCCTTCGGTCTGCCCGGCGCGGATGACCTGCGTGCCCTGCTGAGCGACAACCCGCGCAACGCAGCGCCCTCTAGCGCGACCCCTGGCTCCGCAGTGGGCGGCAGGCCGCAACAGGCCGATGCCGCCCAGGCTGCCGGACCGTTCTACTTCCTGGACCAGAAGCGTCCACCCAGCGGCTACGCCGGGCGTGACCCCCAAGTGGACCCGCAGGCGCGCCACCCGGCGTTTGATGTGAATGCGATCCGTCGCGACTTTCCCATCCTGCAAGAGCGTGTGAACGGCCGTCCGTTGGCCTGGTTCGACAATGCCGCCACCACCCACAAACCACGCCAGGTGATCGAGCGCATCTCGTACTTCTACGAACACGAGAACTCCAACATCCACCGTGCCGCCCACGAGCTGGCGGCGCGCGCCACCGACGCGTACGAAAGTGCGCGTGAAAAGGTGCGCGCCTTCCTGGGTGCGTCCAGCGTGGAAGAGGTGATCTTCGTGCGCGGAGCTACCGAGGCCATCAACCTGGTGGCCAAAACCTGGGGCGTGCAGAACGTGCTGGAAGGCGACGAGATCATCGTCTCCAACCTGGAGCACCACGCCAACATCGTGCCCTGGCAACAGCTGGCCGCGCAAAAGGGCGCACGCATCCGCGTGATCCCGGTGGACGACTCCGGCCAGGTGCTGCTCGACGAGTACAAGAAGCTGCTGAACGACCGCACCAAGATCGTCGCCGTGACCCAGGTTTCCAACGCACTGGGCACCGTGGTGCCGGTGAAGGAAATCGTGGAACTGGCCCACCGTGCCGGTGCCAAGGCACTGGTGGACGGCGCGCAGTCGGTCAGCCACATGCGGGTGAATGTGCAGGACATAGGCGCCGACTTCTTCGTGTTCTCCGGCCACAAGATCTTCGGCCCTACCGGCATTGGCGTGGTCTACGGCAAGCGCGAGCTGCTCGACAGCATGCCGCCCTGGCAGGGTGGCGGCAACATGATTGCCGACGTGACCTTCGAGCGCACGCTGTTCCAGCCCCCGCCCAACAAGTTCGAGGCCGGCACGGGCAACATTGCTGATGCCGTGGGCCTGGGTGCGGCCATCGACTATGTGCAGCGCATCGGTCTGGAAAACATTGCGCGCTATGAGCACGACATCCTGGAATACGCCACGCAACTGCTGCGGCCCATTCCCGGCGTGCGGCTGGTCGGTACGGCACAGAACAAGGCCAGCGTGCTGTCCTTTGTGCTCAAGGGCTACACCACCGAGGAAGTGGGCAAGGAGCTCAACCGCGAAGGCATTGCGGTGCGTTCCGGTCACCACTGCGCGCAGCCCATCCTGCGCCGCTTTGGACTGGAAGCCACGGTACGTCCTTCCCTGGCGTTCTACAACACCTGCGAAGAGGTGGACCGCTTCATCGCCGTGGTGCGGCGCCTGAGTTCGGCACGCTCCCACTGAAGAGGCGATTGGGGGGCTTTATCATCCGGCGCCATGCATGAGCCGGTTGAATGGTCAGAAGACCAGTGCCCCACCAGTCCCCGCTTCGGTGACGTCTACCGCTCGCGCGCCGGCGGCTGGCAGCAGGCGCAGACGGTTTTCGTGGGCGGCTGCCATCTGCCGCAGCGCTGGCAGAACACCGAGCACTTCACCATTCTGGAAACCGGCTTTGGCCTGGGTTTGAATTTTCTGGCGACCTGGGCAACCTGGCTGGCAGATGCGCGCCGTTGTGCGCGGTTGCACTATGTGGCGGTGGAGGCCTATCCGGTCTCGGCCGCAGATGTGGTGCGCAGTGCCCAAGCGTTGAGCGACACACAGGCCATATCGCCTCTTGTCGATCTGGCGCGGGAACTGGCCTTGCATTGGCAGACGCTGCGGCCCGGCATGCAGCAGTTCAGCCTCGCACAAGGTGCCATCCTTCTGACCTTGGCCATAGGCGATGTGCTGCCCATGCTGCAGCAACTCGATTGCCGTGCAGATGCGGTGTACCTGGATGGTTTCAACCCGGCGAAGAATCCAGAGATGTGGTCCGACGAAACCTTGCGTGCCATGGCGGCCCACTGCATTGTCGGCACCACACTGGCCAGCTTTTCAGTGGCCAGCAGTGTACGTAGCGGCTTACGGCAGGCGGGCTTCAGCGTGCGCCGCAAACCAGGCGTTGCACCTAAATGGCACCGCCTGGAAGCCTGCTACAACGGCTTGACCGCGCCCTGAATGGGTGCGCCTACTTGCCGAAATGACCGCCGTCAATCAGGCGGTCAATTTCTGCGGCAGCGAGCAACCAGTCTTCTTCCGGATTTCCGGGCGCAAACCCGCGGCGCTCGGCAATGTAGAAGGCGGCCACCTCAATGTAGTTGGCGCGCTGTTCAGGTGTGATCACGCGAGCTGCTGGCTTGGCCGCTTTCTTCGCGGCTGGTGCCTTCTTGGTCGGGGCCTTGGTTGCCGGTACTGCTTCTGGCACCGGCTTGGTCACTGCCTTTGCCGGCACTGCCTTCTTGGCAGGGGCCGCTTTTTTGGCGGCGGTTGCCGGCTTGGTTGCCGGAGTGACTACGGGTGCTGCCTTGGGGGCATCTGCCGCTTTCTTGCTGGTTGCCATAAGGGTCTCCTGTATTTGCATCGAAAGAACCCCACCGCGGTGGGCCCTGCGGGTGTGCAAGAACTGTACCGCATGCGCCATGACAGGCACGTTACTTGATTGATGTCTAGCTCTTGCCCTTCCAGGGAACCAGTACGCTCTCCAACAGGCGCATAGCCAGGGTGAAACCAAAGGCGCAGATGGCAATGACGCCAATACCCACGAACACTGCGTCCGTCGCCAGGAAGTGTGAGGCCGACATGATCAGATAACCGATGCCCCGATTGGCGGCAATCAGTTCGGCGGCCACCAGCGTGCCCCAGCCCACGCCCAGCGCAATGCGTATGCCGGTCAAGATTTCAGGCAGTGCCGAGGGCAGCACCACTTCGGTAAACAGCTGCCAGGGGCTGGCGCCCAGTGTGAGTGCCGCGTTGACGCGCTCGATGGGCAGCGCACGCACCCCAGCCTGGGCCGAGAGCACGATGGGTGCAAACATGGCCAGCGTCAGCAAGGTGATCTTGGATGCTTCACCAATACCCAGCCAGATGATCATCAAGGGCAGGTACGCCAAGGGCGGTAGCGGCCAGTAGAACTCGATGGGCGTGTCCAGCACGCCCTTGGCCCAGCGGTTCAACCCCATGAGCAGGCCCACCGGAATACCCAGCAGTACGGCAATGGCCGCTGCCGACAGGATGCGTGCCAGACTGGCCGATACATGTTCCCACAAGGTGGCGTTGGCATAGCCATCCGCCCAGATCGATTGGGCCATGGTGATGACTTCAGCCGGTGCGGGTAAAAACAGATGAGAGACCCAGCCCGCTTGCGTCACGCCCCACCATGCAAGTAGCAATACGACGCCACTGATCAGGCTGATCGGGGCGGTGGAGCCTTCCCCAATACCAAAGTTGCGCATCTTCACAACCTTGGGCGAGGGTGTCTTGGTATCCGGCAACATCACGGTGGGACTGGCGTCCACGTTCTGAATCAATGCCAGCTGTGCAGCCATATCGCTCATACGCTTGCCAACTCCTGGTCTTCGGTCTGGTGCACGATGCTGCGGATCTCTTCGCGCAGTTCGGAAAATTCGGGCAAGGTCTTGATGGCGCGCGCATCGCGATCGCGCGCGAAACGCCGCACGAAATCCACGTCGAAACGGGCCACGATCCGACCCGGGCGCGGTGACATCACAATGACCTGGGTGCCCAGAAAAAGGGCCTCTTCAATGGAATGGGTAATGAAGAACACCTGCTTGCCGGTACGTGCCCATACCGACACCAGCAGCTCCTGCATCTGCTCCCGCGTCATGCTGTCGAGTGCACCAAAAGGCTCGTCCATCAACAAGATCTTGGGGTCCGGAGCCAGCGCCCGTGCCAGGCCGACGCGCTGGCGCATGCCACCTGACAACTCGTAGGGCGCAGACTTGGCAAAATCCTGCAAGCCCACCAAGCGCAGCAGTTCGTGTGCCCGTTCTTCACGCTCGCGCCGCGGCACGCCGGCAAACTTCAGGCCCAGAGCCACGTTGTCCAGCACCGACTGCCAGGGCAGCAAGGTGTCTTTCTGAAACACCACCCCGCGGTCGGCGCCAGGCCCACCGACGGGCTGGCCGTCCAAGGTAATCGTGCCTTTGGACAGAGGCAGAAACCCCGCCATGGCATTAAGCAGGGTGGACTTGCCACACCCCGATGTGCCCAAAGCCACCACAAAGCCGCCGTTGGGAATCTCGAGTGAAACGTTGTCGAGTGCCTGTACCGGGCGGCCATTGCGGGCCTCAAAAAAGACGCTGGCGTTGTCGACCTTCAGCATGAAAGCCTGCTTACTTCTTCAGGGACGCAACCACCGTGGGAGTCACGTAGGCCGCGTAGCTGGGCAACACGTCGGAGATCTTCTTCTGCTCTTTCAGGAAGGCAGAAGTCTCTTTCAGGATTCTGGCAACGCCGGACTTCTCACCACCGCCCAGCCAGGCGTCGGAAGCCTGTGCAGTCAAAGGCACCAGGTTCAGGTTGAGCAGGCCCGCAGCCTGATCGGCCGGTGTGCCGCCCAGCAACTTGGCAAGCTGCTTGGCGTTGTCGCTGTCCTTGTTCCAGGCGGCCTTGTTGGTCAAAAAGGACTGGGTGTGCTTTTCGATCACGCTGGCAAACCCTTTGAGGAACTCCGGATGGTCCTTGGCGAAGGCGCCAGTGGCGACCCAGGCGGAGAAGGTGGGCGCGCCCTTTTCGGCCACTTCCTTGGAGGTCACCAATACCTTGCCGTTCTTCTTGAGCTCGGTGAGCGCCGGATCCCAGACAAAGCCACCGTCGATGTCACCGCGATTGAAAGCCGCCACGATTTCAGGCTGGGGAATGGCAAAGACCTGCACGTCCTTCTCGGTCAGGCCCTGGCTCTTGATGAGTGCCAGCAACTGGTAATGGTCTGTGGACACGGGAGCCGCGGCAAGCTTCTTGCCTTTGAGATCGGACAGGGAGTTGATGCCCGATCCGTTGCGAACGACCAGCGCCTCGTCGATGCCCGAAATGGAAGCCAGATAGAAAGCCTTGACGTCCAGTCCACGGGAAGTGGCTGCTGCATAGGGGCTGGAACCTACATAACCCACCTGCACGTCACCGGAGGCAATGGCGGCGAACACGTCGGCTCCGGAATTGAACTTGCGGAAGTCAATCTTGTAACCCGTGGCTTTTTCATAGTCTCCATTGGCAATGCCCAGCGAAGAGGGCAACGCGTCGGTCTGGTAACCGACCACCACAGACTTGTCTGCAGCGCTCACGCCAAAGGTAGCGGCAAGGGCCAGGGTGGCTAGCGTCGCGGCAAGCTTTCTTCTATCGATTTTCATGTGCGAGGTCCTTCTTTAACAATTCACAGGCCCACGGTGTGTGACCCTGGGTGAACTGTATGGAGGGACCTCGCGCTAGACAAAGACCGTTTTCGATCTTGTAAATGTGAATAACGAAGATGGCGGCTCCAGGCCGCCACACATCAGGGGCGGAAATGCTGCGCCAGTGCGAACACCGAGTTCGGTGGCAGGTTGCGCAAAACTGGGCGCGGTGCGGCAGGCATTACGCCCTTGTTGCTGACCTTGCGGCGTTCATCCACCTTGAAGCCTGCGGCGCGCTGGCCATCTGCCAAGCTCTTGAGCGTGATGGTCTTCATATGTTCAAACACGGCGGTATGTAGCGAGTCCCACAGCGCCTGGGTGTTGAGCACGCCCTGGCGTTGCTTGCGCGCGCTTTGGGGATCGCCCACTTCCTCGATGGCACTGATGATGTCTGCCACGGTGATGCTGTCACCGCGAAAGCCCAGGGTGTAGCCGCCGCCGGGGCCGCGTGTGCTTTCCACCAGGCTGTGCTGGCGCAGCTTGGCAAACACCTGCTCCAAATAGGAAAGGGAAATGCCGTGGCGCAAGGCCAAGTCAGATAGAGGTACCGGGTAGCCCTTGTCGCGCAGCGCAAGGTCAATCATGGCGGTAATGGCAAAACGTCCACGGGTACTGAGTCGCATGGTTATCACTCCTATGCAAGTGCAAAGGCACTTGTGTGAGTGGAATATAGGGTCGACAATGCTTCGTGAAAAGTCGAATTTTTCATTACTTTACTTCGCGAAAAACTGATGAACTTCAAACACCTGCGCTACTTCTGGGTCACGGCCAAGGCCGGCGGCATCACCCGGGCGGGGGAACAGCTCCACACAACGCCCCAAACCTTGTCCGGCCAGATCAAGTTGCTGGAGGACTGGCTGGGCCGCAAGCTGTTCAAGAAGAGCGGCCGCAATCTGGAACTGACCGAAGACGGACGAATCGCCCTGGGCTATGCCGACCAGATATTCACGCTGGGCGCTGAACTGGAGAGCGCCTTGCAGACCGCCCGGGACGGCAAGAAGGTTCTGGACTTTTCCGTGGGTGTGGCGGACTCGGTCACCAAGTCCATTGCCTACCGGCTGCTGGAGCCGGCGCTGTCCATTGACGAGCCGGTGCGGCTCATCTGCGTGGAGGGTAAGTTCCCCGACCTGTTGGCGCAGTTGGCGCTCAACCGCCTGGATCTGGTAATTGCCGACGAAGCCATGTCGCGTCGCCTGAACGTGCGTGCCTTCAACCATGCGCTCGGTGGCACCGCCATGAGCTTCTTCTGTACGCCGGAACTCAAGGCGCAGCTCAAGGGCAAGTTTCCCCACTGCATGACCAACCAGCCCATGCTGATACCCGGCACGCAAGCCTCGGTTCGCGGCCAACTCGAGAGTTGGCTGACGCGCCACGGTGTGCAGCCACGGATCGTCGGCGAGTTTGACGACGGTGCCCTGATGACCGCCTTCGGGCGCGAGGGCCGGGGCGTGTTCATGGCGCCCAGTGTGGTCGAGGACGAAATCATCCGGCAGTTTGGCGTGAAGGTCATTGGCCGCACCGACGAGCTGCGGGACGAGTTTTTTGCCGTCTCCGTGGAGCGCCGCATTACCCATCCATGCGTCGTGGCCATCACCGATGCGGCCCGCGTCACGCTGTTCGGCTGATTGCTCCGAGTCTCCCGAGCTTCAAGGCTTTCTGCATATGGAGAACCCTTCTATAGAGGGAATCCGCATATGCAAACAACCAAGTATTCGTTGGTTATTGCGGCTTCGGTCTGCACAATGCGGACTCCAATGGGGTGTTTTCGCACCCGCCGCTCAACCCTTCCTGAACTTGACCCATGCAATTCAAACAAAAACTGACGTTGGCCCTGGCGGCCTTGGCGCTTTCGGTAAGCAATCTGGCATCCGCCCAGACATTGCTGAATGCGTCTTATGACGTGTCGCGCGAGTTCTACAAGGATGTGAACGCCGCCTTCATTGCCAGTTACAAGAAAAGCACCGGCAAGGACATCAAGATTGACCAGTCCCATGGTGGTTCCAGCGCGCAGGCGCGCGCTGTGGCCGACGGCCTGGACGCTGACGTGGTGACCATGAACACCACCACCGACGTGGACTTCCTGGCCAATGCCGGTGTGGTGGCCAAGGACTGGAAGAAACGCTTCCCCAACAACGCATCGCCGAATTCAAGCACCATGCTGTTCCTGACCCGTGAGGGCAATCCCAAGGGCATCAAGGACTGGGACGACCTGATCAAACCAGGCGTTCAAGTCGTGGTCGTCAACCCCAAAACCGGCGGCAACGGCCGCATGGCCTATCTGGCCGCTTGGGGCTATGTGCGCAAGAAGGGTGGCACAGATGCCCAAGCCGCTGAGTTTGTGGCCAAGCTCTACAAGAATGTGCCGGTACTGGCCAAGGGCGGGCGCGATGCCACGACCATCTTCCTGCAACGCAATATCGGCGATGTGCTGATCACCTTTGAATCCGAAGTGGTTTCCGTGGACCGTGAATTTGGCACCGGCAAGGTCGACGCCATCCACCCCAGCATCAGCATCGTGGCGGAAAACCCGGTGGCCGTGGTGGAGCGTACTGTGGCCAAGAAGGGAACGGCCGATCTTGCCAAGGCTTATTTGACCTATCTCTATAGCGATGAAGCGCAGGAGATTGCCGCCAAGCACGCCCTGCGCCCGACCAACGCCGCCATCCTCAAGAAGTACGCCTCTACCTTCAAGCCCATCCAGCTATTCACCGTGGAAGAGCTGTTCGGCTCCCTGGCCGAAGCACAGAAAGTGCACTTCAACGACGGTGGTCAGTTCGACAAGCTGTATACGGTCAAGTAAATGAGTGCCGTCACCGCGAACGCCCTGTCGGTGCAGGGTGCCGACAACGCGTCCGCAAACCGCCGAACGCCCCGGCGCGTGCTGCCGGGCTTCAAGCTCACCCTGGGTTACACGCTGTTTTATCTGAGCGTGATCGTGCTGATTCCGCTGTCCGCACTGATCTTCAAAACCTTTACCCTGACCTGGGACCAGTTCGTGCTGGCCGTGAGCAGCCCCCGGGTCCTGGCTTCGTACCGCCTGACCTTTGGCGCGTCCCTGATTGCGGCGCTGGTGAACGCCGTGTTCGGCCTGCTGGTGGCCTGGGTGCTGGTGCGCTATAGCTTCCCCGGCAAGAAAATCATCGACGCGCTGGTGGACTTGCCCTTCGCACTGCCCACTGCGGTGGCGGGCATTTCGCTCACCGCGCTGCTGGCCAGCAATGGCTGGATCGGTTCCTTGCTGGAGCCCTACGGCATCCAGCTGGCCTTCAACCGCAACGGCGTGGTGATTGCACTCATCTTCATCGGCCTGCCCTTTGTGGTGCGCACCGTGCAACCGGTGCTGGAAGACGCCGAGAAGGAGCTGGAAGAAGCCGCCACCTGCCTGGGTGCCACCCGTCTGCAGACCTTCTGGCACGTGATCCTGCCGACTATTGCACCGGCACTGCTGACCGGCTTTGCCATGGCCTTTGCCCGCGCGATCGGTGAATACGGCTCGGTGATCTTCATTGCCGGCAACATGCCCATGATCTCGGAAATCACCCCCCTCATCATCATCGGCAAGCTCGAGCAATACGACTACGCCGGAGCCACCGCAGTCGCCGTGGTGCTGCTGGTCATCTCCTTCCTCCTGCTTCTGGTCATCAATGCCCTGCAAGCCTGGCAGCGTCGCCGCTCCGGCGGGAGTTCGTCATGAGCAATACACGCACAGTACGACGCGCACAAGCCGGAACGACTGAACCCACCTGGGTCAAATGGACCCTGTTGACCATTGCGCTGGCTTTCATCTTCCTGTTCCTGGTGCTGCCCCTGGCCGCGGTGTTCACCGAGGCTTTGCGCAAGGGTGGCGATGCGGCTCTTGAAGCGCTCAAGGAGCCTGACGCCTGGAGTGCGATCCGGCTGACACTGATCACGGCAGCGATTGCAGTACCGCTGAACCTGGTATTCGGTATTGCCGCAGCCTGGTCGATTGCCAAGTACGAATTCAAAGGCAAGGCCTTTCTGACCACCTTGGTGGACCTGCCGTTCTCGGTATCGCCCGTGGTGGCCGGCCTGATTTATGTGCTGATGTTTGGCGCCCAGGGCTGGATCGGCCCGTGGCTGCAGGCGCACGACATCAAGATCGTGTTTGCCATACCAGGCATTGTGCTGGCCACCATCTTCGTAACCTTCCCGTTCATTGCCCGCGAACTCATTCCGCTGATGCAGGCGCAAGGAACCGACGAGGAGCAAGCGGCCATCGTGCTGGGTGCCACCGGCTGGCAGACCTTCTGGCATGTGACGCTGCCCAACATCAAGTGGGGCCTGGTGTACGGCGTAATCCTGTGCAACGCGCGCGCCATGGGCGAGTTCGGTGCGGTGTCGGTGGTATCCGGCCACATCCGCGGCCAGACCAACACCATCCCGCTACACGTGGAGATTCTGTACAACGAGTACCAGTCGGTGGCAGCCTTTGCGGTGGCATCGCTGCTGGCCCTGTTGGCCTTGGTCACCCTAGTTATCAAGCAGGTTGTGGAGTGGCGATTCGAACGTGATCAAAAAGCCGCGGCGGCACTGCCACCCGAGCGCCCCTTGGTTGTTGCACCGTCTGCCACGTGACCATTTCCCGAAATTTAGAGAAGAAACCATGAGCATCGCCATTCGCAACGTCGACAAACACTTCGGCAACTTCCATGCGCTGCGCAATGTCAGCCTGGACATAGACTCCGGGGAACTGGTGGCACTGCTGGGCCCGTCGGGCTGCGGCAAGACCACCTTGCTGCGCATCATTGCCGGCCTGGAAACAGCGGACCAAGGCAATATTCTGTTCAGCGGTGAAGACACCACCGACGTGCATGTGCGCGACCGCAATGTGGGATTTGTGTTCCAGCACTACGCGCTGTTCCGCCACATGACCGTGTTTGACAACGTGGCCTTCGGGCTGCGCATGAAGTCACGCGCAACCCGCCCTTCGGAAGCTGTCATCAAGGAGAAAGTGCACAAGCTGCTGAACCTGGTGCAACTCGATTGGCTGGCCGACCGCTATCCGGCGCAGCTCTCGGGCGGTCAACGCCAGCGCATCGCGCTGGCCCGCGCCCTGGCGGTGGAGCCCAAGGTGCTGCTGCTGGACGAGCCTTTTGGCGCGCTGGACGCCAAGGTGCGCAAAGAGTTGCGCCGCTGGCTGCGCCGCCTGCACGACGACCTGCACGTGACCAGCATCTTCGTGACGCATGACCAGGAAGAGGCGCTGGAAGTGGCCGACCGCGTGGTGCTGATGAACAGCGGCACCATCGAGCAGATCGGCTCGCCACAGGAAGTGTGGGACCATCCGGCCAGCCCCTTTGTTTATGGTTTCCTGGGGGATGTGAACCTGTTCCATGGCCGCGCACACGAGGGCGAGATGCTGATCGGCGAACAGCTCCACGGCGTGCGCTTGGCCAGCCCCGAGCACAGCGATACACAAGACGCCAAGGCCTTTGCCTATGTGCGCCCCCACGATCTGGATGTGCGCCGCTACCAGGCCGGTGAAGCCGCCAACGTCAGCGCTGAGAACCCCCAGAGTGGTATTCCGGCCAAGCTGGTGCGCGCCATTGTGGTGGGCCCGATCGCGCGGTTGGAACTGCTGCCCTTGGACGCCTCGGCGGCCGGCAGCGGCGACATCATCGAAGCGCAGATCCCTGCCACGCAGTTCGCGCAAGAAGCCTTCAAGGAAGGTGAGACGCTGGTGCTGACGCCGCGCAAGGCGCGCGTGTTTGTAGCCTGAGGTCCTAGAGACCGCAGCCGCGCAGAATCAACGACACCACATGCTCAGTGGCACGGGCGTGGTCCTTGGGGCTCAGGGATTCCTTGCCCAGCACGGCACACACCTGCACGTCGAAATCGGCGTAGGTCTGCGTGGCGGCCCAGATGGTGAAGAAGAGATGGGTGGCATCCACCGGGGCCATGCGCCCGGCATCAATCCAGCCCTGCACCACGGCGGCCTTTTGTTTGACGAGCTGGCGCAGCTCGGTGCGTAGCAGTTCGCTTACCACCGGCGCGCCGTGCAGCAATTCATTGGCAAACACCTTGGAGCCGTCTGGCCGTTGGGCGGAGAGGTCCATCTTGGCGCGGATATAGGCTTCCAGCGCAGCGCGTGGTTCGGCGTCTACGGTGATGCCGTGTGTGGGTACCAGCCAGTCGTTGAGAATGTGCGACAGGACCGCGCGGTACAGCACGTCCTTGCTGCCGAAGTAGTAATGCAGATTGGCTTTGGGTAAGCCACTTGCTTCGGCGATGGCGGCCATGGTGGCGCCGCCAAATCCGGCCCGGGCAAATACCTTCTCCGCAGCCAACAAAATACGGGCCTCGTTCGTCTGGCGAATGAGGCCCTTGGTCTGGGCTTCTGCAGCCTCTGTCTGTGGACGCACGCGAACGGTCTTGGTATTCAATGGCATTCGCGTGCTTCCTGCTTGCGGCTGATTACTTCTGGGCAGCGTCCCAGATGGCGTGCGAGTAAGCGGCCTTGCCCGGATCCTTCTTGATCACGGGGTCGCTGCCACCAGCCAGCAACACCTTGACGGTGCGCTCATAGGCAGAGGGTTCCAGGTAGCCGATCTTCTTGGTACCGGCATTGGTGATCAGCTTGGCCACGTTTTCCATCTGACGGGTTTGCACCTTCAGGTTGGAGCTGCCAGAGGTGTCAGCATCCACCACAGCCTTGGCGGCACCGGCGGGATCTTTCACTGCATCATTCCAGCCCTTGAGTGTGGCCTTGAGGAACTTGCCCATGCGTGCGACGAAGGCCGGGTCTTTCAGGTTGGGTTCCAGCACGTACAGGCCGTCTTCCAGAGTGGCCACGCCTTCCTTCTCATAGAAGAAGGTAACCAAATCCTTTTCCTTCACACCGGCGTCCACGACTTGCCAGTATTCGTTGTAGATCATGGTGGAGATACAGGCGGCCTGGTCCTGCAGCAGCGGATCCACGTTGAAGCCTTGCTTGAGGATTTTGATGTCGGAGTCGGTCTTGAGGCCGAGCTTGCTCATCCAGTTGAGGAAGGGGTACTCATTGCCGCCGTACCAGACACCCAGGGTCTTGCCCTTGAAGTCCTTGGGGCTGGAGACGCCGCTCTTCTTCTTGCAGGTCAGCATCAGGCCGGACTGGTTGAAGATCTGGGCCACGTTGACCAGCGGCACGCCAGCTTCACGCGAAGCCAGGGCGGAGGGCATCCAGTCCACCACGATGTCGGCCTGCTTGCCTGCCAGCACTTGTGTGGGAGCGATATCCGGGCCACCGGGTTTGATGGTGACGTCCAGGCCCTCGGCCTTGTAGTAGCCCTTGGCAGCGGCCATGTAATAACCGGCAAACTGGGCTTGCGGCACCCACTTGAGCTGCACGGTCACCGCTTCATTGGCAAGGGCGCCGGTGCTGGCAGCAACGCCACACACGGCCAATACCGCAGCCAGCAGGCTACTGGTGAATTTGCGAGAACGAATCATGGACTACTCCTTCAGGGTTAAAGAAACTACACAGGAACACAAACCATTTGCCACCACTATTTGCCTTCGCGCACCGATGGGTGCCAGAACGCGGCACGGCGCTCCAGCGCGACCAGCACGGCATAGGCCACCGATCCGGTGACCGAGGCCACCACAATCGCACCCCACACCAAGGGCATATTCATCTTGGCCGACTCGGTGGAAATGCGAAAGCCCAGGCCCATGGTGGGCGAGCCGAAGAACTCCGCCACGATGGCGCCAATCAGCGCCAGCGTGGCATTGACCTTGAGTGCGTTAAAGATATAGGGCAGGGCCGAGGGCAGGCGTAGTGCCAGCAGCGTGCGGGTGTAGCTGGCGGCATAGCTGTACATCAGCTCCCGCTCCAGCTTGCCAGCCGCCTTCAGGCCTGCCAGTGTGGACACCAGCATGGGGAAGAAGGTCATCAACACCACCACCGCCGATTTGCTGGGCCACTCAAAGCCAAACCACATCACCGCGATGGGCGCCACGCCCACCAGCGGAATCGCACTGGTAAGAGACGCTACCGGCAGCAGCCCGCGCTGCAAGAACGGCATACGGTCGATGGCCACCGCCACGGCAAAACCCAGACCACAACCCAGGGCCCAGCCAACGAGGACTGCCTTGAGCACCGTCTGCACAAAATCGCCCCAGAGCTTGGGCGCATGCTCGACCAGCGAGCCCAGGATCAGGCTGGGCGCTGGCAGCAGCACGCGCGAAACATCGAGCGCACGCACCAGCACTTCCCAGAAGAACAGCACCCACAGGCCAAACACGCCAGCCGTGAGTGGCCCCACCCAGCGGCTGCCGTCGAGTGCCGCGGTCTTGTAGATCGTGAAAATGGCAATGACAGCCAACAGCGTGATGAGCGGCCAGAACATGGGCGCGTTGCCGTCCAGCAGAATGTTCATACGCCCCCCCGATTGCGCAGCACGAGTCGCTCGACAGCCGCTACGATGGCTGTGAGGAACAGTCCCAGAAACGCCGACATCACCAGCGCAGACCATATCTGCACTGTCTGACCGTAGTACGAACCCGTGAGCAGCCGTGCGCCAAGACCGGCTTGTGCGCCGGTAGGCAGCTCAGCCACCATGGCACCCACCAGCCCGGCGGCCACACCCACGCGCAGGGCGGGGAAAAGGAACGGCAGCGCTGCGGGCATGCGCAACAGCCACAGTGCCTGCCAGCGGCTGGCAGCGTAGGTATGCATCATCTCGGTCTCGATCTTTTGCGGCGAACGCAGCCCGGCTACCATGGCCACGGTGACGGGGAAGAAACACAGGTACATGGCAATCACTGCCTTGGGCGCCGTCCCGGAAAAACCCAGGCTGCCCAGAATCACCAGCACGATGGGCGCTATCGCCAGCACCGGCACTGTCTGCGACGCCACGATCCAGGGCATGAGCGCGCGGTCCAGCGTGCGGCTGTGCACGATCAGGATGGACAGCACCAGGCCCAGCACAGTGCCCATGGCAAAACCCAGAAGGGTGCTCTGGCCGGTGACGGCGACGTGGTACATCAGGTTGCGCGGGTTGTCCACGGGATAGCCGGTGAGACTCTCATAGAAGTCCATCACCACCTGGTGCGGTGCCGGCATCAGCGGGCGCTCCATGGTCATGGTGGCCTTGAACAGCTCCTGCCAGGTGTAGCCGGCGTCCGCGTCCAGCACGCGTTCGATGGCGCCCGGTGCATTCAGCGCCCAGGCAGCGCCATACCAGATCAGCACCACGGCAAAGAGCACCACCGCAATCGGCAAACCCTTGTGGAGCAGACCGTGCAGACCAGACGGGGTTTGGCCGCCGCCGGCGCTTGAAGACGCCGTCGCTTCAGCCATGGTGGTGGTCCGCCAGGGCCTCGCGCACTTCGTGCGCCACGGCAATGAAATCGGTGGTATCGCGCAATCCCAGATGACGGTCATCCGGCAGGGGTGAGTTGATCACTTTCACGATGCGCCCGGGTCGGGGTGACATCACCACGATCTTGGTGGACAGATACACCGCTTCGGCAATCGAGTGGGTCACGAACACCACGGTGCGGCGTTCGCGCTGCCAAAGCTGCTGCAGCTGTTCATTGAGACGGTCGCGGGTGATTTCGTCGAGCGCCCCAAACGGTTCGTCCATCATCAGTATCTTGGGCTCGAACGACAGCGCGCGCGCAATCGACACACGCTGCTGCATGCCGCCAGAAAGCTGCCAGGGGTACTTCCCCTCAAAGCCCTTGAGGCCCACGCGCTCCAGATGCTCCACCGCAATCTGTTTGGCCTCCGCACGGCCCTTGCCCTGGATCTGCAAGGGCAGGGTCACATTGGCCAACACGGTGCGCCAGGGAAACAGGGCCGGTGCCTGGAACACATAACCATAGGCACGTGCAAGACGTGCATCGTGGGGCGACACACCATTGACCAGCACTTTGCCCGCACTGATGTGCTCCAGATCGGCAATGACGCGCATCAAGGTGGTCTTGCCGCAGCCTGATGGGCCGATCAGGGAGACGAACTCGCCTTCGGCAATGTCCAGATCAATGTCGCTGAGCGCATGGACGGGCGTGTCGGCGGTCTGGTAGATCACGCTGGCGTTCTGCACTTGAACGGCCAGACGGGCAGAGTTTGCAGGGCGATTCGGTTCGGTATTGGTCATTGACTCAGGCAGGCTCTACAAGGGTTCGAACATCATAAGTTAACCAATTGGTCAGGATCGATGAATTCACAGCCATCGGTCCGCTCGCTTTCCCTTATTCGGAATGATCCTGATCAAGGGTATGCGCGAGCCGCGCAGCCCTTCTCAAATCGCAGAATCAAGGCATTGCTCCCATGGTGGAAGCAATAACGCAAGCTCCATGCCAACCTGACCAAACGGTCAGGTTACACAGGGCACCGGATTGCGCTACCTCGATCCCGTTGTCAGTGCATGTGGGGTGGATTCAACGCAACCGTGCACAAGTTTGGCGCGACAGTCGGGCTGCGGCTCAGGGCAGCTGAAGTCCCAGACCCACTGCATGGTGGCGCAGGTGGTCCGCCACGAAGGTACTGATGAAGTAGTAGCCGTGGTCGTATTGCGCGTGGCGGCGCAAGCTGAGTGACTGGCCCGCATGGGCGCAGGCCTGCTCGAACAGATGCGGATGCAGCTGCTCTGCCAGGAACTTGTCACCCAGTCCCTGGTCTATCAGGATAGGGCGCTCCAGCAGGGGTTTGCCGCGCTGCGTCATCAAAGCGCTGGCGTCGTGGGCCTGCCAAGCCTGGGTGTCGGATCCCAGATAACCGGTGAACGCCTTGTGACCCCAGGGGCACTGCGTGGGCGCGCAGATGGGAGCAAACGCCGACAGACTCTGGAACCGCTCGGGGTGGCGCAGCGCCAACGTCAGCGCGCCATGCCCGCCCATGGAGTGGCCCATGATGCCCAGCCGCTTCGCATACACCGGCAGTGTGTCGGTGACCAGCGGCAGCAGCTCGTCCATCAGGTAACTCTCCATGCGGTAGTGCCTGGACCAGGGGGCCTGCGTGGCATCCAGATAGAAGCCGGCACCCACACCAAAGTCCCAGGCATCGGTCTCGCCCGCGACGCCCGCGCCGCGCGGACTGGTGTCCGGCGCTATCAGCGCCAGGCCCAGTTCCGCAGCCACGCGCTGGGCGCCGGCCTTGGTCATGAAGGTCTCTTCGGTGCAGGTTAGCCCGGCCAGATACAGGACTGCGGGCACCTTGCCGTGCGCAGCCTGGGGTGGCAGGTAGACCGAGAAGCGCATGGGCAGGCCAATGGTGGCGGACGCATGCTGGTAGAAGCGCTGCACGCCGCCAAAGCAGGCATGCTCACTGGTCAGGGTGACGCTGGTCATGGGCCGGATCAGAACAGCACCACGCCGCGTATGGACTCACCGCGCTTCATCAAATCGAAGCCCTTGTTGATGTCTTCCAGCGGCATGGTGTGGGTGATCAGGCTGTCGATGTTGATCTTGCCTTCCATGTACCAGTCCACTATTTTTGGCACGTCGGTGCGGCCACGGGCGCCGCCAAAGGCCGAGCCTTCCCATTTGCGCCCGGTCACCAGCTGGAAGGGGCGGGTGCTGATTTCGGCACCGGCTTCGGCCACGCCGATGATGATGCTGCGGCCCCAGCCCTTGTGCGTGCACTCCAGCGCCTGGCGCATGACCTTGGTGTTGCCAATGCACTCAAAGCTGTAGTCAGCGCCGCCATCGGTGAGCTGGACAATCGCGTCCACGATGTTGCCGCCCGCCGCTTCGATGTCCTTGGGGTTGAGGAAGTGCGTCATGCCAAAGCTGCGGGCCATGGCTTCGCGCGCGGGGTTGAGGTCCACGCCGATGATCTTGTCGGCACCCACCATCTTCAGGCCCTGGATCACATTCAGGCCGATGCCGCCCAGACCGAACACCACCGCGTTGGCGCCGGCCTCCACCTTGGCGGTGAAGATCACCGCGCCGATGCCAGTGGTCACGCCGCAGCCGATGTAGCAGACCTTGTCAAAGGGCGCGTCGGACCGGATCTTGGCCAGCGCGATCTCGGGCACCACGGTGTAGTTGCTGAAGGTGCTGGTGCCCATGTAATGGAAGATGGGGTCGCCGTTGAGGCTGAAGCGGCTGGTGGCGTCCGGCATCAGGCCCTTGCCTTGCGTGCCGCGAATGAGCTGGCACAGATTGGTCTTGCGCGACAGGCAGAACTTGCACTGGCGGCATTCGGGCGTGTAGAGCGGAATGACGTGGTCGCCCTTCTTGAGCGAAGTGACACCCGGGCCCACATCCACCACCACGCCGGCACCTTCATGGCCCAGGATGGCGGGGAAGATGCCCTCGGGGTCGGCACCACTCAGGGTGTAGTAATCGGTGTGGCAGATGCCGGTGGCCTTGATCTCCACCAGCACCTCGCCCAGGCGCGGCCCAGCCAGGTCCACGGTTTCGATGGTGAGGGGTTGCCCGGCTTTCCAGGCGACGGCTGCTTTGGTTTGCATGGTGGTTCCTATTACTATCTGTGAAATGTGCAGGTATCGACGTTACCAAATGATGAACCGCCCATCTGCACAAGGCTTCAATTAACCAACAAAATCAAAAGGTGACAACATGGGGATCTATAACGTCATTGGCTACGGACTTATTGCTGTTTACGGACTTGCCTGCTTGGTCTTCGCGCCTTCATCCATGGGGCCTTTACTTGGCTTGCTGATCGGTTCCGTTTATTTCATTGCTTGCTGGTTCATGGGCGGCGTATACCTGTCCTGCGTCATACATATGGGCATTGCCCATCGGGCGCTCGATTACAAAGAGTGGTTCATCAAGACCATTACCATCGTAAACAACACGTTTGGCGTCTACATCAATCCTGTTTCCTGGATCAACCGCCACCGCCTTCACCACCGGTATGCCGACCATCCCGGCGATCCCAACAAACTGGCATCCGACGGCGCTTGGCGCACTCTGTACCTGTGCCTATTTCCCTACAAATGCGACATCAACGTGGCCAACGACGATATTCTCAAAACTTGGCCGTTTCGGCTGGTTTCCAATCCGGTGTTCGCCGTGGTGGCCCAGGTCTTCAACATCTGGTTGCTGGCGCAACTGGTGAACGACCTGCGCTTTGCCCTGGTGATGTGGACCGTATTCCGAGTTTTTGCTCTTTGGATCAACATGGTCCAAAACTATTGGACCCATGACCGCAGGTTCGGCTATAGGCGCCATGATGATGATCGGGACAACGCCATGAACATTGGCGACTGGCTGCCGGTCACCGTGACGTTCAGCGCCTGCCTGCAGAACAACCACCACCATTCCCCAGGCCTTTTGCGTCTGAGTCACGACGATTCAGAGTACGACTTCGGCTTCATGACTGTAAAGGCCATGAAGGCGTTGCGTCTGGTTCGGGCAACCCGCACGGGTATCGAAATTCCCAAGGAAGTGCCACTGACTTCAGTTGGTTTTTGATGGCGAATTAGGATAGGAACGCACCCTTCTTGAGAAGGGGTAGAGGGTCTGCGCCCAGAAGCCGTCCGGTAGCTTCTCTTTGTGGAGTCCGTATGTGTGGGGCCAGTCACTCGCAGGAAGGTAGTGAGTCCCAAATATCCGGTCGATCCAAGGGAAGTGGATGGCAAAGTTCTTGTCGATCGCCTCGCGCTGTGAGCTATGGTGCCAGTGGTGGTAGCGCGGCAGGATGAGATACGGTTCCAGCCACTTAAGCGTCGGACCGAAATTGCAGTGGGTCCAGGTGGCGTGTATCGTCACGAAGAATAGGTACGCCACAATGATGTCATGTGGAAACACAAACATCATGGGAATGAGCATGAATCCACGCACCACAACATCATCCACGAGGTGCGAACGAGAACCTGCGATCCAGTCGAGCGACTTGGAGGAATGGTGGATGGCGTGAAAGCGCCAGAGGGACGGTACCGTGTGAAACAGTCGATGAATGGCGTACTCGCACAGGTCCGCCACCAGCACTGCCATGAATAGCTGCAATAGCCAGGGAAGGCGGCCCACTGTCTCCAAAAGACCAGGATTACCGAGGTACTTTGTAAGCTCGGTCGCCGGCAGCAGAATGAGAAATGATGTGATCTGAATCGGCAAATGGGTAGACAGGAAGTAGCCAATATCCAGCAGCCACTCATCCCTGAAAACACTTTGTTTTGGATAAGCCGGCCACAGGACCTCAATGGGCGAAAAGATCAACGTCATCAGCAGCATGTCGAGCAGGAACCAATCCAGACCGATGGCAGGTCCGTTGTGCAATGTCTGGTTGATAGGCACACTGGCCCCTCCCAACAATGTCGCAAGCAGGGCCAGTGACATCCCCGTCAGTCCTAGCATTTTCTTTCTGCGCAGGATGGCAGAGGCAACACCGAAGATGATGGCCGCAATGATGACCGACTGGATCAACATGCGCATGATGGGCATGGGATAGTAGGCGCGCAGTTCTGGAGAGGTCAGCACCTGGGGGAAATGCAGGCAGATCACTGCGCCAAGCGAGAGCACGCCAAAGAAGGCGGACAGAACGCCACTCCACCAGCCGGAGCCGAAGCCGCTGGGTTCACCGTCGCCAAACACCGCGTTGACTTTTTTCTCAAGCATGTGCGCCCCTTGATTCACACTATTTTGTTGGGATCAAACCCGTTTGGGTTTAGTGACTGTAGTCGAACCCAAATAGTAAGTCCAAGACTTCAAACCCGCTCCAGGACCAGCGCAATGCCCTGGCCCACACCGATGCACATGGTGCACAGCGCGTAGCGCCCACCCGTTGCGTGCAACCGGTTGATCGCCGTGGTGGCCAGGCGCGCGCCCGAAGCGCCCAGCGGATGCCCCAGGGCAATGGCCCCGCCCCAGGCGTTGACGCGTGCGTCGTCGTCCTGCAGACCCAGCATGCGCAGCACCGCCAGACCCTGCGCGGCAAAGGCTTCGTTGAGTTCAATCACATCCAGCTGCGCCAGGCTCAAGCCCGTGAGAGCCAGTACCTTTTCTGTCGCAGGTGCCGGGCCTATGCCCATGATGCGTGGCGCCACACCCGCCGTGGCCATGCCCACCACGCGGGCCTTGGGTGTGAGCCCGTTCTTGGTCGCAGTGGCTTCGTCAGCCAGCAGCAGGGCGCAGGCGCCATCGTTGACGCCACTGGCGTTACCGGCGGTCACCGTGCCGTCCGGACGCACCACACCCTTGAGCTTGGCTAGCGCTTCCAGGCTGGTTTCGCGCGGGTGTTCATCGGTTTCCACGACGAGCGCATCGCCCTTTTTCTGGGGAATGTGCACCGCGCAGATCTCGCGCGCCAGGTGGCCGGCCTTTTGCGCGGCCACGGCTTTCAACTGGCTGGCCAGTGCCATGCGATCCTGCGCTTCGCGGTCTATCTTGTAATCGGTGGCCACGTTCTCTGCCGTCTCGGGCATGCTGTCCACGCCGTACTGGGCCTTCATGAGCTTGTTGACGAAGCGCCAGCCGATGGTGGTGTCATACACCGCGTTAGCGCGGCTGAAAGCGCTCTCGGCTTTGGGCATCACGAAGGGTGCACGGCTCATGCTCTCCACGCCACCAGCAATCATCAGTGTGGCTTCGCCCGCGCGGATGGCGCGTGCCGCCGTGCCGACTGCGTCCAGCCCGGAGCCGCACAGGCGGTTGACTGTGGCACCGGGTACCTGTTGCGGCAGGCCCGCAAGCAGCGCAGCCATGCGCGCCACGTTGCGGTTGTCTTCACCCGCCTGGTTGGCGCACCCCAGGATCACGTCGGTGACTGCATCCCAGTCCACCGAGGAATTGCGTTGCATGAGGGCGCGCAGCGGGATGGCGCCCAGGTCGTCGGTGCGCACGGAGGAGAGGGCGCCGCCATAACGGCCGAAGGGGGTGCGGATGGCGTCGCAGATGAAGGCTTGTTGCATGGCAGGTATCAGTTGGAAAGTGGTTTGGTCAGATCAAACAGGCTGGTGGCTTCCAGGTCCAGCACCTCGGTGCCCTGGGCGTTGAATAGCTGCCAGCGCCAGCGCAGGATGCCCAGACCCGGCTGGCTGCGCGCCACGCGCGTCTCCAGCACCGTGGAGCGGACCGTCAGGTCGTCGCCCGGGCGCACCGGGTGAGGCCACTTGACGTAGGCCAGCCCCGGCGAAGCAAACGACTCGGAGCCCTTGAGCGCCTTGTCCGCCAGCAGGCGCATGGCGATGCCGCAGGTGTGCCAACCGCTGGCAATCAGGCCGCCGAAGCGACCTTGTGCTGCAGCCTCGGGATCGGTGTGGAACCACTGCGGGTCGTAGGCGTTGGCGAACTGCAGGACCTCGGCCGGGGTCACATGGTAGGGGCCGGCTTCAATCACCAGCCCTGCAGAAAATTCAGCGAACCGCATCTCAGGCAGCCCAGGCGCGCTGGCGCAGCAAAGGGCTCACGCGGTAGCGCTCGCCACGGTAGTGCAGATCCAATGCGTCCAGCACCTGCACCACCGATGCCACGCCCCACAGGGCAAGCCAGTCGAACGGGCCAGTGGGGTAGTTCACGCCCAACTTCATGGCATCGTTGGCACCCTGTTCGGTACACACACCCTGGTGCACTGCATCGGCCGCTTCGTTGACCAGCATGGCAATGGTGCGCGCCACCACCAGCGCGGGTGTATCGGCCACGCGCTGGGCATTGAAACCCAGTGCCTGCACCCACTGACCCGCCTGCGCGGCCCATGCCTCTGACGCACGTGCAGACACTGCCCAGGCCAAGGGCGCGTTGGCGATGCCTGCGCTGCTGCCCTTGCCCTGCAAGGGCAGATCGAACACGGCCACCTCACCACCCAACTGCGTGGCGCAGCGGCCATCCGTCAGACGCAACTGGCAGCCATCGATATCCAGGCCGACCCAGTCGCTGCCGGGTTCGTTGTGTATGGCGGGTGCCGAGACTTCACCCAGACTGATGGCCGCATCTACAACGGTATCGAGCGCCTGCAACAGCAGCTTGGCTACCGCGCCGCTGCCACGCACCGTGATCTTCTGCGCTACAGGCAGTGCCGCTGCCTCGTACGTAGCGACTTGCAGCATAGCGGCATCGGCACCATAAGCATAGAAGCCACGCCCGGACTTGCGGCCCAGCAGACCGCCGTCCACCATCTCGCGCTGCACCAGCGAGGGCACAAAACGCTTGTCGAAGAAATTGGCTTCATACACCGACTGCGTCACCGCGAAGTTGGTGTCGTGGCCGATCAGGTCGATCAGCTCGCACGGTCCCATGCGAAAACCCGCTGCGCGCAGACAGGCATCCAGCGTGGCGGGCGCTGCGGCCTGCTCTTGCAGCAGGGCCAGCGTCTCGGCGTAGTAGGGCCGCGCAATGCGGTTGACGATGAAGCCCGGCGTGGAGCGCGCATGCACTGCCACCTTGCCCCAGCGTATGGACAGATCAAAGATGGCCTGCGCTACCGCGGCATCGGTCTGCAGACCCGACACCACTTCCACCAGCTTCATCAAGGGCACCGGGTTGAAGAAGTGCATGCCCACCAGACGCTGCGGGCGCTGCAGGCCGTTGGCAATCGCAGTGACCGAAATGGAAGACGTGTTGGTGGCCAGGATGCAGTCGGCACCCACGATGGATTCAAGCTGCTGGAACAGGCCGCGCTTGGCGTCGAGCTTTTCGATGATGGCTTCCACCACCAGGCCGGCCGATGCCGCTTCGTGCAGCGTGCTGATGGCGCTGATGCGCTCCAACGTCTGCGCCACGGCATCGGCCGTGAGCTTGCCCTTGGCTACCAGCGCCTGCAGGCTGGCGGCCAGCTTGGTCTTGGCATCCAGGGCCGCGCCTTCGCGCGTGTCGTACAGCATGACGGCATGCCCGGCCTGCGCTGCGACCTGCGCAATGCCGGCACCCATGATGCCGGCGCCCACCACGAGCACCGGTGCGTTGTTCAGGGAAGTCTCACTCATTGGGGAATCCAGTTGGCGGGGCGCTTGGCCAGGAAGGCAGCAAAGCCCTCGCGTGCTTCGTCGGTGCCGCGCACGCGGCTGATGGTCTGTGCGGTGAGTTCACGCACTTCGGGCGTGATGGGGCCGACCGCGAGCTGGGCAAACAGCGCCTTGATTTCACGCTGCGCGTTGGGGCTGCCCACCAGCAGCTCCTTCACCGTGGCATCCACCGCGGCGTCCAGCGCATCGAGCGCCACCACCTGCTGCACCAGGCCCATGGACAGCGCCTCGGACGCGCCGATGCGGGTGGTGGTGAGTGCCAGGCGCTGCGCCTGGCGTTTGCCCACGGCATTGGTCACATACGGGCCAATCACGGCGGGCAGGATGCCGAACTTGGCTTCGCTCACGGCAAAGCTGGCGTTGTCGGCGGCAATGGCGATATCGCATGCGCAGGCCAGTCCCACGCCGCCACCCAGTGCCGCACCCTGCACGCGCGCCAACACAGGTTTGGGCGCGCTGGCGATGCGATGCAGCATGCCGGCAAAGCGGCGCGCATCCTGCAGGTTCCATTCCACGCTGGCTTCTGCTGCACGCTGCATCCATTGCAGGTCGGCGCCTGCGCTGAAGTGCTTGCCTTCGCCCGCGAGCACGATCACGCGCACCTGCGGGTCGGCAACCAGCGCTTCAAAGGCCGCATCCAGCTCGCCGATCATCAGCTCGTCAAACGCATTGAACACGGCGGGCCGCGCCATGGTGATTTGCGCCACACCGGGCGCGCGCTCGCTGAGCGCCAGGGTTTGGTAGGTACGCATCAATAGGTTTCCAAGTGCAGGCGGCCTTCGCGTTTGAGGGATGCGCCCACCGTTTCCCAATTCAGTCCCGCACCCTTGGCGATGTCATGCAGCGCCAGCACCACGCCTTCTTCCATGCTCTTGAGTCCGCACACATAGAAGTAGCTGTTGCTGTCGGCCAGTAACGGTGCGAGGTCGGCGGCGCGTTCGCGCATCAGGTCCTGCACATAGCGCTTGGGGCTGCCCGGCGTACGCGAGAAAGCGAAGTTGATGTCGATGAAATCCTTGGGCAGGTTCTGCAACGGGCCGAAGTAGGGCAGCTCCTGCTGCGTGCGTGCGCCGAAGAACAGCATCAGCTTGCCGCCTTCGAACTTGCCGCTCTGGCGCAGCCGGCGACGCCACTCGGTCATGGCGCGCATGGGCGCGCTGCCGGTGCCGGTGCAGATCATCACGATGTTGGAGCGCGGATGGTTGGGCATCAGGAAGCTGGTGCCGAACGGGCCTATGACCTGCACCGTATCGCCGATCTGCAGGTCGCACATGTAGTTGGAGCCGACGCCGCGCACCGGCTTGCCACTGTGGTCTTCCAGCACGCGCTTGATGGTAAGCGAGAGGTTGTTGTAGCCGGGACGCTCACCGTTGCGCGGACTGGCAATGGAGTACTGGCGCGCGTGGTGGGCGCGGCCGTTTTCATCCACGCCAGGCGGGACGATACCGATGCTCTGGCCTTCCAGCACGGGAAAGGGCATGCTGCCGAAGTCCAACACGATGTGGTGGGTGTCGTAGTCGGCACCGGCGGTGGCGCCCACTTCGGTCACGCGTACGTTGCCGACGACCTTGGCAGTCACGGTCTTCTCGGCGGCCTTGGGTCCGTAGAGGTTGGTATAGGCATGGGCCGCCGACCAGGGCGGCAAGGTTGCGCCGAATGCAGCGGAGTTGAAGGCCTGCTGTCCGGCAGGGTCTGCTGCAGGTTCAGGGGCCTGCGCTTCTTCCACAGCCTGGGTGGCCACGCCCTGTTCGGCCAGTTGTTCGGCGCTGAGTTCAACGGGCAACTCGTCCCAGAAGAACTGCGCCTCGATGGAGTAGGCCTGGGCCGCAGGCATCATGCGCCAGTTGTCGATGGAGCCAGTGGGGCAGGGGGAGATGCAGGCCATGCAGAGGTTGCACACATCGGCCTTGACCACGTAGTTGCGTGCGTCGTGGGTGATGGCGCCCACGGGGCAGATGGCTTCGCAGGTGTTGCAGCGGATGCAGATCTCGGGGTCTATCAGGTGTTGCTTGATGACGGCTTCTGTCATGGTGTGTCTCTCTCTTCTTGTGGTTCACCGGTTGGGTATTGTGAACCTGCTTTTGCGCAGAATACGGGGAGCAGGGCACTCTGCGCCGTCCGTGTCCCCCGCCCTTCGGGCTCCTCCTTTACCTACCGGCACAGAGCACCCTGCTCCCCGTATTCCGGTAGCGTTTCGCATGCCCACAGAGGGAACGTAGCGATCTCATTCGCAGCAGCAGGGTGGGGGGACGTGCCAGAGCGAAGTAAAGGAGGAGAACCGGGCACCGCCCGGTTCGGGGGACATGAGCGGCGGCACGTCCCCCCACCCTGCTGCGGGTTCAGCGACCACTCATGCCAACAGCGCACAAGACCTCAGTTGAACCGAACGTATTCAAAGTCCACGGGCTGGCGGTTGATGCCCATGACCGGGGGAGCAATCCAGTTGGCGAACTTGCCCGGCTCCACCACGCGGCCCATCAGGCTGGCTACGAAGGCGCGGTCGGCGCCGGAAGGCAGCCAGTTGTCCACATTGGCCTTCCATTCCGCTTCGCTGACCACACGGCCGTCCGGAGACACCTTGGCACCGGAGAGTGAGCCGATGTTGCGGTGGAACGCCTTGTGTGGTGTCTTCAGGCGGAAGGGAATGCCGGCCTTCTCGATGACCTTGTTCCAGCGCTCCACGCCACCGATGGAATCCTTGATGTAGTCGTCGCGCAGCACTTCGTTCAACGCATTGAGCATGGGCACTTCGCGCTCCACCAGCTGGCCATTGCTGACCGACAGCACCTTGTAGGTCTGGCCCTTGAGCACGTGGTCGTCCACGCGCTTGCCTTCTTCGTAGCGGCCCTTGAGGCCGGTGTTGTAGAAGGTGGCGGCATTGCTGGACTCGTCGGCACCGAACAGGTCGATGGTCACGCTGAAGTGGAAGTTCAGGTAGCGCTGCAGCGTGGGCAGGTCGATCACGCCAGCGGCGCGCAGCTTGGCCACGTCGTCGGTCTTGAGCTCGTTCATGGCAGCGCAGGTGCGGCTGATCACGCGGCTGATGCCGGACTCGCCCACGAACATGTGGTGGGCTTCTTCGGTCAGCATGAACTTGGTGGTGCGTGCCAGCGGGTCGAACGAGGACTCGGCCAGGGCGCACAGCTGGAACTTGCCGTCGCGGTCGGTGAAGTAGGTGAACATGAAGAAGGACAGCCAGTCGGGTGTCTCTTCATTGAACGCCTGCAGGATGCGCGGGTTGTTTTCCTGGCCGGAGCGGCGCTCCAGCAGGGCTTCGCCTTCCTCGCGGCCATCGCGGCCGAAGTACTTGTGCAGCAGGTACACCATGGCCCAGAGATGGCGGCCTTCTTCCACGTTCACCTGGAACAGGTTGCGCAGGTCGTACTGGCTGGGGCAGGTCAGGCCCAGATGGCGTTGCTGTTCCACTGATGCGGGCTCGGTATCGCCTTGCGTGACGATGATGCGGCGCAGGTTGGCGCGGTATTCGCCGGGCACGTCCTGCCATGCAGCCTCACCCTTGTGGTCGCCGAAATGGATCTTGCGGTCTTGCTCGGCCGGGTTCAGGAAGATGCCCCAGCGGTAGTCGGGCATCTTCACATGGCCGAACTGCGCCCAGCCCTGTGGGTCCACGCTGACGGCGGTGCGCAGGTACACGTCAAAGTTCTGCGAACCGTCCGGCCCCATGTCGCCCCACCATTGCAGGTAATTGGGCTGCCACTGTTCCAGCGCGCGCTGCAGCGTGCGGTCCTCGGACAGGTTGACGTTGTTGGGGATCTTGTCGCTGTAATTGATGGTGGACATGGTTGTTTCCTCGGGTTGATTGGTTTAAACGCGGTTCCAGTCGAATACGGCCTTGTCGCCCTTGCCGTACACCTTGAGAGCGCCCTTTTCTCCAACAGCGTTGGGGCGCTGGAAGATCCAGTTCTGCCAGGCGGTGAGGCGGCCAAAGACGCGGGTGAACATGTTTTCCGGGCCGTTGAAACGCAGGTTGGCTTCCATGCCGGTGAGCGCATCGGGCGACATGGAGACACGCTCTTCCACGGCGATGCGCACTTCGTCGGTCCAGTCGATGTCATCCGGGTTGGAAGTCACCAGGCCCAGCGCAAAGGCTGCATCCGCATCCAGCGGCTTGCCCGCCTGGGCGCGCACGGCGTCGAGTGCGGCCTGCTCACTATAGAAGCGGCGTTGCAGGCGGCTCTGTTCAGTGACCATGGGGTACAGACCGAAGTTGGTGTCGGACACGGTGATCTTGGGAGATGCCGCTTCATCATCAGGCAGCATCAGCTGGTAGCTGCGGTCGCAGGCCAGGACCATTTCCAGGAAAGTGCCAGCAAAGCAGGAGCCGGCTTCGATCAGCGCAAACAGGCTGCGCGAGGACACGTCCAGGCGGCTGAAGGTGCGGCGCAGCAGGCCAATGGTTTCGCGTACCAGCCAGTGGTCCTTGTGGGCCACCAGCGTGGCGTCCATGGCCAGCACGGCGGCGGCGTCACCCTGCGACTTGATCAGCCAGATGCCGATGTCCAGTTCATTGGTACGCATTTGCAGAATGGCGTCTTCCAGTTCGCGGGCAAAAGCCAGCGGGAACCACTGGTCGCCAGCGGCTTCGATGCCGGCGATGTCGGTGGGCTGGGCGCCAGTGGGCGCCTTGGCGGTGAAGGTGGCGGTGCGCTTGGCGCGGTCGATTTCCACCGTCACATGTTGGTAGCGCAGGGCATCGGCTTCCACAGTGCGGTGCAAGGGGTTGAACTTCACGCCCTTGGCGTCCGCGGGACGGTCACTTTGCGCAGCCAGGGCCAGGGCACGCTCCTGCACCTTCTGGGCAAACACGGCAGGCTTGGCAACGTCGTCCACCAGGCGCCAGTCCTTGGCCTTCTGGCCGCGCACACCTTCCACGCTGGTGCAGAAGATGTCGGCCAGATCATGGCGCACATGGCGCTTGTCGGTCACACGGGTCAGGCCACCGGTACCGGGCAGCACGCCCAGCAGGGGCACTTCGGGCAGGCTGACTGCGCTGGAGCGGTCATCCACCAGCAGGATTTCGTCGCAGGCCAGGGCCAGCTCATAGCCGCCACCAGCGCAAGCGCCGTTGACGGCGGCCAGGAATTTCAGGCCGCTGTGCTTGGAGGAGTCTTCCAGGCCGTTGCGGGTTTCGTTGGTGAACTTGCAGAAGTTCACCTTCCAGGCATGGCTGGAAACGCCCAGCATGAAGATGTTGGCGCCTGAGCAGAACACCTTTTCCTTGGCGCTACTGACCACCACGGTGCGCACTTCGGGGTGCTCGAAGCGGATGCGCTGGATGGCGTCGTTGAGTTCGATGTCCACGCCCAGGTCGTAGCTGTTGAGCTTGAGCTTGTAACCGGGGCGCAGTCCGGCGGACTCGTCGATGTCGATGGCCAGGCTGGCTACGGCACCGTTGAAACTGAGCTTGAGGTGTTTGTACTGGCTGGGATCGGTCTGGTATTCAACGCGGGGTGGGGTGGCAGTGGTCATGGTCTTGTCTCCGATAAAGATGTAAATGGGTGCAGCTGTCGATCCATTGACATGAATAATAGTGCATCCATTCAAACGCAGTCAAGCACTTTTATGCATCTTTTTGGAAAATTCCTTAAACCGGGAGTTGCAACAACTCGCGCACCATGGTGCGCAGGGCCTTGAATGTGGCGTCCAGAGGCTGGGCGCTGGTGTCGAGCTTGAGCTGGGCCTTGGAATAGAAGGCTGCACGCCCGGCCAGAATGCTCTTGAGGTCTTCCATGGCTTCCTTGCTGGATGCCATGGGACGCAAATCGCCCTGCTCCAGCACCCGCTTCATATGGTCCTGCGGGTCGGCCTGCAGCCAGACCGTGGTGCAATGCGACAGCAACTGGTTGAAGGTGGCGGGATCGGACACCAGGCCGCCCGGCGTGGCAATCACGGCTTCGGGGTAGATCTGAATGGCTTCTTCCAAAGCGCGGCGCTCGTAGCGGCGGTAGGCATTCATGCCGTAGAGGGCCTGGATTTCGTTCACGCTGCAACCGGCAAACTTCTCGATTTCGCGGCTGAGTTCCACGAACGGATAACCCAAATCATCGGCCAGCATCTGGCCAAGTGAGGACTTGCCTGCGCCGCGAAGCCCTATCAGCGCCACTCTGGCGTTGGCGATGGGTGTGGCGCCACCGGTCCCCAGGGCTTCGCCAATGGCAATGCGCGCTTTGCGCAGCTTGGCGTCGTCGGCATGTTCCAGCAGCTCGCGGATCAGTAACCACTCAGGGTTGGACGTGGTCACGTCGCCCAGCAGCTCCATCAAGGAACACTGCAGGGCACCTGCCACCTGCAGCAGCACCAGGATGGAGGCATTGCCCTCACCATATTCCAGATTGGCCAAGTGGCGCTCCGACACATCGGCGGCTACCGCCACTGCCTTGCGGGTCATGCCCCGGCGCGCACGCAGCGAGCGCACGCGCTCGCCCAGGCTGACCAGGAAAGGGTTCTTCTGTGGCGCAGCGGTGCCGGTTTCAGCAACCTGGGGAACCGCTTCGGACTGCTCTAGTTCAGTATTCATAGGGAACTCAGTGTAAACCCGCACTCATGCAATATAGTGCTTGACACGGGGGTGTGCCGGCTTTATCGTTCATGCGTGCACAATAATTCATGTTGTGCGGAATGGCAAGCCTGAAACTCAAACTGGAGTGATTTGTGTCCCCCACCTCCGTCTCCCCATCCGATTTTCGCGAAATGATCGCATCCCTGACCCAGTCCATTGCTGGCAGGCCGCTGGACCAGGCGCTGGATGCCTGGCTCAACCAGAACGTCGGGCCCGATAGCCATACCTACCAGCAGCTCAAGGCCGCCTGCATCACCGGCGCGACCGAGGGCTGGCTGTGCAACCGTGAAGGGGGTGGCCTGCGCTATGGCCGCATCTTCAAGCCCGCCGATGACCTGCACGGCTTCTCGGTCGACGTGGTCGACATGAAAGACCTGGCCGGCCCGCACCATACCCACCCCGAAGGCGAGATCGACCTGATCATGCCGCTGGACGAAGGCGCCCTGTTTGACGGTCGCCCGGCCGGCTGGATGGTAGCCCCCGCGGGCAGTGCCCATCGCCCCACCGTTTCCCAGGGACGTGCCCTGGTGTTGTACCTGCTGCCCCAAGGCCGCATCGAATTCACGGCGGCCGCATGAGCACCACGGAACTCCTCCCCAATTACCTGGGTGGCCAATGGCAGACCGGCAGCGGTGCCGGCACCCCCTTGTTCGACCCGGTCACCGGTACCGAACTGGTGCGCGTAGACGCCACCGGCCTGGATCTGGCCGGCGGCTTTGCCTTCGCCCGTGAACAGGGCGGTGCTGCCTTGCGCGCCCTCACCTACAAACAACGTGGCGCCCTGCTGGGCGAAGTCCTCAAGGTGCTGCAGGCCCAGCGCGATGCCTACTACGACATCGCCACGGCCAACAGCGGCACGGTGAAAAACGATTCCGCGGTGGACATCGACGGCGGCCTGTTCACCCTGGGTGTGTATGCCCGCATGGGGGAAACACTGGGCGACAAGCACTATCTGCCCGACGGCGAAGCAGCGCGCCTGGGCAAGGACCCGCTGTTCCAGAGCCAGCACATCCTCACGCCCACACGCGGCGTGGCGCTGTTCATCAATGCCTTCAACTTCCCCGCATGGGGCTTGTGGGAAAAAGCCGCACCGGCATTGCTCAGCGGCGTGCCCGTCATCATCAAGCCCGCCACGGCCACCGCCTGGCTGACGCAGCGCATGGTGCGCGATGTGGTGGACGCGGGCATCCTGCCCGCGGGCGCCCTGTCGGTGGTCTGCGGCAGCTCGGCCGGTCTGCTGGACCAGTTGCAGCCCTTCGACGTGGTGTCCTTCACCGGCTCGGCCGATACGGCGGCAGTGATCCGCTCGCACCCGGCTGTCACCCAGCGTTCGGTGCGCGTGAACATCGAGGCCGACAGCGTGAACTCCGCCCTGCTGCTGCCCGGCGAAGCCGCAGGCAGCGAATCCTTCGACTTGCTGGCCAAGGAAGTGGCACGCGAGATGACGGTCAAGTCCGGCCAGAAGTGCACCGCCATACGTCGCGTCTTCGTGCCCGAAGGTGTGTACGCTGCCGCCGCACAGGCCATCAGCGCACGGCTGGCCAAGACCACGGTGGGCAACCCGCGCAATGACGCGGTGCGCATGGGCGCACTGGTGAGCCGCACCCAGCTCAACGCGGTGCGCGAAGGTCTGGACTATCTGAAGGCACAGACCGAAGTGCTGCACGACGGCGCCACCCATGCGCTGGTGGATGCCGATGCCGCTTCCTGCTGCCTAGGCCCCACCCTGCTGGGCACGCGTAATGCGGCTGGCAGCGATGCCAGCGACCGGGTGCATGACACCGAAGTGTTCGGCCCGGTGGCCACGCTGGTGGCCTACCGCGACCTGGACCATGCACTGCAACTGGTGCGACGCGGCCAGGGTTCACTGGTGTGTTCACTCTACGGCAGCGACGCGCAGGCACTGGCCAAAGCCGCCGCAGAGCTGGCAGACAGTCATGGCCGCGTGCACATCATCTCGCCCGATGTAGCAGCCCTGCACACCGGTCACGGCAATGTGATGCCGCAGTCGCTGCATGGCGGCCCGGGCCGCGCCGGTGGCGGTGAGGAGCTGGGCGGCGTGCGCGTGCTGAACTTCTACCACCGCCGCGCCGCCATCCAGGCCAGCACCACCGTGCTGGCCCAGCTCGGCGCCTGAGCACTACAAAAAGACAGGAGACAGACATGACCACAGAAACCACGGATGCAACGGCTCCCACCACGCTGCCCACGCCGTTCAACTTTGCGCAGTACCTTTTGCAGGTGAACGCAGAGCGTGCCGACAAGATCGCCTTCATCGACGACCATGGCACGCTGAGCTACGGCCAGTTGGCTGAGCGCGTGCGCCGCGTGGCCGCTGGCCTGCGTGCCTTGGGGCTACGCCGCGAGGAGCGCGTGCTGCTGCTCATGCACGACTGCGCCGATTGGCCGGTGAGCTTTCTGGGTGCCATGTATGCCGGCCTAGTCCCGGTGGCGGTGAACACGCTGCTCACAGCCGATGACTACGCCTACATGCTGGAACATTCGCGCGCGCAGGCGGTACTGGTGTCCGGTGCCCTGCTGCCGGTGCTGACCTCGGCCATGATCAAGTCCGACCATGAAGTCTCCAAGGTTGTGGTGTCCAAACCGGCCGCACCGTTGCACCCGGCGGAGGTGGAGTTCGAGGCCTTTGTACAGGTCCACCAGCCGTTGCACAAACCGGCGACCACCAGCCCCGATGACCCCGGCTTCTGGCTCTATTCATCCGGGTCCACCGGTCGCCCCAAAGGCACGGTGCATTCGCACGGCAACCCCTACTGGACCGGCGAGCTGTACGGCAAGGGCATTCTGAAATTGCAGGAGAACGACGTCTGCTTTTCGGCAGCCAAACTGTTCTTCGCCTACGGCCTGGGCAACGCGCTGACCTTTCCCATGGGCGTGGGCGCCACCACCATCCTGATGGCCGAACGTCCCACACCCGACGCCACCTTCAAGCGCTGGCTGGGCGGTGTTGGCAATACCAAACCCACAGTGTTCTACGGCGCTCCCACCGGCTTTGCCGGCATGCTCGCCCATCCCAACCTGCCAGCGCGCAGCGCAGTGCGACTGCGCTTGGTGTCCTCCGCCGGGGAGGCACTGCCAGCTGACCTGGGTGAACGCTTCAAGGCGCACTTTGGCGTGGACATCGTGGACGGCATTGGTTCCACCGAGATGCTGCACATCTTCCTGTCCAACACACCCGAGCGGGTGCGCTATGGCACCACCGGCTGGCCGGTGCCGGGCTATACCGTCGAGCTGCGCGGTGACGACGGCAAGCCCGTGCCCGACGGTGAGCCGGGCGATCTCTACATCCAGGGTCCCTCGGCCGCCATGATGTACTGGGGCAACCGCGAGAAGACCCGCGAAACCTTCCAGGGCGGCTGGACCAAGAGCGGCGACAAGTACGTACGCAACGAGGACGGCAGCTACACCTACGGCGGACGCAGCGACGACATGCTCAAGGTCAGTGGCATCTACGTCTCGCCCTTTGAAGTGGAAGCCACCCTGGTGCAGCATCCGTCGGTTCTGGAGGCTGCCGTGATTGGCGTGCCCGACGGGGAAGGCCTGACAAAAACAAAGGCCTTCGTAGTTCTGAAAGATGGAGCCTCCGCTACCGCTGATGAACTCAAGGCCTTTGTGAAAGACAAGCTCGCACCCTACAAATATCCGCGCCAGATCGAGTTTGTGAAAGACCTGCCCAAGACGGCCACGGGCAAGATCCAACGCTTCAAGCTGCGCGACCAGGAGCGTGCCTGAGCATGGACACCGCTGTGCGCAAGGCACCCACCACAACCGCCACCGAAACGGTGGAGCTGGACTGGGCCGGTCGGCCGGTGCGTGTGGAATACCAGTGGCTGCGCCGTGAAGACACACAAGCGCCCTTGATGGTGTTCCTGCACGAAGGTCTGGGCTCAGTCTCCATGTGGCGCGACTTTCCTGCTGCCTTGTGCGAGGCCCTGGGCTGCCGCGGCCTGGTGTATTCGCGCCCGGGTTATGGCCAGTCTTCGCCACGCGCTCCGGGTGAGCAATGGCGACCGGACTTCATGCACCGGCAAGCGCGCGAAGTCCTGCCCGCGCTGCTGGCCGCATTGGCCATCGACCCCACCCGGGACCGGCTCTGGCTGCTGGGCCACAGCGACGGCGGCTCCATTGCGTTGCTGTATGCCGCCCTGTTTCCCGACCGACTCAGCGGTGCCATCGTGCTGGCGCCGCACATCCTGGTGGAAGACATTTCAATCAAGAGCATTGCGGAGGCGCGCACAGCCTATCTGGATACCGATCTGCGTCAGCGCCTGGCACGCCATCACAACGACCCGGATTCGGCCTTCTGGGGCTGGAACGACATCTGGCTGCACCCGGACTTCCGCAGCTGGCGCATAGACCAGGAACTGCACACCATCACCTGCCCGTTACTGGCGGTACAAGGGGTAAACGATAGGTACGGCACGATGGAACAGGTGCAGGGAATAGCCCGAGTCGCGCCACAATGTGCAGTCGTGGAGCTGGCCGATTGCGGCCACTCACCGCATCTGGAACAAAGAGACCGCCTGATAGAAGCGGTACAGCAATTTTTTCGACAACATACTTGAGGAGACCACACCATGAACACCAAGCGCGTTCTTTTCCGCACCACCCTGGTTGCTGCCGCAGCCGCACTGCTTTCCACCGTAGCCTTTGCCCAGGCCGGTGCCAAGCTCAAGGTCGGCCTGATGCTGCCCTACACCGGCACCTATGCATCACTGGGCAATGCGATTGAAAACGGCTTCAAGCTGTACATCACCGAACAGGGCGGCAAGATTGCCGGACGCGAAGTGGAGTTCGTCAAGGTGGACGATGAGTCCGACCCGTCCAAGGCCACCGACAACGTCAACAAGCTGATCAAGCGCGACAACGTGGACGTGCTGATCGGCACGGTGCACTCCGGCGTGGCCATGGCCATGGCCAAAGTCGCCAAGGAAAGCGGCACGCTGCTGATCGTGCCCAACGCGGGTGCCGACGCGGTCACCGGCCCTATGTGCGCGCCCAACATCTTCCGCAGCTCTTTCAGCAACTGGCAACCCGGCTACGCCATGGGTGAAGTCATGGCCAAGAAGGGCATCAAGAAGGTTGTGACCATCACCTGGAAGTACGCAGCCGGTGACGAGAGCATACGCGGATTCAAGGAGGCGTTTGAGAAGGGCGGCGGCACCGTGGTGAAAGAGCTCAACCTGCCCTTCCCCAATGTGGAGTTCCAGGCCTTGCTGACCGATATCGCTGCGACCAAGCCGGACGCCGTGTTCACCTTCTTCGCGGGTGGTGGTGCAGTGAAGTTCGTGAAGGACTACGCTGCTGCGGGCCTGAAGAAAACCATTCCGCTGTATGGCTCGGGCTTCCTGACCGACGGCACGCTGGATGCACAGGGCGCCGATGCCGAAGGCCTGCAAACCGCGCTGCACTATGCCGACAGCATGGAAATCGCCAAGGACAAATCCTTCCGTCTGGCCTATGCCAAGACCTACAAGCTGCAGCCCGACGTGTATGCGGTGCAGGGCTATGACGCAGCGCAGATTCTGGGCATTGGCCTGAAGGCCGTGAACGGCGACCTGAGCAAGAAGGCCGAGTTCGCCGCTGCGGTGGAAGCCGCCAAGATCGACAGCCCGCGCGGCACCTTCTCGCTGTCCAAGGCCCACAACCCGGTGCAGGACATCTATCTGCGCCAGGTCACCGGCAAGGAAAACAAGCTGATCGGCATTGCCAGCAAGGCACTGGCCGATCCAGCCCGCGGCTGCAAGATGTAGTGGCACACCCCCCGGCTGCGCGCACTGCGTGTCGCTTCGCTTTCCCCCTTTCAGGGGGCAGCGCCAGCGGGCCGGCACAGCCGGTCCCGCGGCACTCTGAATTGAAGGCACTTCGCGCCGAGGATGATGGATTGCACATGGACTTTTCTACTTTTTTGATTCAGTGCCTGAACGCGCTCCAGTACGGCTTGCTGTTGTTTCTGGTGGCGTCGGGGCTGACGCTGATCTTCGGGATCATGGGCGTCATCAATCTGGCGCATGGCAGCTTCTACATGATGGGGGCCTACATGGCCTATGCGCTGGCGCCCATCGTGGCCAGCACGTTTGGCGGCGGCTTCTTCTCGACGCTGCTGGTGGGCGTGGTGCTGGCGGTGTTGCTGGGTTATGTGCTGGAGTGGGCGTTCTTCAGCTTTCTGTACGAGCGCGAACACTTGCAGCAGGTGCTGATGACCTACGGCCTGATCCTGGTGTTCGAGGAGATGCGCAGCCTGCTGGTGGGTGACGAGGTGCACGGCGTCGAAGTACCGGCCTTCCTCTCCGGCACGCTGCCGTTGGGCGAGATGATGACCTATCCGGTGTACCGGCTGTTCATCTCCGGCGTGTGCCTGGCGCTGGCACTGGGCATGTATGTGGTGTTCACCCGCACGCGCCTTGGCATGATGATCCGCGCCGGCAGCGCCAACCGCGAGATGGTGCAGTCCCTCGGTGTAGACATCAAGTTCCTCTACCGCGTAGTGTTTGCCGCGGGCATGGCGATAGCCGTGCTGGCTGGCATGGTGGCCGCGCCGGTGTCGTCGGTCTATCCGGGCATGGGCGACACGGTGCTCATCATCTGCTTTGTGGTGGTGGTGATTGGCGGCATTGGCTCCATCCGCGGCGCGCTCCTGGCAGCACTGCTGATTGGTGTGGTGGATACCTTTGGCAAGGTGCTACTGCCCCAGGCCGCCGGCGTGCTGGTGTATGTGCTGATGGCCTTGATTCTTCTGTGGAAGCCAGACGGCTTGTTCAAGGCCGCATAGCACCATGAATACACGTTTTGTTTTCGTTGGGGCCTGCTTTGTGCTGCTGGCGCTGTTCCCCTTGGTCTCTGGTAGTTATGGCATCGACTTTGTCACCAAGATCATGGTGTACGCCATCTTTGCGCTCAGCCTGGAACTACTGGTGGGCGCCACCGGCTTGATCTGTTTTGGCCAGGCGGCGTTCTTCGGCATAGGCGCCTATGCCGCGGTTCTGCTTTCGCCGCAAAGCGATTCGCCATCTCTGCTCTGGCTGCTGCCAGCCTGTGTGGCTGCCGCTGCGGCCTATGCGCTGGTGGTGGGCTCGCTGTCGCTGCGCACCAAGGGCGTGTACTTCATCATGGTGACGCTGGCCTTTGCCCAGATGGCCTACTACGTGGTGCACGACACGCCGCTGGGTGGCGGCACCGACGGCATCTACATGATGATGAAACCGGTGCTGGGCAAGCTGCTGGACCTGGACAAGGCGGCCAGCCTGTACGGCTTCACGCTGGTATGTCTGCTGCTGGTCTTCGGCGGTCTGGGCGTGCTCAACCGCTCGCGCTTCGGTCGCGCCCTGGCCGGCATCCGCGTGAACGAGCAGCGCATGCGCGTCACCGGCTTTTCCACCTACCCCTACAAGCTGGCCGCGTTCACCGTGTCGGGCGGCATTGCCGGGTTGGCCGGTTTTCTGTTCGCGGTGAAGGACGGTTTTGTGAACCCGGAAATGATGAGCTGGCACCTCTCGGGTGCCGTGCTGATCATGATCATCCTGGGTGGCATAGGCCATTTGCGCGGCGCGCTGATCGGTGCCTTTGCGTTTGCGCTGCTGCAGGAGTTGTTCAAGTCCGAAGCCATTTTTGGCGCCTTTGCCAAGCACTGGCATCTGGGCCTGGGCCTGTCCATCATTGCCAGCGTGGTGTTCCTACCGCGCGGTCTGGTGGGGCTGCCACAGCAGATACGCGCTCGCCTGCTGGGCGCAAAAAATACAGGTGGAGCAACACCGTGAACCGCATCGTGACAAACACCCCGCCCGCACAGTCCGCCAGCACCAGCGAAGTGCTGCTGCGCGGCATCAACATCACACGCCGCTGGGGCGGTCTGGTGGCACTCAATCAGGTGAATGTGGAACTCACACGCGGCAGCGTGCATGCCGTGATCGGCACCAACGGGGCCGGCAAGTCCACGCTGATCAACATCCTGTCCGGCGAGTTCCCGCCGTCTGAAGGTGGCGTGGAGCTCATGGGTCAGGACGTCACCCACTGGCAGCAACCGCGCCGCGCCCGCGCCGGCCTGGGCCGCAGCTACCAGCGCAACACCATCTACCCCAGCTTCAGCGTGTTCGAGAACTGCCGTCTGGCAGCGCAAGCTACCTACCAGAAGCCCTGGCAGTGGTGGCGCAGTGCGGAGCATTGCCCGATCAGTACCGCGATTGCGCGCGAGGTGGTGGCGCGCAGCGGCCTGACCGACCTGCAGAACCTGCATGCCGGCCTGCTCTCGCACGGGCAGAAGCGCCAGCTGGAAATCGCCATGTGCCTGGCCACCAAACCGCAAGTGCTGCTGCTCGACGAGCCGTTGGCCGGCATGGGCGCAGAAGAAACCGAACGCATGCTGACCATGTTGAATGAACTCAAGGCGGACCACGCCATCCTGCTGGTGGAACACGACATGGACGCCGTGTTCCGCATTGCCGACCGCGTGACGGTGATGGTCAACGGCAGCGTCATCGCCACCGATGCGCCCGAGGCCATCAAGACCAACCGGCAGGTGCAGATCGCCTACCTGGGGGAGCATTAATCATGTCGGCTTCCGAACCCATTCTGGACGCGCGCGGCCTGCACGCCTGGTACGGCTCCAGCCATGTGCTGCATGGCGTGGACATCCGCATAGGCCGTGGCAAAACCATGGGCTTGCTGGGCCGCAACGGCATGGGCAAGAGCACGCTGATCCGCACCCTGCTGGGCCATGTGACCCAGCGTGACGGGCACATCAACCTGTTTGGCCAGGACGTCTCCAAGGCCAAGCCGTATGAGGTGGCGCGCCTGGGCGTGGCCTACGTGCCCGAAGGCCGTGGCGTGTTCCCCAACCTGAGTGTGCGCGAGAACCTGGTGATGGCCGCACGCCCCGGACGTGATGGCCGCAAGGAGTGGACTTTCGAACGCGTGATGCAGACCTTCCCGCGCCTGCAGGAGCGGCTCACCAATCTGGGCGCACAGCTCAGCGGCGGCGAGCAGCAGATGCTGTCGATTGGCCGCGCGCTGATGACACACCCCGAGCTCATCATCCTGGACGAAGCCACCGAAGGCCTGGCCCCGCTGATCGTGGCCGAGATCTGGCGCGTGATCGGCGAGATCCGCAAGAGCGGCATCGCCACCCTGATCGTGGACCGCGACTACCGCAAGGTGCTCTCCCACAGCGACCAGGCCCTGGTACTGCAAAAGGGCCAGGTGGTGTTGGGTGGCAATGCGGACGCAGTTGCCGGCGATGAGACACTGGCAGGCTTTCTGGGAGTGTGATCCACCATGTCCATCTGGCAGCAGCCCATATCCGTTGACATCCTGGCGCAAGCGACAGCGGATACCGCCGTAACCCATCTCGGCATCGAGTTCGTGGAAGTCGGTGACGACTACATCGTCGGCCGCGTGCCGGTCAATGCGCATACCCGCCAACCGTATGGCCTGCTGCACGGTGGCGTGTCGGTGGTGCTGGCCGAAACCCTGGGCTCGTGTGGCGCGGCCTACAGCTGCGCGCCGGGGCAGTTGGTGGTGGGACTGGACATCAATGCCAACCACCTGAAGGGCGCGCGCAGCGGCTGGGTCACGGCGACGGCGCGTGTCGTGCACATAGGCCGCACCACGCAGGTATGGCAGATCGACATGTGCAACGACGCGGGCGAACTGAGCTGCGTATCGCGCATCACCATGGCGGTGCTGGCGCCGAAGTAAGTAGCCCGCTTACAGTGGCGCCACCGGATGCGGTGAACCGTCGTAGGCGCCCCATACCGACTGGTCGTATTCAATGACGGAGCCGGTCATCAGACCCGACTCCTCGCTGCACAGAAATGCCACGGCGCGTGCTACTTCGTGCGGGTCTACCAGACGGCCATTGGGTTGTGCCGCGGCGGCTTTTTGCAGCCAGTCGTCGTCGGCATGGTGGAACTCGCGCTGGATGCGGTCTTCGCCCTCGGACGCCATCCAACCGATGTTGAGCCCGTTGACCCGTATGCGATTGCGCAGCAATGCGTAGGCGGTGTTGCGGGTGAGCGTGGCCAGGGCGCCCTTGCTGGTGCAATAGGCCGCGAGGAAGGGCTGGCCTGCCATGGCCGACATGGAGCCGATGTTGACGATGCTACCGGCGATCTGCTCGCGGCGCATGATGCGGATGGACTCCTGCATCAGATAGAACGGTGCGCGCACGTTGACTGCAAACATGCGGTCAAACAGCGCGGGCTCGGTATCCAGAATCGTGCCGCGGTCGGTGATGGCCGCTGCGTTGACCAGCACGTCCACCCGGTGGAACGCGGCATCGGCCTGCTGCACAATCTTGCGGCAGTCCTCCACGTTGCCCAGGTCCGCCTGCACGTAGAGCGCCTCGGTACCCAGGCTGCGCAGCTGCGCTGCCTGTGCCTCGCCCTTGGTCTGGTTGCGGCCGCAGATAACCACACCCTTGGCTTGCCTCTGAGCGAACAGCTGCGCAATGGCAGCGCCCAAGCCCTGGGTACCACCGGTCACGATGGCCACCTTGCCTTGCAGGGATGCGGGAGCCGCTGCGGCGTTGGAAGAAGTGTTTGTCATGGTGTCTCCTGTTGTGAGTCGTTGGTATGGGGGTGGCGGAAGTCAGCTCAGCCGTGTCTGTGCCTGGGCCTGCAATGCGGTGTTGAACTGCGCTGCGTTCCAGTTCTGCTGCAACGCGCTGCGCAGCAGGTCCTGCTGGCTTTGCGGCGCCAACCCGCCTACGGGCGGATCGCGGTCCAGGTTGGTGGGGAAGGCATAACCCTCGGCACTGGCGGCAATGGCTGCTTCCACTTCCGCAGACAAGGTGGAGCTGGCCGTGCCGCGCATGCGCAGCAGGCTGGGGTATAGCGCTTGCGCCATGCGCACCCGATCCACCGTTTCCATGCAGCGCCCAAACGCCGACGACACCTGCAGCAGATTGGCCATGCGCCGTATGTCGTGCGAGCGGTTGTGGCCCGCCGCATGCATGAGCGCGGGGTTGAAGAAGATGCCATCGCCTTTTTTGAGGGGCAGCTGCACATGGTGCTGGTCGAAGTACTCCTGAAAGGCAGGCACACCCGCCACCAGATAGCCCGCCTCGTATTTTTGCGAGTGCGGCAAGTACAGCGTAGGCCCACTCTCCAGCGGCATGTCCACATGGGCCACCGCGCCCTGCAAGGTGAGCATGGGCGAAAGGCGATGCACATGCGCGGGGAAGCGCTCGGCCCCCTTGGCCGTGAAGAAACCCAGGTGGTAGTCACGGTGCGCCACCTGCGCCTCGCCACCGGGATTGACGCAGTTGATCTGCGAGGTGACCTGGTAGGCCGGGCCCAGCCAGGCTTCACACACCATGGCCAGCATGGGGTTGCCGTAGTAGGCGGCAAACACGTCGGGTGCGCGCAGGCAGAGTTTTTCCAGGGCGTTCCAGACCCGGTCGTTGGCGCCCGGCTTGGCGAAGTGATCGCCTGCATGGCCGGCGCGGCGGGACTCTTCGATGAGGCCGTTGAACGCGGCGGTAGCTGCGTCCACCACAGCCGTGTCCGGGTACAGGCCCTGCACCACCAGCACGCCGGGGCCATGCATCCACACCTGCGCACACTCGGCCATCAGCGCGGCACGCCACTGTTGCGGTTGTCTGGCGGCCGACAGCGCAGCACGCAAGGCGGCACCGTCATACACCGGCACGTTGTGCAACAGCGTGCTGGCTTGCGGGCAGTCCTGCGCCAAGGTGATCGTCTTCACCAGCCAGTCCAGATCATCCACACGGCAAGCATCGGCATGCAGCCAGCCATCGGGTGCTGCGTGGGCAGGGGATATGGGTGCGTTCATGGGAACCTTTGTGATGTGGGTCAATTCCGAAGTAGCTGCAGTGTAGGAACGGCATCTCTGTGCGGTTGCAGCAAAACACCTCAAAAACACCTCAGAATGAATCGGCTTGGCGCACAATCCGATGCATCCCACCCAAGGCCTGCCCACCATGTCCCACCCCCATCTGCTCAAAGCCATCGCCCTGCAGGCCGGTGTGAGCCTGGCCACGGTGGACCGCGTGCTGCACCAGCGCCTGGGCGTACGTGCCCACACGGTGCGGCGCGTGCAGCAGGCCGTGGCCGAGCTGGAGCGCCAGAGTGCGCAGGTGGGTCTGCAGGGCCGCAAGTTCATGCTGGATGTGGTGATGCAGGCGCCGGCGCGCTTTGCCCAGGTGGTGCGCGATGCGCTGGAGCGTGAGATGCCGCTCATGCATCCGGCCATCTTCCGCGCGCGCTACCACATGGACGAGTCGCTGCCGGTGGCCGAGCTGCTAGCGGTACTGGACAAGATCGCCACACGCGGCAGCCACGGCGTGCTGCTCAAGGCGCCCAACGATGCGCGCATGGTGGGGGCCGTGGCACGGCTCAAGGCACGCGGCATCCCGGTGGTGACGCTGGTGACCGATCTGCCGGGCTCCGCACGCCTAGCCTATGTGGGCATGGACAACCGCGCAGCCGGGCAAACCGCCGCCTACCTGCTGGGCCAGTGGCTGGGTACCCGGAAAAAGGCTGGTGTGCTGGTGTCGTTGAGCAGCACGCGCTTTCGTGGCGAAGAGGAGCGTGAGGCCGCCTTTGTCGAGGCGCTAGGCCAGCACTACCCGCTGTTGCGGCCGGTGGATGCCAGCGAAGGCCTGGGCCTGCATGAGGCCACGGCGGCATTGGTGCTGCAGCGCCTGCGCGAGCACCCGCAGGTGTGTGCCGTGTATTCGATTGGTGGGGCCAATGCGGCCATCCTGCAGGCCTTCGAAAAAGCGGGCAGGCGTTGCCGGGTGTTCATAGGCCATGACCTGGATGCCGACAACCTGCCGCTGCTGCGTGCCGGGCAACTCAGCGCTGTGCTGCACCATGACCTGCAGCACGATATGCGCATGGCCTGTCTGCAGATCATGCGTGCCCATGGCGCCGGGCCTGCGCACACGCTGCCAACCCTGTCCGGCGTGCAGGTGGTGACGCCGTTCAATCTGCCGCTCTGACGCGGCCTACAGGCCTGGTCTTTACTCCGCGGCGCCCTTGGCCATGCGCTCGCTCTTCCAGTACACGTCATCGCCCACGCTGCCATCGGTACGGTAACGGTTGAGTGCACGGGACAGCACGAACATCAGGTCCGAGAGGCGGTTGAGGTACTGGCGCGGTGCTTCCTTCAAGGCCTCTTCGTTGCCCAAGGCAACCAGGGCGCGCTCGGCGCGGCGGGCCACCGTGCGGCACACATGCGCAAGCGACGCCGCGCGCGTGCCGGCGGGCAGGATGAACTCCTGCAGACGGGGCAAGGCGGCGTTGTACTCTTCCAGCGCCTGGTCCAGCGCCAGCACGGCTTCGGGCTTGAGCAACTCGTAGCCGGGAATGGACAGCTCGCCGCCCAGGTTGAAGAGCTGGTGCTGGATTTCCACCAGCAGTGTGCGGATGCCCTCCGGCATGTCTTCGCACAGCAGCACACCGATCTGGGAGTTGAGCTCGTCCACATCGCCCATGGCGTGCACGCGCAAGCTGTTCTTGGAGACGCGGGTGTTGTCCCCCAGTCCGGTGGTGCCAGCATCCCCGGTGCGGGTGGCGATTTGTGTGAGGCGGTTTCCCATGACGGCGTCCTTGGATCAAAATGGGATTATTGACCGAGACCACCATGAACGCTGCCATTCCCCCTGATCACCTGATGCCATCCGTGCAATTGCGCGAAGTACCCCAGGCATTGCTCGACGCACTGCAAGCCCGCTTCGGGCCACAGTTTTCCGTAGCGATGGCCGTGCGTGAACAGCATGGCCGCGACGAGTCTGCCTTTGACGTGCCGCCACCCGATGCCGTGGTGTTTGCCCAGAGCACGCAGGATGTGGCCGATACGGTGAAGCTGTGCGCGCAGTACCGGGTGCCGGTGATTCCCTTTGGAGTGGGCTCCTCGCTCGAAGGCCATCTGCTGGCGGTGCAGGGCGGCATCAGCCTGGACGTGTCGCGCATGAACCAGGTGCTGCACATCCATGCCGAAGACCTGACGGTCACACTGCAACCGGGCGTTACACGCAAGCAGCTCAACGAGGCAGTGAAAAGCAGCGGCCTGTTCTTCCCCATAGACCCCGGCGCCGACGCCAGTCTGGGCGGCATGTGTGCCACCCGCGCCAGCGGTACCAACGCGGTGCGCTACGGCACCATGCGCGAGAACGTGCTGGCGCTGGAAGTGGTGACGGCCAGCGGCGAAGTCATACGCACCGGCACACGTGCCAAGAAAAGCAGCGCGGGTTACGACCTCACCCGCCTGATGGTGGGCTCCGAAGGCACGCTGGGCGTGATCACGGAAATCACGCTCAAACTCCATCCCCTACCAGAAGCGGTGATGGCCGCCAGCGTGTCGTTTGCCAGTCTGGCCGATGCGGTGAACACCACCATCCAGATCATCCAGATGGGCGTGCCGATTGCCCGTTGCGAGCTGCTCGATGGCCGAACCGTTGCCATGGTCAACCGGCATTCCAAACTCAGCCTGCCCGAGACGCCGCTGCTGTTGATGGAGTTTCATGGCTCACCGGAAGGCGTGAAAGAGCAGGTGCAGACTGTGCAGTCCATCGCCCATGACCATGGCGGCAAAGCCTTTGAGTGGGCACACACGCCCGAGGAGCGCAGCCGCCTGTGGACTGCGCGGCACAACGCCTACTTTGCCGGTGTGCAGTCGCGTCCGGGCTGCCGCGTCATCAGCACCGATACCTGCGTGCCGATCTCACGCCTGGCCGATGCGCTGCTGGACTGCGTCACCGAAGCAGATGCCGCCGGCATCCCCTACTTTCTGGTCGGCCACGTGGGGGACGGCAACTTCCATATGGGCTACCTGCTGGATCCGAACCAACCCCAGGAGCGCGTGGCAGCCGAAGCCCTCAATACCCAGTTGGTGCAGCGCGCGCTGCGGCTGGGCGGCACCTGCAGCGGCGAACACGGTGTGGGCCTGCACAAGATGGAATTCCTGCGCGATGAAGCGGGTGCAGGCGCGGTGGCCATGATGCGCGGCATCAAGCAGGCACTGGACCCGCACAACATCCTCAACCCGGGGAAGATCTTTACGCTTTAGAGGGCGAGCGTTTCACCGGGCACCTACAGGACGGCAATCTCCGCAATGGCGTTGGCCATGTAGTCGATCTTGTTTTGCATGTCCTGCTCGGTGTCGGCAAAGCGGTGGGCAATTTCCTCGAACTCAGCAGAGAGCTCCATGAAAGCATCCACCACATCGGGGTCGAAATGCTGGCCACGCTCGCTAAAGATGATGCCCAGAGCTTCCTGGTAGGTCTTGCCTTGGCGGTAGACCTTGTTGCTGATCAGCGCGTCATACACATCCGCCAGCGCCAGTAGCCGCGCAGAAACCGGAATCTGGGTTTCCGACAGGCCCTTGGGATAGCCTTTGCCGTTCCACTTTTCGTGGTGCGACAAGGTCATTTCCTTGGCAAGCGCCAGCATGGGCGAGAGCAGCCCCAGTGACTTTTCGGCCCGCACAATGGCATCAAAGCCTTTGGTCGTATGGGTAGACATGATGGCCTGCTCTTCTGCGGTCAGGCGTCCGGGCTTGAGCAGGATGCGGTCCGGTATGGCCACGGTGCCCAGGTCGTACATGGGAATGGCATCGCTCAGTGCTTCGATGTAGGCATCGGTGAGCTGGCCTGCAAAGGACGGATGGCTTTGCAGCTTGGAAGCCAGCAGCCGCACATAGTGCCTGACACGCAGCAGATGGCTTTCAGTATCGGACTCACGCAATTCGGCCAGAGAGGCCACTGCAAACAGGGCGACCTGGTGCGCATGCAATGCATCGAGGGTGCGACCCTCTGCGGTTGGCTGTAAGTCCATGGATGTCCTCCTTAGAGCACCACCATCGGTGCCCTGTACACCCAGACCATTTTGCCACCGGGTGTGCGGTAACGGGCAGTGGCGCGCAGATCTGTTGCTTCAAAGTCCAGACTCACCAGCCATGCGCCATCTTTCATTTCCCTGGCCTTGAGTTCGGCGCGTGTCATGCTCTCGGGACGCTGGAACAAATACACCATGTCGTAGTCCGACCAGTCCGCCAGCCAGATATTGCCCCGGCGCACACGCGCCCAAGGGCAGCGCATGGCGCTGAGCCAACGCAGCGGCCAACTCCACTCCAAACCATGCAGCACTGCATCCGGATAGGCGGTGCGCAAAGCCTGCAAACCATGGCCGGCACCGCATCCGGCATCCAGAATCAGCGCACCGGCCGGCAGGGCTGCATGCCGCGGCAGCTCCAACAGTGCGTCCGCCGGTGTGGGAAAGACGGGCGCATCGCGCCATGCATTGATGGGATAGACCAGCAGCAGCAAAACCAACGGCACCAGCCAGGCCCAAGGGGGCACGGCACTGGCACCGGATGAGGTCAGCAGAATTGCCAGGGACAACGGGAAGCCCGCGCCAATCAGCAAACGACGCCACCAGGTTTCGCCCCACAGGCTGCAAGCCACGCCCACGGCAGACGCAGCACCCAATGCCACGCCGGCAGCAAATCCATGCGACGCCATTGCCTTGAACAGAAACCAGGCCAGCGCCCACGCCAGCACAGCGGGCAGCGGCCATTGCCAATGCCCGGGCCACAGCTTGGCGCGCGCCATGCTCAGGCCCCTAGCGCGATACGCCCGGCGAGAGGCGTTCAATCAGGCCGTTGAGCTCTTCCAGCGAACCGAACTGGATCACCACCTCGCCCATGTCTTCCATACGGCCGTTGCGCTTGACGCGCTTCTTGATGTGCACGTCCACCTGCGCCATGAGCAGATCGGACAGCTCTTCTTCCACACGCTTGATGTCACGCGACTTTTCTTTCTTGGGCTTGGGTGAGGTCAGGGCGAATTCGGCGCTGAGCTTCTTGACCAGGCTTTCGGCTTCGCGCACCGAGAGCTTCTTTGTGGCGATCTGGTTGGCTGCGGTGATCTGAGTGGCGCGGTCCAGCGCCAGCAGGGCGCGGGCATGGCCCATGTCTATGTCGCCGGCCATGAGCATGGTCTGCACCGGATCGGCCAGGTTCAACAGACGCAGCAGATTGCTGGCGGCGCTGCGCGAGCGCCCCACCGCCTGGGCGGCGGATTCATGGGTCAGACCGAATTCCTTGATCAGGCGCTGCAGACCCTGCGCTTCCTCCAGCGGATTCAGGTCTTCGCGCTGCATGTTCTCGATCAGCGCCATGGCTGCGGCGGCCTGGTCGGGCACGTCGCGCACCAGCACCGGCACCGTGTCCAGCCCAGCCAGCTTGGCCGCGCGGAAGCGCCGTTCACCAGCAATGATTTCGTACAGAGGGCGTGACGCACCGGTGCTGCCCTGCTCCAGGCGCTTGGCGGCTGCCTGTGCATCGGTCAGGCGCCGCACCAGGATGGGCTGCATGATGCCTTGCGCCTTGATACTCTCGGCCAGCTCGTACAGTGCGCCCTCATCCATGTGGGTACGGGGCTGGTACTGGCCGGCCACCATGTCGCCCAAAGGCAAGGTGCTGGGTTGGCCCTCGCCGGAAACGCCGGAAGTCTCGCCCGGTGCCAGCTCCTTGACCTTGGGGCCGAGCAGCGCCTCCAGACCCATGCCCAGGCCCTTGGGTTTCTTGGTAACCATGTGGTGTTTTCCTTGTTGTGATTTATTGAGGTGCGCTGGTCTGCACCAGGCGCTGCAGCAACGCGCGACCTTCTGGCCAGTCGGCCAGGCCTGAATCGGCGTTGATATGGCCGCGTGCGCCGTAGTCGATGAATTCCGCGCCCCAGGCGTCGGCAAAATGGCGGGCACGCTCAAAGCTGCAGTACGGATCATCGTGGCTTCCCAGCAGAAGGCTGGGGAACGGTAGCTTGTGGGTGACGATGGGCGTCCAGCTCTTGAGCGCGCCTTGCAGCTCTTCGCGTTCCGGATCGCCCGGCGCCACCAGAAAGGCGGCCTGCACCTTCTGGGTGTTGCGTGAATGCGCGGCCCAGGCGGCGGTCAGCATGCAGCCCAGGCTGTGGGCCACCAGGATCACTGGCGCTGTCTGCTCTAGCAGCACTTCTTCCAAGCGCGCGATCCAGTCACCCCGCAGCGGACGCATCCAGTCATACTGCTCCACCCGCTGGTCGCCATACAGTGCTTCCCAGCGGCTTTGCCAATGGGCATCCCCGGAGTTTTGCCATCCGGGCAAGAGGAGCACTTTGGGATCAGACATGGCTTCAGTGAAAATCATTTGCTACAAATTTGATAGCTACATCGTCTGGATGCGGGCCACCATCTCCTGAGCGAAGGCCACAAAGGCCTGCGCGCCCTTGGAGTTGATGTCAAACACCACGCCGGGCACACCGTAGCTGGGTGCCTCGGCCAGGCGCACATTGCGCGGGATAACGGTATCAAACACCTTGTCGGCGAAATGCGCCTTGAGCTGGTCGCTGACCTGCTGCTGCAAAGTGATGCGCGGGTCGAACATGACGCGCAGCAGACCGATGATCTGCAGGTCGTCATTGAGGTTGGCCTTGACCTGCTTGATGGTGTTGACCAGATCCGTCAGGCCTTCGAGCGCAAAGTATTCGCACTGCATGGGCACGATGACGCCGTGGGCGCAGCACAGTCCGTTGAGCGTGAGCATGGACAAGGACGGCGGGCAGTCGATCAGCACGAAGTCATACTCGGTGGCCACCGCGGCGATGGCGGTCTTGAGGCGGCGTTCGCGCCGCTCCACTTCCACCAGCTCCACCTCGGCCCCGGCCAGTTCGCGGTTGGCGCCCAGGATGTCGTAGCCGCAACCGGCGACCTTGAGCTTATCGCTCTGCACGCGGGCTTCGGCAATAGTGGCAGACTCAAGCAGGACGTCGTACACCGAGAGCTCCAGCTTGCGCTTGTCCACGCCGGAACCCATGGTGGCATTACCCTGTGGGTCTAGGTCAATCATCAGCACGCGCTGGCCCACTTTTGCCAGACCGGCTGCCAGGTTGACGGTGGTCGTGGTCTTGCCCACTCCCCCTTTTTGGTTGGCGATGCAGAATATTTTCATGGTGCCTATTTGGAAAGTGCCAGCTTGATACCGAAGCCCAACAGGAAGACACCGGCCACTTTTTCAAGCACCTGTCCGATCCTGGGATTGGCGCGCATGCGTTCGGCCAGGAAGTAGGTCAGCAGCGTGGCGCCTAGCCCGTAGAGAAAAGTCAGTGCCGCGATGGTGGCAGCCATGAGGCCGTAGGTGACCACGCCCTGCTGGTGCGCCTGGTCCACGAACAGCGGGAAGAAGGCCATGTAGAAAAGAATCGCCTTGGGGTTGAGCAGGGTGATCATCATGGCTTGGCGCAGATAATGGCCGGGCTTGATATGGATGACTGGAGCTGCACCGGGCTTGGCCAGCAGCATCTTCACACCCAGCCAAGCCAGATAAGCGGCACCCAGCCACTGCACTGCGGCAAAGGCCTCCGGGTAGGCGGTGAGCAAGGCCGCCACACCTGCCACAGCCGACCACATCAAGACCTGGTCGCCCAGAATGACACCCAAAGTTGCCGCCAATCCGCCCGCCATGCCACCCTTGCTGGTGCTGGTGACCAGGGCCAGATTGCCTGGTCCGGGAATGGCCAGAAACACAATGACTGTGACGACAAAAGTGCCGTAATCGGTAACGCCGAGCATGGTGGGGCTTTCAAAAGGGAGAGCTGAGTTTACGTTAGGTTTTTGTTGTGCTTGTTTTGGGCAGCAGCTTGGGTTGACGAAGCGGATTCGAATGGCGCCTTTTCATTCGCCCACACAAGGGATGGGATGGGTACCGCCGCTCGTGTCCCCCGCAGAGGGCGTTGCCCTCTGCTCCTCCTTTACCTCGCTTTGGCACCCATCCCATCCCTTGTGCAGGAGGACTGGCTCGCATCGATTACGTGCCTGCACCACCTCGGATCAGGTGGCTTGGGTGCTCTGCAAAGTGAGGTAAAGGAGGAGGCCGAAGGCCGGGGGACACGAACGGCGCAGAGTACCCAAGCCGCCTGATCCCGCCAACACTGTCGGCAATAAACGTCTTCTAATCTAGGCGAGGATGCCGCATCCAGACAATGCAGCGCTCAGCCTGCAACCCCGGAACCGCCAATGGTTCCACGTGAAACACTTCCACCCCCGCAGGCAAGGCCGCGATCTCATCCGCCGGATGCTTGCCCTTCATGGCCATCCACACGCCCTGCTCTGCCAGCGATTTGACCGACCAGTTCACAAAGTCGGCCAGCGCGGCAAAAGCCCGGCAGCTGACCACGTCGTAGATTTCCGTCAGATTCTCCACGCGCGCATGGATACCGCGCAGATTGGGCAGCTTCAAGGACACGGCTACCTGCTGGATGAAGGCGGCCTTCTTGGCCACCGTATCCACGCAGTGCACGGAAACTTGCGGGCAACAAATGGCGATCACGACGCCTGGCAGTCCAGCACCGGAGCCCACATCCAGCAGACGAACCGGCGCATCTGCGCGCAGGGCACCCGCTGCCGACATCTGGTCCAACTGCCTTTGCAGTGGCAACACCACCGCCAGGCTGTCCAGCAGATGGTGCGTAAGCATCTCCGCCGGATCGCGCACGGCGGTCAGGTTGTAGACCTTGGTCCACTTGCCGATCAGCTCCATGTAGTCCAGCAATTGGGCAATTTGTGCGCCCGTCAGGGACAGTCTCAGCGCGGCAACCCCTGCGCGCAGATCCGATTCCATGGCGCGCATCAGTGGCTTGCCTCTGCCGTGGCAGCAATGGCTGCTTCACTACCCAGCGCACCCTTGTCGGCAAAGCCGCGAAAATTACCGCGCTTCAAATGGATCAGCAGCAGCGAGATCGTGGCGGGTGTGATGCCTGAGAGGCGCGAGGCCTGGCCCAGGGTTTCGGGTCGGTATTTGTTCAGGCGCTGGCGCGCCTCGATACTCAAGGCCGAGACTTGCATGTAATCCAGCTCAGCCGGCAGGCGCAGGTTCTCGTAATGGGATGCGCGCCGCACCTCGTCTTTCTGGCGATCGATGTAGCCGGAATACTTGGCGGCAATTTCCACCTGCTCCAGCACGGAGGCCACGAAGGCTTCCCGCTCCAAGTCTGCCGTATCCGCACCAGATTCCCCGGCCACGACGGGCAGCTCCGGATTGGCGTACTTGCCATCCGCCAAGGACATCAGCTTGGCGTAGTTCACATCCGGCCGGCGCAGCAGATCGGCCAGGTTGTACTCATGGTCAATCGCCTTGCCCAGCACCCGCTCAGCATCTGATTGCGCCAGGTTGCGCGGGTTGACCCAGATGCTGCGCAGACGTTCTGTTTCACGTGAAACAGCATCGCGCTTGCGGCAAAACGCATCCCAGCGGGCGTTGTCCACGAGCCCCAGTTGGCGACCCACTTCGGTCAGGCGGGCATCGGCATTGTCCTCTCGCAACTGCAACCGGAACTCGGCGCGGCTGGTAAACATCCGGTAGGGCTCGGTCACACCCTTGGTGATCAAGTCATCCACCAGTACGCCCAGATAAGCCTGATCCCGGCCAGGCAGCCAAGTGCTGTCGGTATACGTGATGCTTCCTGCGGCGCTGGCGGAATCGTTGCCACCACCCATGGCGCGCGCCTGCAGCGCGGCATTCAGCCCGGCGAACAGGCCTTGCGCTGCGGCCTCTTCATAGCCGGTGGTGCCGTTGATTTGGCCGGCAAAAAACAGGCCGCCAATCTGACGGGTTTCGAAACTGCTCTTGAGCGAGCGCGGATCAAAGTAGTCGTATTCGATGGCGTAACCGGGGCGCAGGATGTGGGCGTTTTCCAGTCCGGGCATGCTGCGCACCAAAGCCAGCTGAATGTCAAAAGGCAGGCTGGTGGAAATGCCGTTGGGGTAGTACTCGTGCGTGGTCAGGCCTTCGGGCTCCAGAAAAATCTGGTGACTGTCCTTGTCGGCAAAGCGGTTGACCTTGTCTTCCACGCTGGGGCAGTAGCGCGGCCCTACCCCTTCGATCTTGCCGGTGAACATGGGGCTGCGGTCAAAGCCGCTGCGGATGATTTCATGCGTGCGTGCGTTAGTGTGGGTGATCCAGCACGGCATTTGCTGCGGGTGCATCTGCACATTACCCATGAAGCTAAACACCGGCATCTGGGCGCTCATGCCACCGGGCATGCCGTCACCGGGCTGCTCCTCGCACTTGGAAAAGTCGATGCTGCGCCCGTCGATGCGCGGCGGGGTGCCCGTCTTGAGGCGGCTTTGCGGCAGTTGCAGCTCCTTCAGCCGTGCGCTCAGGGAAACCGCGGGCGGGTCCCCAGCGCGGCCGGCCGCATAGTTGTTCAGGCCAACATGGATCTTGCCATCCAGGAAGGTCCCGGCAGTCAGCACCACGGTACGTGCGCGGAACTGGATGCCCACTTGCGTCACGGCACCGACAACCCGCTCCCCCTCTACCAACAGGTCGTCCACCGCCTGCTGGAACAGCCACAGATTGGGCTGGTTCTCCAGCATGCGGCGTATGGCCGCCTTGTACAGCACCCGGTCCGCCTGGGCGCGAGTGGCACGTACGGCCGGACCTTTGCTGGAGTTGAGAATGCGGAACTGGATGCCGGCCTCGTCGGTCGCCAGCGCCATGGCGCCGCCCAGTGCATCCACTTCCTTGACCAGATGACCTTTGCCAATCCCACCAATGGAAGGGTTGCAACTCATCTGACCCAGGGTCTCGATGTTGTGGGTCAGCAGCAGGGTCTTGCAGCCCATGCGCGCAGCAGCCAATGCCGCTTCGCTTCCGGCATGGCCGCCGCCAACGACGATGACATCGAAATAATCTGGGTAGAGCATGGTGGATCCAATGGGGCGCGGCGCAGAAGGCGCGGCGCAAACAGGCAGGAGGGGGAGCCTGCGATTCTACCGTTTGCTGCAATTTCAGGCAGTACCCCGGAATTCGGCCATGCCCCTTGATCCACGAACCCACCCCTCTCGCGCTATTGCGAAGCCCATTTCAGAATCCGCAGCAAGAGGTTTTTGCTATTAATTCTATAGCAGTACGCCAGCCACCACAGCCGGTGCCAGAGCAATTAGCCGAGCTTCATGCGCAGCAACGTAGTGTCTTTCATGAAATAGTGGTGGTACAGCGCCGCGGCAGCATGGCCGCCAATCAGGAAATAACCGATGTTTCCACCCAACTCATGGATTTCCTTCAGGGTGCTGCCCAGTTCCCGGTTTTCTCCCATCAGCGCGGGCAAATCCAGGCCAAAGAAGGGAATGGGTTTGCCACGTGCACTCAGGGCAGCCCAGCCAATCAAGGGCATCACGACCATCAGGACATAGAGTGCCAGATGGCCCAGCTTGGCCAGCTTCTCCTGCCAGGCGGGTGGCTCAGGGACTATGGCCGGAGTCGTGCCCATCAAACGGAACACAATGCGCAACCACACCAGCGCGAACACCAGAAGTCCCAATGAAAAATGCGCGTTCTTAAGCAACTGCCTGCCATCACTCCCCTTGGGAAAGACGTCGGTCAGGTTGATGGCCGCATAAAGGCCTATGAATGCCAGCAGCATCAGCCAGTGCATGACCACGCTGGGTGTGCTGTAGCGTGACACGGGGCTTGTCTTGGTTTGCATCGGAACAAGAAATAGTTGAGAAACCCCTACTCTATGCCACACAGCCTGCCGCCACGTTAAGGCCGGCTGAACACGCGGTAAAGAGCCCGGGTCCGGCAAGAGTCGCTGAATCCGAATACCATGGCGCCCTGTCTCAGGCCCCCGACTGAGGCAGCCTCCAACCCCATAACTTTTATAAGGTGCAGCATGAAACTCTATTACTCCTCCGGCGCGTGTTCGCTCTCCCCCCATATTGCTCTGTATGAATCCGGCCTGGCGTTCGAAGCCGTTTCCGCACCCACCAAGACTCACAAGCTGGCAGACGGCACCGACTACTACACCATCAATCCCCTGGGCTATGTGCCTCTGCTGGAACTCGATGATGGCCGCCGCCTGCACGAAGGTCCGGCAATCGTCCAGTACATCGCCGACCTCGTTCCCGCCAAACAGCTGGCACCGGCCAACGGCACTTTTGAGCGCTACAAGCTACAGGAATGGTTGACCATGATCGGCACCGAACTGCACAAAGGCGGCTTTAGCTTTCTGTTCAACCCCGCCACACCAGCCGAATTCAAACCCGTGCTGCTGGAGCGTCTGCACGGTCGCCTGAAATGGGTGGACGGCGAACTGGCTGGAAAACAGTATTTGCTGGGCGACCATTTCAGTGTGGCCGACCCCTATCTGTTCACGGTTACCAACTGGGCGCCGTTCCTGTCGGTGGACCTCTCCGGCTACCCCAACCTGCTGGCTTTCCGTGCACGCGTTGCCGCCCGCCCGGCCGTGCAAGCCGCCATGAAGGCCGAAGGCCTGCTCAAGTAACTCGTTCTCAGAAGTCTGCGGCTAATGCGCCGCAGACTTTGGCAGCGCACGCTGGCGCAAGCCCAGCGCGGCGCCCAGCCAAAGTGCACTGGCTGAAAACACCAGCCCGCGTTCCAGCCCGCCGCTTCCGTCTGCGATCCAGCCCACCACCGTCGGGCCAATGATCTGACCCGCAGCAAACACCACTGTGAACGCGCTGATGCCGGAGGCCCAGGCGGTATGCGGCAGGTTATGGCGTACCAGCGCGGTAGTCGATGCGACCACCGACAGAAACACCCCGCCAAACACCATGCCGGATAGCAGCACCCAGCCCCAGGACTGCGTTAACGCCGGCAGCAGCGTGGCCAGACCCAACAGCGCATTGAGCAAGGCCATAGGGCGCCCGTCATGGTGGCGGCTCAACAGGCTGGCCCATATGCGGGAAGACGCCATCACGGCCAGGCCTAGCAGGGCATAGAACACGGTGATCTCCGTCGCGCTATGGCCCTGGCTGCGCAGCAACGCCACCACAAAGGTCATGTAACCGATGTAGCCCACACCAAACAGCGTGTAGCCACTCAGGCCAAAGGCAAATTGGCGCCAGCGAAAGTGCACGGCAGGCCCCGACGCGTTCGAGGCGGGAGCTTCCCAACCTGCCATCACCCGCGCCGGCCACAGCAAGACCAGGCTGAATAGCAGGCAGACCGCGCCCAAGGCCCACCATGCCCAGCGCCAGCCGTGTAGAGCTGCCTGTGCCGCATCCAGCGCCATGGGCACTACGATGCTGGACAGTGCAATGCCCACACCGGTGCCGCCGTAATACAACCCCAGCAGCAACCCGCTATGCAAGGGATCACGCGCGCCCAACCGCGCAGCCAGCAAGCCCCCCGCCACGAACACCAGAGCACTGGCAATGCCCGCCAGCAGCCGCTGCAGCAACAGGGCATCGGTTTGCGTCACAAAACCACTGCCCACCATGAAAGCTGTTGCCAACAGGGCGCCAACACACAGCATCAGCGAAGGCCCCCACTTGCGCATCAACCACGGGCAGGCCAACGCGCCCAGAAAATAGCCCATCGCATTGGCGGTATTCATGGCCCCGGCCAGCGCATACGACCAGCCCAAGTCCTGGCGCATCGTGGGCAACAGCAGTCCATAGGCAAACCGGGTGATACCCAGCGATACCGCTGCACCCAGCGCAAGGGCCAGGGCCAAAGCGATCAGGGAGCGCGGGATTTCGGACAAAGTCGGCCCCTCAAGGTTTCCAGCGCTTGAGCAGCAAGGCGTTGCTCATCACGCTGACCGAGCTCAGTGCCATCGCGGCACCGGCAAATACCGGATTCAGAAAACCCAGAGCGGCCAGCGGAATGCCGGCCACGTTATAGGCAAATGCCCAAAACAGGTTCTGGCGGATCTTGCGCACGGTGCGAGCGGAAATATCCAGTGCCGCAGCCACCAGCAGCGGGTCACCACGCATCAGCGTCACACCCGCTGCATGCATGGCCACATCGGTGCCACCGCCATCCGGATTAGCCATGGCCATGCCCACGTCCGCCGCCGCCAGGGCCGGCGCATCGTTCACACCGTCACCCACCATCAGGACCGTGTGCCCACCCTGCTTCAGCTGCGCAATCTGCGCCGCCTTGTCCCCCGGCAACACCTCGGCCAGCACCTCACCGTCTTCGGGTTTGAGCCCCAGTTGGCGCGCCATGGCCTCGGCGGCACCGCGGTTGTCTCCAGAGATCATGACCAGGCGCAGACCGCGGGCACGCAGTTCAGCCAGCGCCTGCTTCGCAGCAGGTTTGGGCTCATCCCCAAAGGCCATCAGGGCACGCAGCACCACAGTTCCTCCATCGGGCTGGGCACCGGGCTGCACCACACGCTCGGCCAATGCGGACACCGTGAACCCCTGCGACTGCCACAACGCCGCCTGCGCTGCCAACGCGCCCAGCTCCACCTGCAGCGACTCCATCCAGCGCAGACTGCCCAGCAGCAAGGTCTTGCCTTGCACTACGCCCTGCATGCCGCGACCAGGCACGGCACTGACATCAGTCGGCGTTGCCAGTGGCAACCCTTCCTTGGTGGCCAATGCCAGCACGGCGCGCGCCAGGGGATGCTCCGAGCCGCTTTGCAGACTCGCTGCCAGTTGCAATGCCTCAGTGCGATCTCCACCCGGCACTGGCGCCAGTTCCAGCAACTTGGGCTTGCCCACCGTCAGCGTGCCGGTCTTGTCAAAGGCCACTGTGTCCACCTTGTGCGCGCGCTCCAGTGCTTCCGCATCCTTGATCAGAATGCCGTATTTAGCCGCCACACCGGTGCCGGCCATGATGGCCGCCGGCGTGGCCAGTCCCAGGGCGCAGGGACAGGCAATGACCAGAACTGCCACCGCGTTGATCAGGGAAAGCTCAAAGCTATGGCCACTGAACCACCAGCCGAGCAGGGTCACCAGCGCAATGCCCAGCACCGCCGGCACAAAGACCGCGCTGACTTGGTCCACCAGACGCTGAATCGGGGCCTTGGCCGCCTGAGCGTCTTCCACCAGGCGAATGATGTGGGAGAGCACCGTATCGGCGCCCACCGCCTGCACCTGCATGTGCACCAAGCCATCGCCGTTGATGGAACCGGCCGTGAGCAGACTTCCCGGCTCCTTGGCCACCGGCAGGGATTCGCCAGTCAGCATGGATTCATCCACCTGGGTCTGCCCTTCCAGAACCACGCCGTCGGCGGCAAAGCGTTCACCCGGCTTGACCACCAGCCGATCCCCTGGCAACACTTCTTCCACCGGCACATCCGTTTCGCCATCGACACCCACCAAATGGGCCGTCTCCGGTCGCAGCGCATGCAGGGCGCGTATGGCTGAAGTGGTCTGGCGTTTGGCTCCTGCTTCCAGCCATTTGCCCAGCAGCACCAGTGTCACCACCAGCGCCGACCCTTCAAAGTACAGATGCACCATGGCACCGGGCTCCGCCGTGAGCCAGAGCCAGACCGACAGCGCCCAGCCTGCGGTTGTGCCCACGGCCACCAGCAAATCCATATTGCCGCTCCAATCCAGCAGCGCGTGCCAGCCCGCCTTGTAGAAGCGCGCGCCCAGCACAAATTGCACCGGTGTGGCCAGCAGGAACTGCCACAGCGCGGGCAGCATCCAGTGATAACCCAATAATTCGCCCAGCATGGGCAAAACCAGCGGCACAGAGAGCGCCAGCCCCCAGGCGATGGGCGCAAAACCCTGCCAGCGCGACTGCTCACCGGGCCGCAGCATGGCATCGGCCGCACGCGGCTCATAGCCAGCATCGCGCACGGCGCGGCGCAAGCGGGCTTCCATGTTGTCGGCAGGCACAGGCCCACCTCCCACCGCAGGCTCGCCCACGCGGAGCTCCACGCGGGCCGACTCGGTCGCCAGATTGACGGTGGCCTGAGCCACGCCCGGCACCTTCTTCAAGGCACGCTCGACCCGGGCAACGCAGGAAGCGCAGGTCATGCCACCAATGCCTAGATCAATACTTGTCGTAGTGGGTTCGTTGTTCATAGACAGGAGCCTAAAGCTTCCCACGGTTGCAAGGTCAAGGTGTTTTGCTGATCGGCACCACAAGCCTCATGGGCGCTTGACTTTGCCATAGTGGAAAGGTTCACACTATGCCCTTATCTGAATCACCTTGAATGGAAATGCCATGAACCAGACTTTTACCGTTACCGGAATGACCTGCGGCCATTGCGAAAAGGCCGTGACGCGGGCCATTTTGCAGGTCGACCCCCAAGCGCAAGTGCAGATTGACCGCCCCCAGAACCGGGTGGAAGTGGTCTCCGAACAACCGCGCGAGGCCTTGGCACATGCCATCACGGAAGAAGGCTACGTCGTCGCGTAACGAGGTATCCCAAGTTGTAAGACCTTGTTAATAGCGTCATCGCGGGGCAGCGGTTGCCGTTGAACAGCCATAAACCGGCACTTCTGTCGGTATGGGCTTCAGCCCCTAGCTGCCATGTTGACCACTACACACCTTCGCACGACGACGCGCATTGCCGCCACCCTGGCGCTGGCCCTGGCCGGCATGGGCGCACACGCTGACAACCTCAACCCCATCCTGGGTGGCGGACTGGGCGCAGTGGCCGGCGCATTCATCGGCCAGTCGGTGGGCGGCCGTGACGGTGCCGTGATCGGTGCAGCCGTTGGCGGTGCCACGGGTGTAGTGATTGCCAGCAACGGCGAACGTCGTCACGAACCGCAGCGCACCGTGGTCTACACCGAGCCACCCCGCCCAACTCCTGTATATGGTTACCGCGTGGTGGAGCGCGTCAACTACTACCCGGCTCCGGACTATGGTCGCCACGGCTGGGGCGAGCATGGTCGCTACATGGATGAGCGCCGCTGGGAACGTCACGACTGGGACCATCGTGGTGGTGAACACCGTGGCTGGGATCGCCACGATTAAGCGCACTTGCACCGCCTAGCAGCCCGCAGGGGCTGCTTATGCTGCAGGTGTGCCCTGCACCTCGGAGCCCAGCGCCTCCAGCAGATCGGGAATGAGCTTTTGCAGCTCTCCCGTGGCGATGGCCACATCGGCATCGAAGTTGTCGTCCTTGCCGTCCGATGAAAGTGCAGCGGCAGCTTCAAACACCACATCCAGCACCGCAACCTTCTTGAGCTGCAACGCCTCGGTCAGCACAAAGGACACGTGGTCATTCCAGGTCAGCGCCAGACGGGTGGGCATCTTGCCCTGGGCAATGTGTTCGCTCACCTCGTCCGTATCCAGCGCATGGCGGGTGTAACGCACCACGGCCTTGGATTCATCGGCCGCCTTGAGTTCGCATTCGCGGTCCACGGTAAAGCCCGGTGGGGCTTCCTTGGTCGCCAGCCACTGGGCCATGGCCGCAGCCGGTGAAACCTGGGTGTCTATCAGCTTCACCGCAAAACCATCGATGGCCTTGACCAGGCAGGTCATCACTTCATCAGCGCGCGATTGGCTGCCTGCATCCAGCACCAGCAGTGCGGCCTGAGGATCGATCCACACCGTAACCGAACCCTGCTTGGTAAAGGCCATAGGCAGCAGGCTCATGCGGGCATCTTCCTGGATTTCGCGCGACTCTTTCTTGCCAGGTTTGCGTCCGGTGGTGGCTTCAATCTGGGCAATCTGCTCCTGCGCACGACGCTTGACCACCGAGGCGGGCAAAACCTTGCTCTCCACCATCAGCTTGAGAATCCACTGTCCGCCCACGACTTCGACCAAGGGGCCATGGGCCACACCGCGCGGCTCCACCCAACCCACTGACTTTTCTTGGGACCCTGCACACTCCACAAAACGGGCCGGCTCCAGTGCCGCTTCCAGCTGCGCAACCGTCACGCTCCAGGGAGACAGCATGCGGTACATCATCACATTCTTGAACACAGATTTCCTTCTTGTTGACTGCGCAGGATTTGCTGCGCGAGGGCCTATTGTCAACGCAAGCGCATGCCGCTTTTTCATGCAACTTTACATAGCCTTGTCGCCGCACCATCGTGGCGATACAAAGGGGGCGCACACTGGACTCCAGGTTGAAGCCGATGTTCGCTCCGACCCCTCTGAATACAAGGAAACACCATGAAAAAACTGATTCAATCTCTGGTCCTCGCAGGTGTGATGGCAACTGCTACCGGTGCCGCCTTTGCACAAATGGATGCCGGTCCCATGGGCCCCGACGGCATGCACCGGGACCCGGCCAAGATGGCCCAAATGCATGCCAAGCATCTGTCGGAACTAAAGGCCAAGCTCAAGATCACTGCCAGCCAGGAACCCGCCTGGAACGCCTTCACCGAGAGCATGAAGCCGCCAAGCAATCTGCCTGGAACACGCCCCGACCGCGCCGAACTGGACAAGCTCACCACCCCCGAACGTATCGACAAGATGCGTGCACTGCGCAAGGAGCACATGGCGGCCATGGAAGCTGAAATGGACAAACGCGCCGATGCGACCAAGACCTTTTATGCGGCTCTGACACCGGAACAGCAAAAGACCTTTGACGCAGAGCACGCCAGGATGGACAAGCGTGGAGAACGCTTCCACAAAATGCACCCTGCGGATACCAGCAGCAAGGCCTTGACGCCACCCAAGCCATAGGCTTGCGCGACCGTGCGCAGTGCACGGTTCGGTCCTCTGGAAACGCCTTGATGGAATGCTGACCATCAAGGCGTTTTTCTTGGTGCATCCCCTACCCACTTGACTGGCATCAAGCCGCTAAGATGAAGTCGGCACTACACTCTTCACCTTATCGCCATGCCTACTCCCACACCATCCAACAGCGCACCCAGGATCAAGACCATTGGGATGATGCAACCCCTGATCTGGCTGGTGCAAGGTTTGCGCGACGTGGTCCGCTCAGGCTGGGTCAGCGTGTTCCATGGACTGGCGCTCACGATTGCCGGCATCATCATCATTGCGATTGCCCGCCATCGTTTTTGGCTGCTGGCTGGCGCCTTGTCGGGCTTCATGGTCATCGCTCCCGTGCTGGCAACCGGCTTGTATGCCCTGAGCCGGGCCATAGAGCGTCGGGAAAAAGCCAATCTGTCCGTCGTATTGAAAACCTGGTTGAACTGGCAGCACAGCCACTTCAACAAATGGGACAGTGACTACTGGTGCATGGTGCAGTTCGGTCTTCTTCTTGGTGCGGCAGCCACCGGTTGGGTGCTCACGTCTGCCGCCCTTATCACCCTGCTGGCGCCTGTTCCCATCAACAGCCCGCTAGACTTTGTGCACCACGTGGTGCTGGCGTCCGACAACTGGCTGTTCGAGATCTGGCTGGCCGTGGGCGGCGTGATGGCCGCTCCCCTGTTCGCCTCCAGCGTGGTAGCCATGCCGCTGCTGCTGGATCGCCGCGTGACGCTGATGCAGGCCATATTGACCAGCTGGCAAACCGTGCTGGAAAACCCGGCACCCATGGCGCTCTGGGCCGCCATCATCATGGTTTTTACAATGCTGGGTCTGGGCTCACTGCTGTTGGGTCTGGTACCTGTCATCCCCATGCTGGGGCACGCCAGTTGGCATGCTTATCGCGACTTGGTCGACGTATCCCATATCGAGGCCCGAGAGGCTCTGTCCGCACCCGATAGTCAGTTTGGTAATCTTTAATGTTTGGTTTTTCTGAAGAGCAGATCGCAACCTTTGGCCTCACCTTCGGGGTGGGCGGGTTCATGCTCTATATGCTGTTCATCATCGGCCATCTGGCCTGGGAGTCCAAGGCTGGCCGCTTTGGCACCTTTGTGATTTTTCTCGGGCTGGCGTTTGGCATGGTGGGCTTTGTAGCCAAGTACCTGATCCAGTGGTACCTGACCCGCTGAAGTCCCGACAACAAGCCCTAGCCGAACGGCTTGACGCCTATGAGCAGGCCGTGCAGCCACACGGCAAACAATCCGGCTGCAATCACTCCCACAACAACCGTCACCAGCGTGGCATTAGCCGTGCCAGCAGGGTACTGCGTGTTCTGCGCACGATCGCGACGGCGTGAACTAATGAAGTCCAGCACACCCCAGGCCAGGAAGGCACCAAACAGCACCATGTGAGCCAGGGTGCCATTGGAAATCAGGTGCGCCAGAGCCCAGGTCTTGACGCCCAACACCATGGGGTGGTGCACTCGCGCCTTGATGGCATTGCCAGGCACATAGGCTGCTGTCAGAAGAACAAAGGCAATCACATTGAACAGCGCTGCAATATGGCGCATGGGCTGGGGTGGCAACCAGATCTGTGTGGGCGTATCACGCGCAATGCCAAAGCCCCAGACAATCAGACCGAAACCCAGGAGGGACATCACGGAATAAGCACCCTTGTAGGCGTTCTCTCCCACGCGGGCAATGGTCTGCGTGCGCCATCCGTCGGCATAGATCCGCACGGAATGCACACCCAGAAACAGGACCAGTCCCAGAATCAGATAAGCCATGGTGTTGCTCTCGATATGAAGAATGTCGTAGCCTGATCAGGCACCGACCACACGGTTCTTGCCCGCGCGCTTGGCAAGGTACATGGCCTGGTCCGCACGGCGTATGCCTTCCATGCCCGGTTCATCACTGGCCAATTGCGCCACGCCGGCACTGAAGGTAATCAACATCTTTTCGGTACCGGCCAGGAAAAAACGCTTGGTCAGCTCGCGTTGCAAACGGGTCATCGCCTCCACTCCCTTGTCCAGGGGAGTATCGGGCAGAAGAATGACAAACTCCTCACCACCAAAACGCGCCAGCGTGTCCTGCGGGCGCATGCACTCACGTGCCACCTGGGCCAAGTGCGCCAGCGCCGAGTCACCGGTCTCATGGCCCTTTGCGTCGTTGATTGCCTTGAAGTTGTCAATGTCCAGCATGGCAATGCTCAGCGGCGTTTCCTTGCGGCGCAGCGTGGATATTTCCTTCTCTAACGCTTCTTCCAAACCGCGTCGATTCAGGGCACCAGTCAATGGGTCATGGCGCGCCTGGGTACTGACGCGATCGAGCTCCTGGTGCAATTTGGCAATTTCGGCCTGTGTCTTGTTGGCCTGTTCCCGCATGGTTTGCAACTCATCACGCGCATGCAAAGCGTCCTGGGAAATGACACGTGTTGCCCCCACCACTTCCTTGAGTACCGGTGCGATTTCAGCAAGCGTCTTGGCTGACTCAATCAGGCGCGCACTCTCTTCCAGCTTTTCCTGATAGGCACCGGTGGATTGCGACATCTGCGATAGCCGCTCAATGAAAGCTGCCAGCATCTGGCGCATTTCACTTTGCGCTTCCAGGGTTCTTTGCTTGGCATCCTTCTGCTTGTGGACCACGTCCTTGAGCAGACGTTCCACATCGTCCAGGCGACGCAGGCTCAATGGCTCCGTGGACGCTGCCTTAAGTGCATCCATCTGGCCACTGAGCCATTGGTCTTCCACCCCAAGGTCACCAATGTTCTCAAAAACAAGATTGAGCAACTTGAGCAGCGTCTTCTTGATTTCCGCCTGATCCTCGGCCACGAAAGAGAGACGGTGGCTGTAGTTGACCAGCATCTGCTTGGCTGCTGTCACGTCCACACCAGGTTGCCTCAGCATCTTGGTCAACTGATGGGTTTGTTCCACAAACCGTGCATCGTCCGTACCCAAGGCAGGCTGTGCATACTCAATGAGACGGCCGATGTGAGACAGAAACTCATTGGTCAGGGCCGGTGCTGACACGGGTTCGCTCGACACAGCAGCAATCGGCACACCGGCGCTACCCGCAGATTCGTTGCCACCAACCGGAGTAAAGCCGGAATAGGCAACCATGGCAGCGCGCACACCGTCCCAATTCATGCGCTCAATGGCGGATTCCAGTAGGCCCTTCTGTCTTTGCTGCCCCGGTGTCTTGGCCTGCAAGGCAGTGGCGATGCTACGCAGTTCATTGATAGGGAATTGCTCCACCGAGGGAATACCGGCGATCTCGTTGTAGATGGCCTTGTAGTTCACAGGCGTGGGAGCAAGCTTGCGGGCTGTCAACTGCTTGAGCGTTTCCCTGGCAACTTCAAATGGTTTTTTTTCACTCATAACTGGACCTACCTGCTGCGTTTTGTATCGCTTTTTGTGCAACCAGACAGCCCATTCAAAGGCCTCACTCCGGAATGGCAACTGCATTTGCTTGTGCATCAAGTATCCGCTTTTTTAACCTACCGTCACAACTCTTGTTCCATGAATCAGAAGCACCCGAAAAATCCCGACCATTGTCAGCATGTCAAGTAACAACACTGTGGATAGTTCTGGCATAACCGTGCACTTATCCACAGGATGGACAGAATGCCCCGAGTTATCCAGTCTGCGGGTACACCTCGAACGCAGACTCACCAACATGCTTCAAAAGTAGCTAAGCCCATGATTTCAATCCAGAAAAATGGCTTGTCCACACAAACAGCGTTTGCTCTATCTACGACTACTACTCTGTATCTAATAAAAGAAGATAAGAAGACAGGAAACCAGGCACTCAAAAAAACAAAAATGTTGTTGTGCATAGCTTCGCTTTGCCGGCCCACGATCAAGTAAGATTTGGCCTGTTTTGTTGCAGCCACAGGCTTTGTTTCACCTTCATGACCGTCAAGCCTTCAGGCACAAATTCCCAGCCCAATACCTCAAGTTTTGAAATCAAGAGCGCCCAGTTATCCCTGGTCGCCTTGTTCATCAAAACCGAGGTCTGGAACACTGTGGTCGCCGATGTCAGCAAGCAGTTTGGAGCGGGGGGTGAAAGCCCGGATTTTTTCGACAATGATCCGGTGGTACTGGACTTTTCAGCCTTGCGCAGAGACCTGGATTACGTCGATATATCGAAGCTGGTGCAGGCTTTGCGCTCCTGCCGCTTGGTCCCCGTGGCCTTCAGGGGTGAACCGCAATCTTGGACGCAAACTCTGTTGCAATCGGGATTGGTGCAAGCGCCGATGGAGGTCATCAAGTCAAAACAGGCGACAAAAAGCACTCCCCAAGCCATAGAAACCGTGGTGCGTGAAGTGCCAGGACCCGGCACCATGGTCATCGACAAGCCGGTGCGTTCTGGTCAGAAGATCTATGCCAGGGGCGCCGACCTGGTGGTGTTGGCCATGGTTAACCAAGGCGGAGAAGTGGTGGCTGATGGCAATATCCATGTGTATGCACCCCTGCGCGGCAAGGCCATGGCAGGTGCCCGTGGAAACACGGGGGCACGCATTTTTTCGCTGTGTCTGGAGCCGGAGCTGATCTCCATCGCTGGTGTGTATCGCACCAGTGAATCGCCTTTGCCCGAAAATGTGGCAGGCAAGCCGGCTCAGGTGCGGCTCTCAAGCGAAGGCGGACAAGACAAATTGCTCTTCGAACCGCTCAAAAGTTGATTTGAATTTAATACTGGAAAGAAACCCGAAATGGCAAAAATCATTGTGGTGACTTCTGGCAAGGGTGGCGTTGGCAAGACCACGACCAGCGCCAGTTTTGCAACCGGCCTGGCATTGCGCGGGCACAAGACCGCAGTGATTGACTTCGATGTGGGCCTGCGCAATCTGGACCTGATCATGGGTTGTGAGCGCCGTGTGGTGTACGACCTGATCAACGTGATCCATGGTGAAGCCAATCTCAACCAGGCCCTGATCAAGGACAAGCAATGTGAAAACCTGTTTGTGCTGGCTGCATCGCAAACACGTGACAAGGACGCACTGACGCAGGACGGTGTGGAAAAAATTCTTGCCGATCTGGCGGCCATGGGCTTTGAGTACATTGTGTGTGACTCCCCTGCCGGCATTGAAACCGGGGCTCTGATGGCCATGCACTTCGCGGATGAGGCACTGGTGGTGACCAACCCGGAAGTCTCTTCTGTGCGCGACTCTGATCGCATTCTGGGCATGTTGTCGAGCAAGACCAAGCGTGCCATGGAAGGTGGTGAACCGATCAAGGAACATTTGCTCATCACGCGGTACAACCCCTCCCGCGTGGACCAGGGCCAGATGCTTTCGCTTGACGACATCAAGGACATCTTGCGCATACCGCTGATTGGCGTGATTCCCGAGAGCGAATCGGTGCTGCAAGCGTCCAACCAGGGCGTGCCGGCCGTGCATATGCAGGGCAGCGATGTTTCGGAAGCCTACAAGGACGTGATATCTCGTTTCCTCGGCGAAGACAAACCCATGCGTTTCATCGACGCACCCAAACAGGGCTTGCTCAAACGCCTGTTCGGGGGAAAATAAACCATGTCGTTTCTTTCCTTTCTGCTGGGCGAAAAAAAGAAAACAGCCGGTGTGGCCAAGGAGCGTTTGCAGATCATTCTGGCGCACGAGCGCAGTGGCCGCAGCGCCGCAACACCGGACTATCTGCCGGACTTGCAGCGTGACCTGGTGGCAGTGATCAGCAAATACATCAAGATCAATCCCGACGATATCAAGGTCAATCTCGAGCGTCAGGACAATCTGGAAGTTCTGGAAGTCAAGATCGAATTGCCGGACGCCCGCTAGCCTGCCTCAGGCAGGATTTGCGTCCTGCTCACGAATCAGCCGTAGCAAGGTTATCTCGGAAGGGGCACCCAGGCGCATGGGTGGTCCCCAGTACCCGGTTCCGCGGCTGGTATAGATCCACATGTTGCGCAGCTTTTGCAGTCCCGCAGTGAAGGGCTGCTGCAGCCGTATGAAGTGTGGCCACGGCCAGAATTGACCGCCATGGGTGTGTCCGCTGAGTTGCAGGTCAAATCCAGCCTTTGCCGCAGCATCGGCGCTACGCGGTTGGTGTGCCAGCAACAGCTTGAATCCTGCATCGGTAGGTGCATTGGCAATGGCCTTGTGTGGGTCACTTTGATGGCTGGTATCGAAGTGGTGGGCACTGTAGTCCGTCACGCCGGCAAGAACCAGGGATGCAGATGCATGTGTGTTGCTGCCAAGGCCGTGGTCAATCACTACGTGTTCATTCATCAATACAGTGACACCCAGCATGCGCAAGGCATTGATCCATGCATGGGCACCCGAGTAGTACTCGTGATTGCCGGTGACAAAGAAGCTGCCGTATGTGGAATGTAGACCGCGCAAGGGTTCCACCAGCGACGCCAGTTGTTGAACGGGTCCGTCCACTAGATCGCCGGTAATGGCCACCACGTCGGCCTGCAACCGATTGACGCGATGGACTATGCGTTGCAGATACGCCTCCTTGATAGTCGGACCCACATGTATGTCACTGATCTGCGCTATGCGAAATCCCACCAGCGCTTCGGGCAAATTGTTAACCGGTACATCCACTGAAACCACCGCGGCCGTACGTCGGGCATTCCAGTAGCCCACTGCCAGAATTGCGATGGAAACAATTGGAATCAGCACGACGGTAACTTCCCGCAGTGCCATCAGATTCAAAAGACCCGGGTTCATCCACTGCAGCATGGTTGCAAACAGCAGTACTACCTCGCGTACGACCATCAGGGCAAACAGGCTGGAGAAAACTCCCATGCAGACCATCCCGATCCAGGTCAGCCTGTGGCCCCAGGGCTCTGGTGCAAGCCGCTGTGCCACCAGGCCCATGGGCATCAGTGCCGTGGAAAGGACCAACCACAGAGAAAAGGCAAATCCCGCATATACCGAGTACTGCGCCAAATCAGGTACCAGGCGCCAGCCAACCAATGCGTGCACGATCAGGGAAAAGGCAAAAAGAGGGGCAAAAGCCATAGGAACAATCGCCAGCTGTTGGCTGGCGACATGAAGAACACACTTCCAGATGACGCGGATTCAGGCCGGTTCAAGCCCAGAAGGCGATTTATATGGTGAAGAAATGTTTCGTTGCTGTCAGCGCGCCCTGGGCCCCGTAGGTTTGCTCAAAGAAGAAGGATCTTTGCCTGTTCAGCGCCAAAATGCTGCTGGCTCGCGTGCCGTACGCTGCCGAAGATACAAAGGCTGCAGACAGCATGTGCTCTATTTCTCTGGGTACACCGGTGTCAGGCAGTTCGGCGTAGGCAGCCTTGCTGCGATCCTGCAACAGGGGCAACAGGCCCTCTACCGTGGTTTGGCCTTGCTTGCATTGCTGCTGCAACGCTGATTTGAGGCGAAGCAGTTTGGGCCAGGGCGTATCAAAGTCTGCATTCGATACCGCACTGATTCCGGGCTTCAAGGTCACTATTCGCTGATTGCGGCTCTCTAGGCCCAGCAGTTCTTCACCATCCCACAACAGCAAGTTGAATGGGTTGTAGGCGCCCTGCTGAGCCAGCGCCTCCAGATAGGTCCTTGCACTGCTATTGCTTTGCAGAAATTGGGTCGTCAACATGCCACGCGATGGCTTCGGGGCAGAGTCCACCACCGGAAGGCGGTAGTTGGTCAGCGCAGCCAGACGACCGCCCCGGCCAATGCCGAGCCAGGTTCCACCGGCTTGCAAGTCCTTGCCAGCCAGAACCTCGGCGTCCTGCCAGCAATGCAGTGGCAGTGCCGGACGTGCAAAGTATTCGTCACGATTGCCGAGCAGCAGCAAGGGCGTTTCGCTGTCGGGTTGCCAGTTCCAGGCGATCAGGCACATTCAATTAACTGCCAATGCGGTCTTGTCTACGACACGGCGCAGTACAAAGCTGGAATGTACGCCCGTCACCCCGGTAATGCGTGTGAGCTTTTCCAGTAGCAGCGTCTGGTAATGGTCCATATCGCGCACGGCAACTTTGAGCTGGTAGTCGGCGTCCTGTCCGGTGATCAGCAGACATTCCAGTACCTCGGGCAGCACCGAGACGGAAGCTTCGAAATTGGCAAAACGCTCCGGCGTATGCCGGTCCATGGAGATATGTACCAGGGCCATCAGCGACAGGCCCAGCTTGCGCGCGTCCAACAGGGCCCGGTAGCCCATGATCAATCCAGACTCCTCCAGTACCCGTACCCGCCGCAGGCATGGTGAAGGCGACAGGCCGATACGGTCCGCAAGATCCTGGTTGTTGATGCGGCCATCGGTCTGCAGGATTTCCAGAATTTGCCGGTCATAGCGGTCAAGCGTCATATTGTTTGCCACAATTAATTGAATATTGGCAGTTTATGCCAAAAAATAACAATATGGAGGCAACAACGCAATAGCCTGCCTAGCCCCCTCCCATACACTGGATGCATCTGTAATCCACAGCACAAAGCAAGACCGGCCACAAGCCAAGCTTGCGCAGCCCCACCTCACAAGGGTTGGCATTGCAAATGCAACCCCCGGCGCAGCACCTGTTCCGGGGGTTTGTCATTTGGAGTGCAACCAGGTGCCAGCTTCCGCTATAACCAGCGCTTGCCTCTGCATAACCACATCGCACCATGACCCACGAACCCCGACTGACTACCGCTTTGCGCACCTTGTTGAATACCCATCGTGTGGCTGCGCTGGGCACCTTGGGGGAGGATGGCCGTGCCTTTGTGTCCATGGTGCCTTTTGCCATCGATGCAGCAGCCGGGTGTCTGGTGATCCATGTGAGTGGTCTTGCGGCACACGCACGCAATCTGCAAGCAACGCCACAAGTCTCCGTCATGGTCATGCAGGCCGAAATCCCCGATGAACCGGTACACGCTTTGCCACGGGTCACTTTGGAAGGTCAGGCCTCTGTCCTGGAGGTGGATACGCCCGCCTGGGCCAGCGCACGTGCGGCCTATCTGGCGCGTTTTCCCGATGTGGAATTCATGACGCGGTTGGGGGACTTCCGATTTGTTGCCATCGCCGTGGGTGGCGCACGCCAGGTAGCAGGCTTTGGTGCCGCGCGCTCCATTGACGCAGCGGAAATCGAGCAGGTTCTGCGCAACCCCGGCTGACTATTTGCCCTCAACAAAGGCAATCATCATGCGCGTCACGTCCAGTCCGTCGTGGCCATGCTCCAGGCTTTTGACTGCGCTGGTATAGAGATCCTCGCCCAGTGCTTCGCGGCGTCTGCCCATCAGAAAGGCACTGTACTCTTCGACAAATTCAGGGTGGCCCTGCACGCAGAACACCTCTTCGCCTACCGCGTAGCCCGCCACGGGGCAGTGCGCATTGCTGGCCAACAGGATGGCGTTTTCAGGCAGTTCAAATACCTGGTCCCGGTGGCTTACCAGCAGGGACAGCTTGTTGTCTTCAGGGGCGCTCAGCAAATCGGCAGCATGCCAGTCATAGGACATGCGTCCTACGCCCCAGCCTTGCGGCGCCCTGCCCACCTTGGCGCCCAGGCAGATGGCAATCAGCTGGTGGCCAAAGCAGATGCCCAGCAGTTTCTTCTTCTGTTCCAGTAGTTCACTGACACGCTTGCGCAGTTCCACTACCCATGGTTCGTCGGAAAACGAGTCAGCCTTGCTGCCGGTCAGCAGGACGGCGTCATAGCCATCAAAGGATGCTGGGTATTCAAAGACAGGGGTATGGAATACCTCGAACTGCCAGTCCTTGGCACCGGCTTCGCGGAATACGCGTTCGACCATGGAGCCATAGCCGTGGTATTTCTGTGTGGCCTCTGGTGCCAGATCGTCGTTTTCGAGAATGCAGAGTTTCATGGCTGCGTATTTTCCCCCTGTTTTAGTAATTGTGTTACATTAGCGGGTCGCTCCAAGCGAACAGACTGTGCATATCTGCGGTTTGCCAACCAGGCAATCAATCACACGCAACGCTGCACCGGCCCCCGGCAGAGGTGGTCGTCCGTTCAGCAGTTTTCAGCGTCCCGCTCCAGCACTCTCACGGCACTGCGGTTTTCTCCCCTTTTTTCTGCACACCGTCCCTGCCAGTGACACGTGCCTTTGTATTTTTAATGATTCATAACAATAATTTCATGCGACCTTCACCGGTCACCATCGGCAAATACCGCGTAGCGGCTTGCCCCCAGGAACTGGCCGGCGGACGTTTTGCCGCCCAGGTTTCCATTGCCAGCGGACGCGGCAGCGCGTCCACGGACCGCGTCATGCGCTTCTGCGATGACTTCTCCACCCACGATGCGGCAGCCCGCTATGCGTTGGCTCAAGGCATCGAATGGGTACACCAGACTACCCGTTTGCAATAAATCAAACGATAATCGAGGGCTTAAGGATAAAACCATGGCTAAAGAAGAACTGATTGAAATGATGGGCGTTGTCAACGAAGTGTTGCCGGACACCCGCTTTCGCGTCACCCTGGACAACGGTCACCAACTGATCGCCTACTCCGCCGGAAAGATGCGCAAGAACCACATCCGCATCCTGGCCGGAGACCGCGTGTCGCTGGAGCTTTCTCCTTACGACTTGAGCAAGGGGCGCATCAATTTCCGCCACATTGAAGGCCGCGGGCCGATGACGCCGCGCCGTCCTCAGTAAACACCACAAACGGCCGCTCTTCGAGCGGCTTTTTTTTTGCCCAGATCTTGCCGCAGAAAGGTTGTCGTCCATGTCCTTGAACCCTGTGATCTCCCTGTTGGGCCGGCGTCTGCGCCTGGCCGTCATTGGTGGTGGCCCCGGTTCATTCATTGGTGCCATGCATCGCCAGGCAGCGCGCCTGGACGACCGCTACGAGCTGGTGGCCGCGTGTCTGTCATCCAACCCCGAAAAATCCGTGCAGGCCGGGCGCGAACTGGGTCTGGCGCCTGACCGTTGTTATGCCGATGGTGATGCCCTCATCGCTGCCGAGGCCACACGCAACGATGGTGCCGACGTGGTGGCCATCATGACACCCAACGACAGCCACTTCCGCTTTTCCATGGCGGCGCTGGATGCCGGGCTGGATGTGATTTGCGACAAGCCCATGACCAACACCTTGCAGGAGGCGCAAGCTCTGCAGGAGCGTGTGCACAGCAGTGGTCGGGTGTTCTGCCTGACCCACAACTACACCGGCTATCCCATGGTGCGCCAGGCGCGCGCCATGGTGGCCGATGGCCAGTTGGGGGATATCCGGCTGGTGCAGGTGGAATATGTGCAAGGTGGCCGCGCCAAGGCCGGCCCGTCCCGTTCGCCGTGGAAAGATGACGCGACGCGCGGTGGTCCGTCGCTGGTCATGGGTGACATTGGCACCCACGCCCACAACCTGCTGCGCTTCATCACGGGGCTGGAAGTGGCGCAAGTGGCTGCAGAAGTCGGAACCATCGTGCCTTCGCGTGTAACCCACGACTATGCCGGTGCCTTGCTGCGGCTCGACAATGGCGCGCGCGGCAGCTTCTGGGTGACCCAGGCCGCGGCCGGGGTGGAAAACGCCTTGCGCATCCGCATCAGCGGCTCACTCGGAACGCTGGAATGGCAGCAGGAACAGCCCCAATTGCTGAGCTTCAAACCCATGGGTGTTCCGGCGCAAATCCGAACCCCCAATGGACCTGGCACCTTGCCACTGTCGGCGCATGCCTCGCGCATCGTCGCAGGCCATCCGGAAGGCTTTCACGAGGCGTTTGCCAATATCTACTCGGATGCAGCGGAGGCCATTGCCGCACGCCGCGCGGGCCAGATTGTGAATCCGTTGTCCACCCATTTCCCGAACGCAGCCGATGGGCTGTCCGGCATCCGCTTTGTGGACGCCGTGATCCGTTCCAGCACGAACGACGGTGCCTGGACCGCGGTCTAGCCGAAAGTGATTCTCAGGCCGGTTTGATGCCGCGGCGGGTGCGCACCGCCTCGGCCAGTTGTTCCAGCACCGGCACCGTTTGCGCCATGCTGATGCAGGCGTCGGTGACCGACACGCCGTATTTCAGGGCTTGGCCGGAGACGATGTCCTGGCGGCCTTCTTCGAGATGGCTCTCGATCATGATGCCGGTGATGCGCTGGTCGCCTGCCGCAATCTGGGCCGCCACATCAGCGGCCACGGTGATCTGGCGCTGGTGCTGTTTGCTGCTGTTGGCGTGGCTGACATCGATCATCACCTGCTCCCGCAGTCCGGCACTCTTGAGCAGCGCGCAGGCTGCATCCACATCGGTCTTGCTGTAGTTGGTCTGCTTGCCGCCGCGCAGGATCACGTGGCAGTCCTGGTTGCCGCGCGTTTCGAAAATGGCAACCTGCCCCATCTTGGTCATGCCCATGAACGCGTGCGCCGCCTGCGCTGCCTGGATGGCGTCGCTGGCCACCTTGATGCCGCCGTCGGTTCCGTTCTTGAAGCCCACCGGGCAGGACAGTCCGCTGGCCAGCTGTCGGTGGCTCTGGCTTTCGGTGGTGCGCGCGCCAATGGCGCCCCAGCTCACCAGTTCGCTGATGAACTGTGGACTCAGCAAGTCCAGGAATTCGGTGGCAATCGGCAAACCCAGTTCCAGAATGTCCAGCATCAGGCGTCTGGCCATTTCCAGCCCTTCATTGATGGCAAAGCTGCCGTCCAGATGCGGGTCGTTGATATAGCCCTTCCAGCCCACCGTGGTACGCGGCTTCTCGAAGTACACCCGCATGACCACCAGCAAATCCTGCTGTAGACGGTCCGCGTGGGTTTTCAGCTGGCGTGCGTATTCCATTGCCTGCGCATGGTCGTGGATCGAGCACGGGCCCACCACCACGATCAGCCGGTCATCGGCACCATGCAGTACCTTGGAGATGGCGGCCCGGCTGGTTTCCACCAGGGATTGGGCCGCTGGCGGGGCTGGCAGCCTTTCTTCCAGCAGCGCAGGAGTGATGAGCGGACGTACCGCACCGATACGCACGTCGTCAATACGGGTGGTGTCATGGGTAGTGAGTGGGGCGGATACGGCGGAGGTCATAGGCTGGGTGGAAAGGTGGTGGGATGGAAAGACGGCACGGCGGACAGGCAATTAGGCCATGCCCCGATTTTCACCCCAATCGCGGCCTAGAATTCCGGCACTGCGGGGCACCCGTCACTGCGCAAAGGAGTTCCACATGGCCATGGAAGTCGTCGTCGGAAAAGAAGCAACCATCCATTTCGATGCGCACAAGTGCATCCACTCGCGCAACTGCGTACTTTCGCATCCGGATGTGTTTGTTCCCAATGTGGTGGGTGAATGGATTCACCCGGACGCGCAACCGGTGGAGGAGTTGATCCGCATCGGCCAGAGCTGCCCGTCGGGCGCCATCTCGGTCCTGCGCAATGTGCCCACCGCGGGAGCCATGCCGCACTCGAACGCGGCACCCATTGTCAACACGGTGCGCCTGCGGGAAAACGGGCCGCTGGCGTTTGAGGCGGAGTTGCAGATACAGGGAGAAGTTCAAAGCGTTCCGCGCGCCACGCTGTGCCGCTGCGGCCAGTCGGCCAACAAGCCGTTCTGCGATGGCAGCCATGTGGCCGCCGGATTCGTTGCATCGGGTGAGCCGGCCACGGCAGCCTTTGAGCCGCTGGCCCAGCGCAATGGGCCACTGGATGTGCAGCCCACACCCAACGGCCCCTTGCGTGTGGTGGGCAATCTGGAGGTGGTGACCGGCACGGGACGCACCTGCAACAAGGTGGGTGAGACCTACCTATGCCGCTGCGGCCATAGCCAGAACAAACCCTATTGCGATGGCAGCCACAAGGCCGCCGGATTCCAAGCAACATGAACAAGAACCGGCTGGAGGCCTTCAGCGACGGCGTGATTGCCATCATCATCACCATCATGGTGCTGGAGATCAAGGTGCCGCACGGCGAAGAGCTTGCGGACCTGCAGCCCCTGTGGCCCATCGTCCTGAGCTACGTCCTGAGTTTTGTGAATGTGGGCATTTACTGGAACAACCACCACCACCTGTTGCACGCCACCCGACATGTGAATGGCGGGATCCTCTGGGCCAATCTCAATCTGTTGTTCTGGCTGTCCCTGATGCCCTTTGCCACGGCCTGGGTCGGAGAGAACCACTTCGCCGCCACGCCCATGGCCCTGTATGCGGCAGACCTGCTCATGTGTGCGATCAGCTACACCCTGTTGCAGGTGTGCATCATCAAGGCCCATGGCTCCGAATCCCTGCTGTCGCAGGCCGTGGGTCACGATCTCAAGGGCAAGATATCGATGGCCTTCTACCTGTCGGCCGTCCCCTTGGCCCTGTTGGGTCTGCCCCTGCTTGCGGGCGTGCTGATTCTGGCCGTGGCCCTCATCTGGCTGATCCCGGACCGGCGCATCGAAAAAAAGATCGCGCCTGAATAGCCGCTATTTGTGCAGCGTTTCCTTGCGATCGTCCTTGGGTGCGATGCCGTGTTCGCGTCGGTAAGCGCGTGAAAAAGCGGATGCGGAAGCAAAGCCACAGGCCAGGCCCACCTCGATCACACCCATGCTGGTCTGGCGCAGCAGATGCCGCGCGCGCTCCAGCCGCAGCCGCAAATACAGCTGTACCGGGCTCACATGCAGATGCTCCTGGAACAGCCGCTCCAGCTGGCGCCGGGTGACATGCACCTGCGCGGCCAGATCGTCGCTGGACAAGGGGCTTTCCAGGTGCTGCTCCATGCACTCGATCACCTGCACCACCTTGGCGTTGTGCACCTTGTAGCGCGCCGAGATCTGCAGCCGCTGGTGGTCCGCCCGGTTGCGTACCCAGCCGCTGACCAGTTGCTCGGAAACCTGCAGCGCCAAGGCATTGCCATGGTCCCGGCTGATCACCTCCAGCATCATGTCGATGCTGGCCATGGCGCCCGCTGACGTCATCAGCCGCGGTGACAACGTAAAGCGCACCTCGCCCTGCACATGGATGAGCGGATAGCGCTCCTGGAATGCCGGTACCGCTTCCCAATGCAGTGTGATGTTCTCGCCCTGCAGCAGCCCCGCTTCGGCCAGCACAAAGCAACCGGTATCAATGGCACCCAGGCGCTGGCCCTGCTGCACCCGCTGGCGCAGCTGGCGACCTATTTCGCGCGTGTAGCGGTTCAGCGGATTGAAGCTGGCGATGGCAAACACCACGCTGGCGTTGCTGACGTCATCCAGCCGTGCTTCGGGGTGCAAGTCAATGCCGTTGCTGGCCGTCACGGGCAAGCCGTCGACTGACACCATGCGCCAGGCATAGGCACCGGGCTTGTAGCGGTTGGCAATGCGTAGCGGCTCCACCAGCGCAGCAAAGCCGATGAACGAAAACTCCGGCAGCAACAGGAAATCAAAGACGTGGCGACTCATGGGGGCGTAGTAGGCCATGCAATGCGGGTCGTCGTCTATCCGCTGTGGACATGCTTTTAGCGGGCCGCGACAAAGTATTAGCCATGTGAATACTCTGCGAATCTCATTCATGCTGATTGGCAAAGCACATGGCTGCTGCGCACACTGCGCTCTTCATAACAAACCACTCAGGAGCACTCCATGCGCATCGGTCTACCCAAGGAAATCAAGAACCACGAATACCGTGTCGGCCTGACGCCGGCCAGCGTGCGCGAACTCACCTCCCACGGCCATTCGGTCCTGGTGCAAGCTGGGGCGGGTGCCGCCATCGGCCTGTCCGATGACCAGTACCTGGCAGCCGGTGCCACGCTGGCAGCCAGTGCCGCCGAGGTGTTTGAGAAATCCGAAATGATCGTCAAGGTCAAGGAACCCCAGCCGCAGGAATGCGCCATGCTGCGCCCCGGCCAGATCCTCTATACCTATCTGCACCTGGCGCCGGATCCCGAACAGACCGACGCACTGATCAAGTCAGGCGCCATCTGCATCGCTTACGAAACCATCACCGGCCCCGGCGGCGGCTTGCCCCTGCTGGCGCCCATGAGCGAGGTGGCCGGACGCATGTCGATACAGGCCGGTGCCGCCCACCTGGAAAAATCCAAGGGCGGCATGGGCGTGCTGCTGGGTGGCGTGCCCGGCGTGCCCGCTGCGCACTGCGTGATCCTGGGCGCTGGCGTGGTGGGAACGCATGCGCTACAGATGGCTGTGGGCTTGGGTGCCAAGGTCACCGTGCTGGACAAGAACGTGGACCGCCTGCGCCAGCTCGACCTGGTCTTTGGCAACCGTATCAGCACCATCTACTCCAATGTGCAAAGCGTGGAAGAAGCCGTGCTGGATGCCGACCTGGTGATCGGTGGCGTGCTGATCCCCGGTGCTGCGGCCCCCAAGCTGGTGACCAAAGCCATGATTGCCCGGATGAAGAAAGGCGCTGTGCTGGTGGACGTGGCGATTGACCAGGGCGGCTGCTTCGAGACCTCGCACGCCACCACCCATGCTGAGCCCACCTTCGTGGTGGACGGTGTGGTGCACTACTGCGTGGCCAACATGCCCGGCGCCGTTGCCCGCACTTCCACGTTTGCGCTCAACAACGCCACCATTGGGCACGCCGTGGCACTGGCCAACAAGGGCTGGAAGCAGGCGCTCAAGGACAACGCCCACCTGAAGAACGGCCTGAACGTGGCACAGGGCAAGGTCACTTATGAAGCCGTGGCACAGGCCTTGGGCAAGCCCTACGTACCGGCGGACAGCCTGCTGTAAATAGCACCATCCGGCGTGCAGTCACGCCGGGTGTTCAAGGCTTTTGCAGCCGCTTCCTGGCCTGGTCAATGCCGCCATAGTTTTCGGCATTGGAAAAGCCGATGCCCTTGAGCGTCTCCAGCGCAATGCCGGAGCGTCGACCGGTCTGGCAGTACAGGATGACGTGGTCATCCTTGGCCACCTTGGTCTTGAGAATGTCCTGCCCAATCGCCGTGTGGGGAATATTGAGGGCACCATCGACGTGGCCGGCCTGGAACTCCTGCTCACTGCGTACGTCAATGACCACATCCTTGGCCAGGGCCGAAAGGGCTACCAGCAGCCCCAAGCTGGTGGCAACAACAACTTTGAAATTCAACATGCGCGCTCCGAAAGTGGGGGAATACGGGGTTTGTACCAGATACCCCGCCCCACCCACTCCCGGGTTGGCCTGCTATCAGGCAGCCAGTGCGGCGTTAGCTGCGTTGGCTGCTACCGTGGCCGTCTTGATATCGGAGGTGGCAGAGGCCAGTGCCTGAGCCTTGCCCTCTTCACCCATGGCCAGACCTTCGGCACGCACGATGCGCACGTCGGTGATGCCAAAGAAGCCAAACACGGTCTGCAGATAGCTTTCCTGGTGTTCCATGGCGCGGCCACCTTCGCTGGTGGAATACAGGCCACCACGGGTGGAAGCCACGATCACCACCTTGCCACCGGCCAGGCCTTGCGGACCCTTTTCGGTGTACTTGAAGGTGCGTCCCACTTGGGCCACGCGGTCAATCCATGCCTTGAGCTGGCTGGGGATGGAGAAGTTGTAGAGCGGAGCGCCCACCACGATCACGTCGGCAGCCAGGAACTGTTGCACCAGGGCTTCAGAAACAGCGTTTTCGTGCTTTTGCACATCGGTCAGGCTGGAGCCCGCAGGCAGGCGAAAGCCCAGGGAGTCAGCCGACAGGTGGCTGGGGGCGTGGCTGGCCAGGTCCAGGTATTCCACCGTGGTGCGGGGATGGTTGGATTTCCACTCGGCCACGATTTGCGCGGTCAGTTTGCGGGAAACGGAGTTGTCAGCCAGTACGCTGGAGTCAATGTGCAAGAGTTTCATGGTGCAGGTCCTTTCAGTTTTGGGGGTCGCCGAAGCGTCTGCTGCGGCCATGGGTTGGACTTTAAAATTTCTTTAACCAAGGAGAAATAGCATTCCAATCACAGCCACATTGCTTATTCAGCAACAATCGGCATTTGAGAATCGCTATAAGTGAAGCCATGAACCACTCGCAAACTCCGTTATCCACACCGTCCGAACAACGCTCCATCAATCTGGCGCTGCAAGGTGGGGGCTCCCACGGCGCCTTTACCTGGGGCGTTCTGGACACCCTGCTGCAGGACGGGCGGCTGGACTTTGAGGGCATCAGCGGTACCAGTGCCGGTGCCATGAACGCCGTGGCTATGGCCCACGGTCTGGCGCAGGCAAAAGGCAAGTCCCAGATTGACAAGCGCGAGTCGGCGCGGGCGTCCCTGCATGATTTCTGGGAGGGTGTGATCGCCATGGGCGCCCTGCAATCCACCATTTCCAATGCCCAGCGTGTGCCGTTTGACCTGCTGTTTGGCGGCCTCTCTGCCCTGGTCGGTCATCAGTCGCCGGGTCAGATGGTGAGTGACGCCCTGACCGGTTTCTGGGCCAAGTCGTTCTCGCCCTACCAGACCAACCCGCTGGACATCAACCCGTTGCAAGACTTTCTGGAGCGGCAGATCGACTTTGAAAGGCTGGCAGCCTTTGACGAGTTGAAGGTCTTCGTGGTGGCCACCCGGGTCAGTACGGGCAAGGCAGAAGTCTTTTCCGGCAGGCGGCTCACGGCCAAGGCTGTCATGGCGTCGGCCTGCCTGCCCACGGTTTTCCGGGCGGTGGAGATCGAAGGCGAGGACTTCTGGGATGGTGGCTATTCCGGCAACCCTGCCATCCACCCGCTGGTGTATGAATGCAAGAGCTCCGACGTGTTGCTGGTGCAGATCAACCCGCTGCGACGCAATGCGCTGCCCACCAGTTCGGTCGACATCCTGGACCGCCTCAACGAAATCACCTTCAATTCGGCTCTGATTGCCGAAATGCGCGCCATCGATTTCGTCAAGCGCCTGCTCGCCGAAGGCAAGCTGGACCCCAAGCGCTACAAGAACGTGCTGATGCACCGCATCGACGGGGGCCATGAGCTGGACGCTTACCCAGCGTCCACCAAATCCGAAACCGGTGCCGACCTGATCTACAAGCTGCGTGACCTGGGGCAGCGGTGCGCCAGCCATTGGCTGGAGCGCAAACTGGTGCACGTGGGGGTTGCCTCAAGCATCGACATCGCACGTGACTACCTGGACGACCTGCGGGTGCCGGTCCAGGACGATGACAAATAGTGTGAACAGGCCCTAGCCCTGGTTGAGCCGGCCCGGGATGCCGCGTTCTGGCGGCCCCATGCGTAGTTTTACAGATGCGCATTGGCTGGCTGCGCTCCACAATCCGGCATCAACAGGCAGCCTGACTGCCTGGGAGTTCAAACCATTGGAGACAAACCATGTTCAAACGCCTCACTCTGGGCCTGCTGGCCTGTGCAACCCTTGGCAGCATGTCCGCGCACGCGGCCGATGACGTCATCCGCCTGGGCAACCTCAAGCTGGCGCATTTCGCCGCTGTTTCGTACATCAAGGAAATCGCGCCCAAGTGCGGCATCAAGGTGGAAGAAAGTACCTTTGCCAAGGGGCCGGACATCATGCAGGCCATCATTGCCGGCGAGCTGGACGTGGGTGCTACGGCTTCCGAGGCGGCCATTTCCGGCCGCGCCAAGGGTGTGCCGGTCTATGTGGTGGCCGGCTTTGCCAAGGGCGGTGCACGTCTGGTGGCGCGTCCGGATGCGGGCATCAAATCGGTCAAGGATCTCAAGGGCAAGAAGGTCGGTGTGACCCGCGGCAGCATCCAGGAGCTGCTGTTGGCAGTGGAGCTGGGCCAGAACGGATTGACCGCCTCGGACGCGCCCGGCAAGGACGTACAGCTCATCTATCTTTCCTACCCCGATCTGAACGCCGCGCTGCTGGGCAAGAACCTGGACGCCATCATGCAGACTGAGCCCCAGTCTTCCCAGGCGCTCAACAAGAACTTTGGCGTGGAGGTGATCAAGCCTTACGACACCCCGATTGGCGAGCCCGTGCGTACCCTGGTGATGAGCGAGAAGTTCTACAAGGAACACCGCCCCACGGCCGAGAAGTTCATGCGTTGCTTTGTGGAGGCCACCAAGACCTTCATCGACAGCAAGGCCACTGCTGAAAAATACGTCACGCAAACTGTGTTCAAAGGCCAGATCACCAAGGACGATTTCAACGACGCCATCGACAACTCGCCCTACACCTTTGACATCACGCCCGAGCACATCCAGATTTCCACCGACCTGATGGCCAAGTACGGTATCGGCAAGATGGAAAAGCCGCCCGTGGCCAAGGACTGGGTCAAGACCGATCTGCTGGAAGCTGCCAAGAAGTCCCTGGGAGTGAAGTAAGCCGCCATGAGCACTTCAGCAAGCAAAACATTCAAATGGCGCGAGATAGGCGCCGGTGTAATCGTCCCCATCGTGCTGATTGCCATCTGGCAAACCGCTTCTTCCATGGGCTGGGCCAATGAGCACGTGCTGCCCTCACCTTGGGCTGTGGTGACCCGTTGGGTGGCCTATCTGCTGCCGGCCAAGCCGTTTGCGGAAGTGGGTGGCAGCTGGCTGGCATGGGCCTTGTCGGGCGAACTGATTGTGGACGCCCTGGGCAGCATGTACCGGGTGGTTGTGGGCTTTCTGGTCGGCGCCGCACTGGCGCTGCCGCTGGGCCTGGTCATGGGCGCGAGCCCGCGGGTGTATGCCTGGTTGAACCCGCTGGCGCAGGTGCTGCGGCCCATTCCGCCCATTGCCTACATTCCGCTGGCCATTCTGTGGTTTGGTCTGGGCAATCCGCCGGCCATTTTTCTGATCTCCATCGGCGCATTCTTCCCGGTGCTGATCAACACCATCGCCGGCGTGCGCCACGTGGACGGCATCTACCTGCGTGCCGCGCGCAATCTGGGTGCCAATCAGCGCACCATGTTCCTGCGTGTCATCCTGCCAGCGGCGGTGCCCTACATCCTCTCGGGTGTGCGCATCGGCATCGGTACTGCGTTCATCGTGGTGATCGTCTCCGAGATGATCGCGGTGAACAACGGCCTGGGCTTTCGCATCCTGGAGGCGCGCGAGTACTTCTGGTCCGACAAGATCATCGCCGGCATGATCACCATCGGCATGCTGGGGCTGGCCATCGACATCGGCGTCAACCGGCTGAACAACTATTTGCTGCGCTGGCACCGCGGTCTGGAGCACTGAGATGAGCGCAACCCATATTGCCGTGAACGGCGTCAACAAGATCTTCAGCACCGCGGACCGTGAAGTGGTGGCGCTCAAGGACATCCAGCTCGACATTCCACAAGGCCAGTTCGTCTGCCTGCTAGGGCCTTCAGGTTGCGGCAAGTCCACGCTGCTCAATGCCATTGCGGGCTTCTCGTTGCCCAGCAGCGGAACCATTACCGCCGGTGGCGCCGTCGTGACCGGGCCCGGACCCGACCGCGGCATGGTGTTCCAGGAATACGCCCTGTTCCCCTGGATGACCGTGGAAAAGAATATCGCTTTCGGTCTGGAGATCAAGGGCGTGGGCGCCCAGCAGATCCAGGAGACGGTACAGGCGCTACTAGCCAAGCTGGGCCTGTCGGACTTTCGCACGCGCTACCCCAAGGACCTCTCGGGCGGCATGCGCCAGCGCGTGGCGATTGCCCGCATCCTGGCGCTGGACTCTCCCATCATGCTGATGGACGAACCCTTCGGTGCGCTCGACGCACTGACCCGGCGCAACTTGCAGGATGAGCTGCTGCGCATCTGGGCCGAGCTGGGCAAGACCGTGATCTTCGTGACCCACAGCATCGAAGAAGCCATCTACCTGGCCGACCGCATCGTGGTGATGACCTACCGACCCGGCACGGTCAAGCGCGACATGCTGGTGGACCTGCCGCGCCTGCGCGACCCGGCCTCTGCGCCCTTCAACGCACTCAAGCGCGAGTTGGGGCAGCTGGTGATGGAAGAGCAGCAGCGCCACCACAATGCCGAGCTGGTTGCAGCCGTGGACTGAGCATGGACCGCGAACCGCGCATTCCTTCCGTTCCCGACGAGCAGTTGGGTCCGGCCGAGGTGGTGCAGGCCATCCGCAAGCGGCGCGGCGGCACGCTGCTCAATCTGGACCGCATGCTGCTCAACAGCCCGGCGTTCGCGGTGGGCTGGAACACCTTTCTCGGAGCTGTGCGCAATGCGCTCACGTTGGATCCCAAGCTGCGTGAGCTCGCCATCTGTGCAGTGGCGGTCATCAACCGCGCGGAGTACGAGTGGCTGCAGCATGCGCCGGAGTTTCTGGCGGCGGGCGGCACCCAGGAGCAACTGGAGTCTCTGCGCGATGTCGAGGCGGCGAGCTGGGACATGATGCACTTCAATGCCATCGAGCGCGCTGTGCTGGAACTGAGCTTGGAGATGTGCAGGCAGGTGCAGGTGAGCGACGACTGCTTTGAACGGGTACGCCAGCGTCTGGGCTCGACGCAGCAGCTGGTGGAACTGGTGGGCGTAATTGCCAGCTACAACATGGTGTCGCGCTTCCTGGAGGCCCTGCAGGTGCAGCCGGAGTAATTGCCAACCCCGGGTGCTCAGCCTATGGGAGAGCCATCATTGGCCAGCGTCTCCAGAATCGGGCAGTCGGGCCGGTCATCACCATGGCAGCACTGCACCAGCTTTTCCAGGGCGGCTTTCATGGCTAGCAGTTCGTGGGCCTTTTGCTCCAGTTCGCGGATATGCGTCTGCGCCAGTTCCTTGACCTGGCGGCTGGGCCGCTCGCGGTCCTGCCACAGACCCACCAGCTCGCGGATGACGACCAGCGAAAAGCCCAGGTCACGTGCATGGCGCACAAACTTCAGCGTGTGGACATCGGCCGGGCCGTATCGACGGTAGCCCGCATCCGACCGCAAGGCCGCGGGGATCAGCCCTGCACTTTCGTAGTGGCGAATCATCTTGGCCGATACGCCCGAGGCCTTGGCCGCCTGGCCGATGTTCAGGTAATCCATGGCATGTCCGGTGGTTGAGAGGCACAGCATCGCATATCGCCAGTGGTCCTGTGTTGAGCGGGGACAAGCGGTGAAAATATGCAGCTTGCAATATACCCCATGGGGTATAAAATGGTGCTTACGAGTTTTTAGTCATTGAAGGTCCGTCCATGAGCAACTTTGACCACACCGGTCTGATCCAGTCCATCAACCAGAACCTGGCGCCGTTTCGCAAGGCACAGCCTGATGCCTTGCAGGCGTTCGGGCAACTGGCCCGCGCCTCCATGGCCGAAGGAGCCTTGGGTGCCAAGACCAAGGAACTCCTGGCCTTGGCCATTGGCATCACCCAGCATTGTTCGGGATGCATCGGCTTTCACGTCAAGGCGCTCCTCAAGCTGGGTTGCACCAAGCAGGAGCTGGAAGAAATGCTGGCGGTATGCGTGTACATGGGCGGCGGCCCGGCCCTGATGTACACCGCAGAGGCGCTGGCCGCCTACGACCAGATGGCAGCTGCCACCTGAATACGAACCCCACCCCCAGAAAGAACCCTATGAAAACAGCCAGTGACCTCGTCAGCGCCGCCAAGGCGCGCGTGAAGGAAGTGTCCATTGCCGATGCCGACCAGGCCATTCGCGACGCCGCCGTGCTGGTGGATGTGCGCGAGGCCGATGAGTTCGCAGCCGGCCACCTGCCCGGCGCCATCCACATCTCCCGCGGCATGCTGGAGTTCCGCTTCAGTGGCATGCCCGCACTGCAGTCGCGTGACATCGCCGTCGTTCTCTATTGCAAGACCAGCGGCCGCGCCGCATTGGCTGGCGCCGCGTTGCAAGACATGGGCTATCTGAATGTGCTGAATCTGGCCGGCGGCTTCGATGCCTGGGTGGCTGCGGGCAAGCCGGTTGCCAAGCCTGTGCCCCCTTCGTTCGAGTAAACGCTAGCTCTGGATGAAGCCGGTGGCCGCCAGCACCCACAGCGTGCCAAACACAAAGGGCAGCGCCTTGGCGGCCCAGTTGCCGCGGTGTGCCGTGCCGCTCTGCGGCGTGAGGTGGCACAGGCGCTCCAGCCCTGCTTTGCGGTAGGCGGCCTCAATGGCACGTGAGGAATCCAGCGCAGCAAAGATGCTGATGCCAATCACTCCCGCAACCGCCATTCCGAACAGCGGGAAACCGAAGATCAGCCAGCGGTGCTTGTCGAAGGTCAGCGTGCCGTAGGCGGTAAACAGCAAGCCCTGCGAGAGGATCAGCCACATCAACCGGTGGTTGACCAGGTTGTCCTCGTGCGTCCACTGCTCGCGCAGAGCGTGGTACAGGTCCCAGTCGGGCAGGGCTTGCGGCTTGTCGTTCACTTGGCCGTAGGCATCACAAACTCGGCGCCCTTGCCAATGCTCTCGGGCCAGCGCTGCATGATGCTCTTTTGCTTGGTGTAGAAGCGCACGCCCTCTTCGCCGTAGGCATGCATGTCCCCAAACAGGCTCTTCTTCCAGCCGCCAAAGCCGTGCCAGGCCATGGGCACGGGAATGGGCACGTTGATGCCCACCATGCCCACCTGGATGCGGCGGCTGAATTCGCGTGCCACGTTGCCGTCGCGGGTGAAGCAGGAGACACCGTTGCCGAACTCATGCGCGTTGATCAGGTTCACCCCCTGGGCCAGGTCTTTCACATGCACGCAGGACAGCACCGGGCCGAAGATCTCCTCCTTGTAGATCTTCATCTCGGGCGTAACGTTGTCAAACAGCGTGCCCCCCATCCAGAAGCCGTTGTCACAACCGGCGCCGGCAGCCTTGCCACTGAAGGTGCGGCCATCGTGCAAAAGCGTAGCGCCTTCCTTCACACCTTGTTCGATGTAGCCGGTGATGCGCGCGTGCGCGGCCTGGGTCACGATGGGGCCCATCTCGGCAGAGAGGTTCATGCCGTCCAGCACCTTCAGGGACTTGGTGCGCTCCAGCAGTTTGGGGATCAGGCGATCACCCACATCCCCTACCAATACGGCCACGCTGATGGCCATGCAGCGTTCGCCAGCCGAGCCATAGCCCGCGCCCACCAGGGCGTCCACGGCTTGATCAATGTCGGCATCGGGCATCACCACCATATGGTTCTTGGCACCGCCCAGGGCCTGCACGCGTTTGCCATGGCGCGCGCCGGTTTCATAGATGTGATTGGCAATCGGTGTGGAGCCCACGAAGCTGATGGCCTTCACATCGGGGTGCTCCAACAGCGCGTCCACGGCTTCCTTGTCACCCTGCACCACGTTGAACACGCCATCGGGCAGACCGGCCTGCTTGAACAGGTCCGCAATCAGCAGGCTGGGGCTGGGGTCCAGCGGACTGGGCTTCAAGACAAAGGTGTTGCCTGCGGCAATCGCCACCGGGAACATCCACATGGGCACCATCACGGGGAAGTTGAACGGAGTGATGCCGGCCACCACACCCAGGGGCTGGCGCAGTGTCCAGTTGTCGATGCCGGTACTCACCTGGTCGGTGAAGTCACCCTTGAGTAACTGGGCAATGCCGCAGGAAAACTCGACGATGTCGATGCCGCGCGAGACTTCACCCTGCGCATCGGTAAACACCTTGCCATGTTCGGCGGTGATCACGCGGGCCAGTTCGTCCTTCCGGGCATTGAGCAGCTCCAGAAACTTGAACATGATGCGCGCGCGCCGGATGGGTGGCGTGTCGGCCCAGGCGGGGAATGCCGCGTTGGCAGAGGCCACGGCGGCGGCTACGTCGGCCGCGTTACCGAGGCGCACCTGGCGTGCCACCTGGCCGGTGGCGGGGTTGTAGACGGGTTGCGTGCGTGTGCTGCTGCCCGTGGTGCGTGCACCCTGGATGTACTGCGCAACTTCGGTGGAATCGGTATAGGGGGTCATGGGGTGCTTTGGTAAAGGGTTTGCAGTGAGGGAAGTTGGGGGGAAGTCGGGCGTCAGGGAGCCAGCATCCACTCGTGTGCCGGGTCGTTTTTGAACACCCAGAAGCGGTTCGGGCCCGCCATCACATTGAGGTAATACAGATCGTAGCCATGGGGTGCGACCACCGGGTGATAGCCGCGCGGCACCATCACTACGTCGTGGTTCTCGACCGCACAGGCTTCGTCCAGGCTGCGGTCGTCGGTATAGACGCGCTGGAAGGCGAAGCCTTGCGGTGGGTTGAGTCGGTGGTAGTAGGTTTCCTCCAGCAGCGTCTCGGTCGGCGGCGTTTCCTGATCGTGCTTGTGCGGCGGGTAGCTGGAGCTGTGGCTGCTGGGCGTGATGACTTCCACCACCAGCAGATGGGCTGCGCGCGGGTCGTCGTGCGGCAGGATGTCGCACACATAGCGTGTGTTCGTGCCCTTGCCGCGCACGCTGCGGCGCATGCTGGCCGGGTCAATCACGCTCACGCTGCGCGTGGCATCGTCACAGGGCGCGGTGCACAGGGCCACTTCGGCCAGATGGCCAGCGCCGGCCGCGTTGCGCACCACCACGGTCTTGCCGGAGGGCACGTACACGGCTGCGGGCGAGACCTCTTCGAACACCGTGGCGCGCTGGCCCAGGTTGGCAAACACCTGGCCGTCCACTTCCACATCGACGGTGCCGGTGAGCACCACCAGGCACAGTTCGCGGGTACCGGTCTGCACCGTCTCGGCTTCACCAGCAGCCAGACGCACGGCCCGAAAGCCCACATGCGTCCAGCCCGCGCGCTCAGGCGTGACGTTGACGATTTCGCGGCCTTCTGAGGCGGCCTTGGCAAGTAGGGGACTGACCATTATTCGTTCCTTATCGGCGACGGGTTTTTTTCAGGGCGCCCGTGGAACCGGCTCCGCCGGTCCACCGGGTGCGTCCCCCTTGGGGGGAAGACGCGAAGCGGCTCAGGGGGGGTTACAAACCATCCACCAAGGCGCGCAGGGTGTCGTAACCCTTCTTGGCGTACTGGTAGCTGGGGGCCACGGCGGGGTCCTGCTCGGCTTCCACCACCAGCCAGCCTTCATAGCCTGCGTTCTTGAGCGTGGTGAGTGCTGCCTTGTAATCAATGCTGCCGTCGCCCGGCACGGTAAAGGTGCCGTTGATCACGCCGTTCAGGAAGCTCCAGCTGTCGTTGCGGGCCTGTGCGATGACGGAGGTACGCACGTCCTTGCAATGCACATGCACCACACGCTTGACGTGCTTTTGCAGCAGCGCAACCGGGTCGGCTGCACCGCCAAAGTAGGCGTGGCCCGTGTCGAACAGCAGAAAGACTTTGGTGGGGTCGGTCAGCGCCATGAGCTTGTCCACATCGGCGGGGGACTCCACATAGGCACCCATGTGGTGGTGGTAGGCCAGCTTGATGCCGTAGGTCTTGATCAGATGTTCACCGAATGCATTGAGACGCTCGGCGTAGCCTTGCCACAAGGCTTCATTGGCAAAGGTAGGGCGCTTGGACACGGGGGTGTCGATCTGGCCCTGCACCGTGCCGGCGCACTCGCCATACACCACGACCTTGACGCCGTTGTATTGCAGCTTGCTCATGTGCGCCTTGCAGCGCTCGATCTCGGCAGCCACTGCATCGGCATTGCTCTGGCCGGGTTCCACCTCGGCCAGGAAGCCGGAGTACCAGCCCGACACGCAGCGCAGGCCGAACTCGTCGAGCTTGGCCTTCAGACCGGGGCCGTCCTTGGGAAACTTGTTGCCCAGCTCGAAGCCTTCGTAGCCGATTTCCTTGCCTTCGCGCAGCGCGGTTTCCAGCGGGGTTTCGCCGCCCAGCGAGGGCAGGTCGTCGTTCATCCACGACAGGGGGTTGATGCCGATATGTACGTTCCAGGTCATAGTGTTCTCTCAGAAAAAAGCAAAAGGTTCAGATGCGTTGGTCTTGTTTGGCAGCCTGCAATCCGGCGTGGGCCGCGTTGACTTCGGGGCGCGCCGACACTTCGGGAATGCCCACTTCCCACCAGCAACCGCCCTCCTGGGTGGTGCGGGTGTGGGTGGTGTCAATCACCAGCACCTGGGTGCGCTTGGCAGCACGCGCTTTGGCCATGGCGCTCTTGAGCTCGGCCACGTTCTTCACATGCACGGCGTCTGCGCCCATGGAGACCGCGTGCATGGCGAAGTCGATCTTGCTGGCTTCGCCGCCTTCGACCACGCAGTCATCCAGCAGGTTGTTGAAACGTGCGCTGCCGGTAGCGGTCTGCAGGCGCTGGATGCAGCCGTAGCCGCGGTTGTCCAGCACCACGACGATGAGCTTCTTGCCCAGCAGCAGTGAGGTGGCCAGCTCGGAGTTCGCCATCATGTAGGAGCCGTCGCCTACGAATGCAATGACTTCCTGCTCAGGCCGCGCCATCTTGACGCCCACCGCACCTGCAATTTCGTAACCCATGCAGGAGTAGCCGTATTCCATGTGGTAGTTGCCGGGGCTGGATGCGCGCCACAGCTTGTGCAGCTCGGCCGGCAAAGTGCCCGAGGCGCCCACGGCCACGTCATGCGTACCGCTGTTGCCACCGGCGTCGTTCAGGGAGTCACGCACGGCGCCAATCACTTCGGCGTCATAGGGCAGCGTACCCGGCTCGGGCACATGCGTGGTCAGCGTGGTGACGGTCTGCACCCAGTCGGCAGCCTCGCGTTTGGCGCGTTGGGTCCAGGCGGCGTCGGCGGTCCAGCCATCCAGTGCGGATGTCAGTTGCGCCAGCCCCACGCGGGCGTCTGCCACCAGCGCGGTGCCGCTCCACTTGCCGGCATCAAACGGTTGCACGTTCAGGCTCAGCAGCCTGGCTGCGGTAAAGAGGGCGTGCGAACCGGTGGTGAAGTCCTGCAGGCGCGTGCCCACCGCGAACACCACATCGGCATCGCGCGCCAGGGCATTGGCGGCAGGGCCGCCGTCCACACCGATGGCGCCCAGGTTCAGTGGATGGTCCCATTCCAGGGCACTCTTGCCACCGTGCGACTCGACCACGGGAATGCCAAACTGCTCGGCAAATGCGCGCAGGCCGGTACTGGCCTGGCTGTAGAGCACACCACCACCGGCCACGATCAGAGGCCGCTTGGCGGACTTCAACAGCGCAGCTGCGCGTTGCAATTCGTGTGCATCGGCGGGCGGGCGGCGCAGGCGTATGACTTCGGGTTCAAAGAAGCTGGCCGGATAATCAAACGCATGGGCCTGCACGTCCTGTGGCAAGGCCAGGCAGACCGGGCCGCAGTTGGCCGGATCGGTCATGACCTGGATGGCGCGCGGCAACGCGGTCAGCAGTTGTTCGGGCCGGGTGATGCGGTCAAAGTAACGCGTGACCGGGCGGAACACGTCGTTGGCCGACACGTCACCCTGCTGGAAGTTCTCCACCTGCTGCAGCACCGGATCGGGTGCGCGCGTGGCAAAGGTGTCGCCGGGCAGCAGCAGCACCGGAATGCGGTTCACGTGGGCCACCGCCGCAGCCGTCACCATGTTGGTGGCGCCCGGGCCAATGCTGGTGCTCACCGCCATGATGCGCTGGCGCAGGTGCGCCTTGGCATAGGCTACGGCGGCATGGGCCATGCCCTGCTCGTTGTGTGCGCGGTAGGTGGGGAGCTGTGCGCGCTCGGCCCACAGGGCTTCACCAAAGGCGGCCACATTGCCGTGGCCGAAGATGGCGAACACGCCGCCGCAGTAGGGCTGGATGCTGCCGTCATCCATTTCCACGCGCAGGGCTGCCAGGTACTTGGTCAGGGCCTGCGCCATTGTCAGTCTCAGGGTCTTCATGGTGTGTCTCTGCTGTGTTTGTTCTGTAGGTCAGGCCACTGCGTGTGCCATGCTGCGGCGGTTGCGCCACGCATCCACCAGCACGGTGTAGTTGGCCGCCACCCGGTTCACGAATGTAGCGTCATCGATGTCCCCCTTGAGCCATTGCAGGGATTCCGTGGCCCACAGGCTGCGGCCCACCATGAAGCCCTTGACGATGGGGTTGGTGGCGTGCCGGAAGCTCTCCACCAGGTGCGGAATCGGCTGGTTCAGGCCCAGGATCACGGCGCCGCGGCAATGCGGGTCGCGCTCGGCCACCAGTGCCTCCAGGCAACGCCAGCCCGCGGCCTGCATGGGTGCGAGCTTCCACCACTCGGGTTTGACGCCGATGTTGTAGAAGCGCTTGACGGCGCGCAGCACCGCCGCGTCTTCCTGGCCGGCCACGGTCAAGGCCTTGGGCAGGATGATTTCCAGCAGCAGCTCGTTGCCGCTCTCGCGCGTGGCCTCCCACAGCTCCAGCACCTTCTGCTCCTGCTCCAGGCGCAGGGCAAATGCATCATCCGGGTGGTAGTGCACCAGGCACTTCACTACGTGCTCGGTGGGCCAGTGGATCAGTGCGCTGCCCACGGAGCGGGTGCCATCAAAGCGCAACGGGCGTGAGCCGGGCAGCTCCACCGGGCGCCCCACCCACCAGCCGCGGCCGGTGGCGCTGGCCAGCGCGTCGCGGCCATAGTCGCCACCGTCGATCAGCACGCCGGTGTGGCCCTGCATCTGGCGGCTTGTCTCCACCTGGTCAGCGGCTTGCACCAGCAGCTTCTTGAGCGCGGGAATGCGTGCATCGGAAGCACCGGCCTCACGGGCCAGGTCATAAAACTGGCTGCGATGGTCAAACGCCATCACGCACAGCTCGTCCCATTGCGGGCGGGCAATGCTGACGCGGTGCAGGTGCGCCAGCTGCTGGTCGGCATCGACCTTGGGGTTGCGCTGGCCGCCAAACCAGTGGGCCAGCTCGGTCGGTGTGGGCATGGCGGCGGAGCAGGCGTGGCGCGACACCACGATGGCACCGCAGGCATTGGCCACTTTGGTGGACTCGGCCCAGTCCTTGCCCTGCAGCAAGGTTGCCATCAGGCCGGAGAGGAATGCATCGCCAGCGCCCAGCACGTTCAGCACTTCGACCCGCTCGCCACGGTAGGTGGGCGCGTCTTCGATGCGGTCGGGAATGGCACCTTCGATGACACAGCAGCCCAAAGCGCCGCGCTTGACCACCAGGGTGGCTTTGGAGACGGCGCGCACGGCTTTCAGGCTAGCAATGATGTCTTCGCCTGCGCCACCGGCAATGAAGAACTCTTCCTCGGTGCCCACCAGCAGCTCGAAGTGCGGCAGCATTTCCTGCAGCTGCGCCGTGACGTGGGAATCGGCCACAAAGCGGTTTTCGCCTGCGCCACGCGAGGTCAGGCCCCACAGCACTGGGCGGTAGTCAATGTCCAGCACCCGCACCACGCCATGTTTGGCGGCATAGTCCAGCGCGGTCCGCGAGGCCTTGCGGGTGACCGGCGTGGACAGATGGGTGCCGGTGATGGCCAGGGCGCGGCATTTGGCGATGAAGGATTCGTCGATCTGCGCCGCGTCAATGGCCATGTCGGCGCAGTTCTCGCGCACAAACAGCAGCGGGAAGGTGTCGCGGTCCTTCAGGCCCAGCAGCACCAGGGCGGTCAGGCGCTCCGGGTCCACCTGTACCTGCGACACATCGCAGCCTTCGGCCTGCAGGCTCTGCGTCAGGAAGCGGCCCATCTGCTCGTTGCCCACGCGGCTGATCATGGCGCTCTTCATGCCCAGACGGGCTACGCCGAAGGCCAGGTTCCCTGAGCTGCCGCCCAGGTACTTGGCCATGCTGCGGGCGTCTTCCAGGTGGCTGCCGAACTGTTGGGCATACAGGTCTACCGCCAGGCGCCCCAGGCAGGCGAGGTCAATGGGACGGTTTTCAGGAAATGGGAAGGCTGGCATGTTGGATCTATCTGGTTGGCGTGAATCGGAACCCCGTGTGGATCAACAGCTTATGCCAGTTGCACGGAATTAGAAAAACTTTTCGATTCGCGGACTCTAAATTATATGGACAAAGATTTCGCTTGGGGTAATCACTTAGAAAATATTTTTCCTTTTTGGAAAATTCTCATTACAGTACAGCCCGTGGTGCAAAAATTTTCTGTTGATAGTGCGCCGCATAAAACCTGTTCGTTTTCGCTTCGAATCAAATACTCTGGAGACTCACCCATCATGAAGAAACTTATGATCGCCGCCGCCGTCGCAACCACCCTGCTGGCACCTCTGGCCGCGCATGCGCAAAAGATCGGTCTGGCCATGGCTGAACTCGATACCTTCCTGACCATTCTCAAGAACGGAACCGTGGATGCGGGCAAGAAGGCCGGCGCCACCGTCCAGGTGGAGGACGCACAGGGCGATGTGGGCAAGCAGCTCAGCCAGATCCAGAACCTGATTGCGCAAAAGGTGGATGCCATCATCGTCAACCCCGTGGATACCGATGCCACCCCCAAGATCACCAAGATGGTGACCGAAGCCAAGATCCCCTTGGTCTACGTGAACCGCAAACCGGTTGACTTTGAAAAGCTGCCTGCAGGCGTAGCCTTTGTGGCCTCCGACGAACGCGTCTCCGGCACCCTGGAAACCCAGGAAGTCTGCCGCCTGCTCAAGGGCAAGGGTGACGTTCTGGTGCTGATGGGCGATCTTTCCAACGAAGCTGCCCGTACCCGCACCAAGGACATTGAAGAAGTCATTGCCACCAAGGATTGCTCCGGCATGAAGATCGTGGACAAGCGCGAAGGCAAGTGGGACCGTACCAAGGCGCAGGACATCGTCACCAACTGGCTGTCCTCCGGCGTGAAGTTTGACGCCATCATTGCCAACAACGACGAAATGGCCATCGGTGCCATCAATGCACTCAAGGCCGGCAAGAAGTGGACCCCCACATCCATCGTGGCCGGTGTGGATGCCACCCCGGATGCGCTGGCATCCATGAAGGTCGGCGATCTGAAGGCCACTGTTTTCCAGAACGCAGCGGGCCAAGGCGCCGGTGCCGTGGAATCCGCCCTCAAGCTGATCAAGAAGCAACCGGTTGAACGTTTTGTCAACGTGCCCTTCGAGCTGGTCACACCGGCCAACCTGAGCAAGTACACCGGCAAGAACTAAGCGGTGGTCTCTCGCCATGCAAGCCCGCAAGGGCTTGCATGGCTGTTTGCTTTATTCAACGAGATATCAGAATGTCTGACACAGCCACACTGGAAGCCCCGCCCACGCCAGCCGCCGGATCCGGTGCGCCGCCGTTGCTGGAAATCCACGGCATCCGCAAGGGCTTCCCCGGCGTTGTCGCGCTGGACAACGTGGGTTTCAAGCTGCGCGCCGGTACCGTGCACGCCCTCATGGGCGAGAACGGCGCGGGCAAATCCACCCTCATGAAAATCATTGCCGGCATCTACATGCCGGACCGTGGTGACATCAGCCTCAAGGGACGGCGCATCACGCTCAAGTCGCCGATAGACGCGCTGAATCAGGGCATTGCCATGATTCACCAGGAATTGAATCTCATGCCCTACATGACCGTGGCTGAGAACGTCTGGATCACGCGCGAACCCCGCAATGCATTCGGTTTTGTAGACCATGGTGCGCTGTACCGCAACACCGCAGAGCTGTTCAAGACACTCAACATCGACATCGATCCGAGCGCAGAAGTGCAGACGCTGTCGGTGGCCAGTCGCCAGATGGTGGAGATTGCCAAGGCGGTGTCGTACAACTCCGATGTGCTCATCATGGATGAGCCCACCTCGGCGCTGACCGAGAAGGAAGTCTCGCACCTGTTTCGCATCATCCGCAGTCTGCGCGCCAAGGGCAAAGGCATCATCTACATCACCCACAAGATGAATGAGCTTTTCGAGATCGCCGATGAGTTCTCCGTGTTCCGCGACGGCAAGTACATCGCCACCAAACTCTCAACCGAGGTCACGCGCGACGACATCATCAAGATGATGGTGGGCCGCGAGATCACGCAGATGTTCCCCAAGCAGGAAGTGCCGATTGGCGAGGTGGTGCTGTCCGTTAAGAATCTGTGCCTGGACGGCGTGTTCAGCGACATCAGCTTTGATGTGCGTGCCGGTGAAATCGTCGGCATGGCCGGTCTGGTGGGCTCGGGTCGCTCCAATGTGGCGGAAGCGCTGTTTGGCGTGACGCCGGCCACCTCCGGAACCATTGCCATCAACGGCAAGCCCGTCAGCATCCACAGCCCGGGCGTGGCCCTGGCCAACGGAATGGCCTTTCTGACCGAAGACCGCAAGGAGACCGGCTGCTTCCTGGGACTGACCATCCAGGAGAACATGGACAGCGCGGTACTCACCCAGCGCTATGTGGCCGCTGGCTTTGTCCAGAGTAAACAGCTCCATGCCGATTGCATGGACATGGCCAAACGCCTTCGCGTCAAGACGCCCAGCATGGATGAGGTCATCCTCAATCTGTCCGGCGGCAACCAGCAGAAGGTGCTGGTCGGACGCTGGCTGCTGACCAACCCCAAGATCCTGATTCTCGATGAGCCCACCCGCGGTATCGACGTGGGCGCCAAGGCAGAAATCCACCGCCTGGTTTCCGAGCTGGCGGGCCAGGGCGTGGCGATTCTGATGATTTCCTCCGAAATGCCTGAAGTGCTCGGCATGAGCGACCGCATTGTCGTGATGCACGAGGGCCATGTATCCGGCATTCTGGACCGCAAAGATGCAGACCAGGTTTCCATCATGGATCTGGCTGCCAAATAGATTTTTCAAAGATGACCACTATGACTACCTCCACTGCACCGTCCAGCCCTTCGGTAGGCGCTGGTGCCAAATTCAAACTGCCACCCGAGGCCAGCATCCTGATGGTGCTGATCGGCATCAGCCTGTTCTTTGAGGCGCTGGGCTGGTATATCAACGGGCAGAGCTTCATCTTCAATGCCGAGCGTCTGCAGATCATCATCCTGCAGATGTCGGTGATCGGCATCATCGCAGTCGGTGTCAACATGGTCATCATCACCAGCGGCATCGACCTGTCTTCCGGCTCCGTGGTGGCAGCTGCCGCGGTGGTCTCTGCCAGCCTGGCACAGGTGTCGGACTTCCCGCGCGCGGTGTTTCCGCAGCTGACCGATTTGCCGGTGATCTGGCCCGTCCTGGCGGGCATGACCGTGGGCCTCTTGATTGGTCTGCTCAACGGCTCGCTCATTGCCTTCACTGCCATTCCGCCCTTCATCGCCACCCTGGGCACCATGGTGGCAGCGCGTGGTTTTGCCAAGTGGTTTACTGGCGGCATGCCGGTGAGCATGCTGACCGATGACTTCGCCTGGATTGGCTCCGGCGCAAATCCGGTGTACATCTTCCTGACGATTGCGGTCATCTTCCACATCGTGTTGCGCTACACCCGCTTTGGCAAGTTCACCTATGCCATAGGCGCCAACCGCCAGGCCGCACGTGTCTCGGGCATCAACGTCAACCGCCACCTGGTCTACATCTACACCATCGCGGGCTTGCTCAGCGGCATTGCCGGCAGCGTGACGGCGGCGCGTGCCATCTCCGGCCAGTCCGGCATGGGTGTGATGTATGAGCTGGACGCGATTGCTGCGGTGGTGATTGGTGGCACATCCCTGGTGGGTGGGTTGGGTCGCATCACCGGCACGGTGATCGGTGTGCTGATCCTGGGCGTGATGATGTCGGGCTTCACCTTCATCCGCATCGACGCCTACTACCAGGAGATGGTCAAGGGTGCCATCATCGTAGTGGCTGTGATTGCCGACCAGTACCGCAACAAGAAACGTGGACGCTGAGGAATTGCGCCGCGCGCCCTTTTGCGCGGGTCAGACGTTTTCTGAGGTGTAAATCTCGAACGGCAGGATGAAGGGCTGGGCCAGTACCGGTGTCTGCCCGGCTTCCAGCATCTGCAAAGCCTGCAGTAGCACGCGCACGGTGGTGTCGGTGAGCGCGACCAGCGGGGTCTGGATGACCAAGTCGATGATGCCGTCCACTAGGCCCAGCCGGTGCGCCGGCGTGAGCTCGTGGCACACCAGCACGATGTTGCGGCCGGTCGCTTCTTCGCGCAGGGCGCGTACGATGCCCACTGCGCCGCCACCTGCCGAGTCGTACAGGCCGACCAGATCGGGGTTGCGCTGCAGCAGCCCCACCGTGGCCTCGTAGGCGGTCTGCTCGTCTTCCAGATTGACCTGTGCGTCCAGCACGCGCAGCTGCGGTGCGTGTTCGCGCAGGGCCGAGCGAAAGGCCATTTCGCTGATCTCCTGCCCCTGGTAGCGGTGGCTGCCCACGAACACGCCCACATCCCCTTCGCCGCGCGACAGGCGCCGCACCGCCCAGGCCGCCGTGCGGCCACGCTGGCGGTTGTCTATGCTTACGCAGCCCAGGCGCTGTGGTGCACTCAGGTCGGTCAGCAGGGCCAGCACCGGGTGGCCTTCTGCATGCAGCTGCGCCACGGCGCTGTTCACGTGCGGGTGGTCCAGCGCCACCACGCCCAGTGCGTCGCAACGGCGCCCCAGCTCCAGCAGCTTTTCGCCGATGGCCACCGGCTCCAGGTCATCCACAAATTCGATCACGGTGGTGCTGCGTCCGTCGGTCTGCCGCTGCACCGCATCGCGCAACGCTTGGGCAAAGCTTTGGTAGAAGGGCGAGGCGCGCTTTTGCAGGCAAAAGCCCAGGCGCCGGCTGGCGCCGCGTTCGGGCAGGCGCTGACGCATTACATGCACCGCGTGGTAGCCCAGACGTTCGGCCGCTTCGATCACCCGCAACGCCGTGCCTTCCCGCACCGGCAAGCGGCTGTTGAGCACGCGGTCCACCGTGGCAGTGCTCACACCCGCCGCTTCGGCAATGGCCTGGATGGTGATCTTGGGTTTCATGGCGGCCCCTGTCTGCAAGTCATGCAAGTTTTCAAAGTCTGATTTTGATAGCTTTTGATGTGATTTGATGGTTTGTGATTGGAAAAAATTTTCAAATCGATACCATTCGCGGAAATCCAAAAACAGGAGACCAACAGTCATGAGCCTTGCCAGCAATCCCGCCCAGATGCAGTCGCCCGCGCCGCGCAGCCGTGACGACTACCGCCTCATAGGCGGAGCCGCTGAGCGCGCAGCTGCCGCCCGACTGGTCAACGCCCAGTGGTACAAATGCCCTGTACCCCGCCCGGTGATGAAGGGCCTGATGCAGCGGGACGACGCCCATGCCCTGCGCGACACGGCGCTTTGGTATGCGCTCATCATCGGCAGTGGTGCGCTATTCGCATATGGGTGGACCGCCGGTTGGGGCGCGGTTGCATTGTTTGCCGCCTACTTTGTCTACGCCACCTTGTATTGCGGTCCGGCCGACAGCCGCTGGCACGAGTCCAGCCACGGCACCGCTTTCAAGACGCGCTGGATCAATGATGTGCTGTACCAGTGCGCATCCTTCCAGGTGCTGCGCCGTCCCACACGGTGGCGCTGGAGCCATGCGCGCCACCACACCGATACCCTGGTGACCGGGCGCGACCCGGAAATTGCCGCGCCGGTGCCTGTCGATTGGGCCTCCACGCTGCTCAACTTGTTTGCCATCCTGAACGGCCCCAAGGAAATGGTTGCGGTATTGCGCAATGCCTGCGGCAGCATCAGTGCAGAGGAGAAAACCTTTGTGCCCGAAATGGAGTGGCCCCGCATGGTGCGTGAGGCGCGGCTATGGGTGCTGGTGTATGCCGTGGTGATGGGCAACGCCTTGGCGTTGCAGAGCTGGTTGCCGGTGCTGCTGATAGGCCTGCTGCCCGGCATGCTGGGCGCCTGGCTCTACAACTTCTTCGGGCTGACGCAGCATGCGGGCATGCCCGAGAACGTGCTGGACCACCGCCTGAACTGCCGCACCGTGTACATGAATCCGCTGTTCCGCTTTCTGTACTGGAACATGAACTACCACGTGGAGCACCACATGTTCCCCATGGTGCCCTACCACCAGTTGCCGCGGCTACACGAAGCCATCCAGGCCGATTGCCCGCCACCCTACGCCAGCACCATCGCCGCCTACGCCGAAATCCTGCCCACCATGTGGCGCCAGGCCAAGGACCCCTATCACTGCGTGCGCCGCACCTTGCCTGCACAAGCCGCCTGAACCCTTTACGGAGACAACCACCATGAGCCAATGGATTACCGCCTGTGCCTTTGACGATATCGACGATGAAGACGTGGTGCGTTTCGACGCAGACGGCCACACCTACGCCGTGTACCGCGTGGAGGACAAGGTCTACGCCACCGACGGCTTGTGCACCCACGAACAGGTGCACCTCTGCGATGGTCTGGTGATGGACCATGTGATCGAATGCCCCAAGCACAACGGCCGCTTTGACATCCGCGATGGCCGTGCGCTGGGCGCGCCGGTGTGCATCAACCTCAAGACCTATCCGGCCAAGGTGGAGGGTGGCATGGTGCTGGTTCAGGTGGACTGATGCCTTGACCCTGATCGCGCAAGTTGTACTTGGGCGACGGAAAATTGCCCTCCACTTTAGGAGGCTGTCATGAAGTTGAACCAATGGTTGTGCGCAACCTTGTTGCTGGGCTTGGCCGGGTCCGCCAGTGCGGCGGGAGTCGTCTCCAGTTCCCCACCTCCCATGGCCGAGCAGCTGGCGGCCGCGCGCAAGATGATGGATGGAAAGGATTGGCGCAATGCCGGCTACCAGCTGGAGCAGGCGCTGAGGATGGAGCCCAGGAATCCGGACGTGCTCAATCTGCTGGGCTATTTCAATCGCAAGAAACCTGCGCCGGAGCTGGACAAGGCCTTTGACTTTTACAAGAAGGCGCTGGCAATTGACCCCAACCACAAAGGCGCGCATGAATATATCGGCGAGGCCTATCTGATGGCCAGGCAACCCGAGGAGGCTCAAAAGCACCTTGCCATGCTGGAGTCCATTTGCGGCAATCGGTCGTGTGAGGAGTACGAGGACCTGGCCGAAGCCATCAAGAAGTACCAGCCCGTCCAGTAGCGCCATTTTGTTGGCGCGCCTCGGTGCGCGCGATCTCAGGGGACGGTAAAAACCCTGATTGATTTAATTATTGATGTACATAAACTGAACATCAATCAATTATCAATCAGTCATGGCAACCACCGTCACCATTGCAGAAATAGCCAAGAGCGCAGGCGTAGGCACCGCCACCGTGGACCGGGTGTTGAACGGGCGCTCCGGGGTGAATGCAGAGACCGAGCGCAAGGTACTGGACGCCATCAATGCGCTGGGCGCGCCCACCGTGACCCGGGGCCGGCCGCGCAGCAAGGGCAACTTCAAGTTTGCCTATGTCCTGCCCGAAGCCAGCACCCCGTTTCTGGACGACCTGGAGCGCCATATCGCGCAGACCGCAGGTGACTTTCGGCACCAGCACATCACCGAGCTGACCTATCGCTTTCCTGCCGAAGACCCGGCGCGCTTTGCCCAGGAGCTCTCACGCGTGACCGACTGCGACGCCATCGTGCTGGTCGGGCCGGATGTACCCGCCGTCAAGCTGGCCATCAACGACCACGTACGTGCAGGCGTGCACGTGGCGACGCTGTTTACCGATGTGGCCGGCTCCATGCGCCAGGCCTTTGTGGGTGCCGACAACCGTGCGGCCGGACGTACTGCGGGTTTGCTGCTGGCGCGCATGGCAAGCCAACCCCAACGCAACCGCCTGCTGCTGCTGTCGCAGACCACGCGCATGTCCGCCGAAATTGAACGCCGCATCGGCTTTGTGCAGGTCATCGAAGAACGTTTTCCGGCCCTGTCGGTGGAGCGCCTGTCGGACATCCCCGCCGATGACGACCAGGCCTGCAAGGTGCTCAGTGACTATTTCAACAGCGGTGTGGACCTCTCCCGCATCAGCGGTGTGTATTGCGTGGGCGTGGCCACGGCCGGCATTGCGCGCGCGCTGGCCCAGGCCGGCCTGACCGATGACGTGGCCCTGGTGGCGCACGACCTGACTGCGGCGCACCAGTCCATGCTGATCCAAGGCAGCCTGGCCTATGTGCTGCACCAGGATGTTCATTACTGCGTTCTCACGGCAGCGCGCGTGCTGCGTGGCCTGTGTGAAAACGTGCGCGGTGTGCAAAGCGTGGTGCAACCGCGCGTGGAGATCTTGACTGCCGAAAACCTGCATTGAAACGGCGGTGGGATGTTTGTTGAGTGAGAGTCCCTTCAATACATATTTACGAGGAGAACGGTTCATGAAAGCAATGTTGAAAAAGCTGCCGACGCTGGCGTCCATGGCAGTGGCCACCGCACTGAGTCTGGGCGCCGGCGTGGCACAGGCGCAAGACAAGACCATCACCCTGTGCTGGGCCGCATGGGATCCGGCCAATGCGCTGGTCGAGCTGTCCAAAGACTTCACGGCGCAAAGCAAGATCAAGATGAAGTTCGAGTTTGTTCCATGGCCCAACTTCGCCGACCGCATGCTCAATGAGCTCAACTCCAAGGGCAAGCTGTGCGATGTGATCATTGGCGACAGCCAGTGGATCGGTGGCGCGGCCGAGAGCGGCCACTACGTCAAGCTCAATGAGTTCTTCGACAAGGAAGGCATCAAGATGAGCGACTTCGCACCCGCCACCGTGGTGGGTTATGCCGAGTGGCCCAAGAACACACCCAACTACTGGGCCCTGCCCGCCATGGCCGATGCGCTGGGCTGGACCTACCGCAAGGACTGGTTCAACAAGCCCGAGATCAAGGCTGAGTTCAAGAAGAAATTCAACCGCGATCTGGAGCCGCCCAAGACCTGGAAAGACTTCAAGGAAGTGTCCGAGTTCTTCCAGGGCCGCATGATCGACGGCAAGAAAGTCTACGGCGCCTACATCTTCACCGAGCGCGGCTCCGAAGGCATCACCATGGGTGTGAGCAATGTGCTCTATCCCTTCGGCTTCAAATACGAAGACCCCAAAAAGCCCTATGCGCTGGACGGCTTCGTCAACTCCGCCGATGCCATCCGCGGGCTGGAGTTCTACAAGTCCATCTACAAGGGCAGCACGCCTCCGGGGCTGACCAACTCCTACATGGGCGAGGGGCTGGACGCCTTCAAGTCCGGCCAGGTTGCGATGATGATGAACTGGTTTGCCTTCTTCCCGGGTCTGGACAAGGACCCCAATGTGGGCGGCGCCAAGATCGGCTACTTTGTGAATCCGTCGGACAAGGCCAAGGGCGTGCAGCTGGGCGGTCAGGGCATCTCGGTGGTGTCGTACTCGCCCAACCGCAACGAGGCGCTGGCCTACATCAAGTGGTTTGCCAACCCCGAAGTGCAGAAGAAGTGGCAAGCCATTGGCGGCTCATCCGCGCACAACGCCGTGCTCAAGGACCCGGGCTACCTGAAGAGCGCGCCGTACGCGGCAGCGTTCCAGGAATCCATGAACCAGGTGGTGGATTTCTGGGCCGAGCCTTCCTATGCGCAGCTGCTGTTGGCCGAACAAAAACGGGTGCATGACTTTGTGGTGGCCGACAAGGGCACTGCCAAGGAAGCGCTGGACGCCCTGGTGCAAGACTGGAAGAAGGTCTTCAAGGACGACGGCAAGATCAAGTAAGACCACGCCGTCTTCCTGACTCCCGTATGTGTTCCTGCTCCACGCGTGTTGCGTGGGGCAGGTGCACGGATCACCAACGCCCTGGGCCACCACCATGTCCGAATCAACACCTCTGCTTGACCGCATTGCACGCTCCACACCGGCGCCGCTTGCCAGCCGCATGCGGGGGCTGTCCGACCGCTCCATCGCCTGGATATTCATCGGCCCCACCATGCTGCTGCTGCTGGCCATCAATATCTTTCCGCTGATCTGGACCATCAAGCTGTCGTTCACCAACTACCGCGCCAACCGGCCCAATGCTGCTGTCAGCAACCTCGGCATAGACAACTATGTGTCCATCCTGACCGACCCGGACGTCTGGGCCGCCATGCAGACCACGGCGCACTTCGTGTTCTGGACCATTCTGTTGCAAACATTGATCGGTTTTTGCCTGGCCTATCTGATAGACCGCAAGTTCCGCGGCCATGGTTTCTGGACCACGCTGATCCTGATTCCCATGATGCTGTCGCCCGCCGTGGTGGGCAACTTCTGGGCTTTTCTGTACCAGCCGCAGACCGGTCTGTTCAATGCCATTGCATCGCTGCTGACGGGTGTGTCGCCATCGTCCTTTTCCATGCTGGGTGAAGTGCCGCTGGCGCCCTGGGCCATCGTCATCGTGGACACCTGGATGTGGACGCCCTATGTGATGCTGATCTGCCTGGCCGGCCTGCGCTCCATTCCCGACTACATCTACGAAGCCGCCGAGGTGGACCGCGCCTCCAAGTGGCGCCAGTTCTGGTCCATCACCCTGCCCATGGTGCTGCCCTTCATCATGCTGGCGGTGCTGTTCCGCGGCATCGAGAACTTCAAGATGTTCGACATGGTGAACCTGCTGACCTCGGGCGGCCCCGGTTCCACCACCGAGGTGGCTTCCATCACGCTCAAGCGCGAGGCCTTCGAGAAATGGCGCACCGGCTATTCGTCTGCCTTCGCCATCATTTTGTTTGTGGCCGTATTCGGGCTGGCCAACATCTATGTCAAAGCCCTCAACCACATCAAGAACCGGTAACGCACCATGCGCACAGGTATCAGCACCGCCCACTCCGTTGTAGAGCCCTCGGCGCAGACGCGCTGGGTGGCCGGCACGCTTGTCGTGTTCTACGCCCTGGTCACCATCATTCCGCTGGTGTGGATCATCATGACCGGCTTCAAGACGCCGGCTGACGCCATCAGCTATCCGCCCAAGGTGGTCTTCAGCCCCTCGGTGGAAGGTTATTGCAACCTGTTCACCACCCGCTCGCGCCAGACACGCGAATACATTGCCAGCCTGCCACCGGCCAAGGGCGATTGCGAGCGCATTGCACGCGATCAGGAGATGGTGGTGGCGGGCCCCTCCAACTTCGCGCCGCGCTTCACCAACTCGCTGATCATTGCGTTTGGTTCCACCGTGCTCTCGGTCGGCTTTGGCGTGATGGCGGCGTATGCGTTCTCGCGTTTCAAGGTGCCACTCAAGGATGACCTGCTGTTCTTCATCCTGTCCACCCGCATGATGCCGCCGATTGCGGTGGCCATCCCCATCTACCTGATGTACCGCGAGCTGGGTCTCTCCGACACGCGCTTAGGCATGATCCTGCTCTACAGCGCGGTCAATGTGTCGCTGTCGGTGTGGCTGCTCAAGGGGTTCATCGACGAGATTCCGCGCGAATACGAAGAGGCCGCCATGGTGGACGGCTACACGCGGCTGCAGGCTTTTCGCAAGGTGGTGCTGCCACAGGCGGTGACCGGCATCGTGGCCACCGCCATCTTCTGCCTGATCTTTGCCTGGAACGAATATGCCTTTGCCGTGCTGCTGACTTCCGGCGAGGCACAGACGGCACCACCCTTCATCCCCATCATCATCGGCGAGGGCGGTATGGACTGGCCGGCCGTGGCGGCGGGCACCACGCTGTTCCTGGTGCCCATCCTGGTCTTCACCGTGCTGCTGCGCAAACACCTACTGCGTGGCATCACCTTCGGCGCGGTGCGCAAATAAGGCGGAGCTCTCCATGTCACATCCTGTGCCCTCTTCCCAACCGCCAGCACCCGCGCGTGCTTGGCCGCGCTGGCTGCGCCGCAACACCCTGGAGCTGGTGGCCTGTGCTGTCATCGGCCTGGGTCTGTTGATGCTGCTGCAGCCGTTTGCGCTGGTGCTCTACACCTGGTCTTTCATCACCATGCTGGCGGGCACCGTCATGTTCATGGTGGTGTCCAAGTTTCCCGAGTAAGCACCATGGCTGAAATACGCATACACAACCTGCACAAGGCCTTTGCCGATTTCACCGCGGTGAAGGACTCCTCCTTTGTCGTCAACGATGGCGAGTTCTTCTGCCTGCTGGGGCCCTCGGGCTGCGGCAAGACCACCACGCTGCGCATGATTGCCGGGCTGGAGCTGCCGACCTCCGGCTCCATCTTTCTGGGCAATGAGGACGTTACCTTCAAGCGCGCCTCGGCCCGCGACATCGCCTTTGTGTTCCAGATGTTTGCGCTCTACCCGCACATGACGGTGCGCCAGAACATCGCATTTCCGCTGGTCTCGCAAGGCGTGCCGCGCGCCGAGATCGAGCAGCGCGTGGCCCAGGCCGCCAGCACCTTGCACATCACCCATTTGCTCAAGCGCTCGGTCTCGGGTCTGACCAGTGGCGACCGCCAGCGCGTGGCGCTGGGCCGCGCCATCGTGCGCCAACCCCTGGCCTTCATGATGGACGAACCCTTGGGCGCGTTGGATGCCGAGTTCCGCGAGCTGATGTGCCAGGAGCTGCGTGCCCTGCACGACCGACTGGGCGCCACCACCGTCTACGTCACCCACGACCAGCGCGAGGCCATGTCCATGGCCGACAAGATCGCCATCATGAACCAGGGCGTCATCGAGCAACTGGGTGCACCGCAGGAAATCTATGAACGTCCGGCCAGCGTGTTCGTGGCCGACTTCATGGGCTCACCGGCCATGAACTTCTTGCCCGTCAACGCCGCCCTGGCGCGCGGTGCCACCACCCTGCCCTTGGGAGACATTGCATTGAACATACCCGCCGTTGCCGACGACGTCAGCCAGCGCCCGCTGCTCTACGGTGTGCGGCCCGAGCACATCCGCCTGTCTGCCGATGCGCCCCTGCGCGCCGAAGTGGTGGGCGTGGAGTACCTGGGCAATTGCCAGATCGTCACGTTGAATACGGCGGTAGGCGGCACGCTGCGCGCCAAGGTGGGCGTGCAGACCCGCGCCGTGCGGGGTGACCAGGTGGGGTTGGAGCTCGATGGCAGCGAGATGACGCTGTTTGACCAGGCCAGTGGACGCGCCATCCGCACCGCACGCGATGACATTGCGCTGAGCACGGTTGGAACCCGAAAGGTGGCCCATGGCTGATCTCAGACTACAGGGCGTCAGCAAGCACTTCGGTGCCCATGCCGCGGTCAGCGATTTGAACCTCGACGTTGCCAGCGGTGAGTTCGTGGTGTTGCTCGGGCCCAGCGGCGCCGGCAAGACCACTACGCTGCGGCTGGTGGCAGGACTGGAGCGACCGGACAGCGGCTCGGTGTGGATTGACGGGCGCGACGTGACGCACACCGCACCGGCCCTGCGCGATGTGACCTTTGTGTTCCAGCAGTACTCGCTGTATCCGCACCTCACCGTGTACGACAACCTGGCGTTCCCGTTGCGCTCACCCCTGCGCAAGACCAACGAGGCCGACGTCAAGGCCAAGGTTCTCGAAGTGGCGCGCATGCTGCGCATGGAAGACAAGCTGCAGAACCCGGCCACCAAGCTCTCGGGCGGTCAGATGCAGCGCGTGGCCATAGGCCGCGCCCTGGTGCGCAACCCCTCGGTGTATCTGATGGACGAGCCCCTGTCGTCGCTGGATGCCAAGCTGCGCAACGACCTGCGCCTGGAGCTCAAGCGCATCCAGCAGGACACCGGCGCCACCATGCTCTATGTGACGCATGACCAGGTGGAGGCGCTCACGCTGGCCAACCGCATCGGTGTGCTGGACCATGGCCGCCTGGTGCAGCTGGGCACGCCGCAGCAGGTCTACCAGGACCCGGACACGGTGGCCGTTGCCAGCCGTCTGGGCTCGCCGCGCATCAACCTGATCGCACGCGCCGGTCTGCCGCAGCTTGTGATGCCCGCCAGCGTGCAGACCGTGGGTGTTCGCGCGGAACACATGCACATCCATCCGGTCGGCTCCGCCGTGTCAGCGGGCGTGCCGGCACAGGTGATGCGGTTGGAGCGCTTGAGTGACCAGCATCTGGTGCATCTGCGCCTGCTGGACAGCGCGCAGGAGCTGATCGCCTCCATCGGCCCCGGCCAGATTGCAGAGACCGGACAGGAGGTGCTGATTGAGATGACCCAATGCCTTTGGTTTGATGCAGCAGACCAACGGGTTCGACCATGACTCTTAGGAACAGGTAAACCACCATGCCATTGAAGCCACTGATTCACAACGCGACCCAAACGCTGGTCGACCATCTGGACGAGTTGACCGCGCTGGACCAGGCCATCGGTGATGGCGACCACGGCCTCAACATGAAGCGCGGCGCGCAGGCCATCCAGGCCAAGCTGCCGGAGCTCGCCGGCCTGCCGCTCAACGAGGCCCTCAAGGCCATGGGCAAGATTTGCGTCGCCATGATTGGCGGCTCATCCGGGCCGGTGTTCGGCACCTTGCTCATCACGCTGGGCAAGGAACTGCCACCGCAAGCCACGGCTGCGGACCTGGCTGTGGCACTGCGCCAGGGCATAGAAGCGCTCACCCGCCTGGGCAAGGCCGAGGTCGGTCAGAAGACCCTGCTGGACGTGCTGGACCCGGTGCAAAAAGTGCTGGCCCAGGGCGGCCCCGATCTGCTGGCGCGTGTGCGCCAATGTGCCTTCGACAGCGCGCTGGCCACCGCCGACATGGACGCCACGCGGGGCCGATCCTCCTTTCTGGGCGACCGCGCCAAGGGCCATGTGGACCCGGGCTCGCGCTCCATGGCCTTGATCATCGGCGCGCTTTGTGACACGCTGGCGCAGGCCTGATTCCCCCCATTTCAACTACCTCTTTGGACCGGCTATGAAAAACTTGATGAACAACGTGGAAACCGTGTTGCAGGAATCGCTGGACGGCTTTGCCGCGGCGCATTCCACCATCGTGACCCTGGGTGCGGAGCGCGAGTTCGTGCGGCGCAAGACCTGCAAGCCCGGCAAGGTGGCGCTGATCTCCGGAGGCGGTGCCGGCCATGAACCCTTGCACGCAGGCTTTGTGGGCCACGGCATGCTGGACGCGGCCTGCCCGGGCCAGATCTTCACCTCGCCCACACCCAACCAGATGCTCAACGCGGCACAGGCGGTGGACGGTGGCGCCGGTGTGCTGTTCATCGTCAAGAACTATTCCGGCGACATGATGAATTTCCAGATGGCCTCCGACATGCTGGACCAGGAGAACGCCATCGTCATCGTCAACGACGACGTGGCCGTGGAAGACTCTACCTACACCACCGGTAGGCGCGGTGTGGCCGGAACACTCATCATCGAAAAAATCCTGGGTGCCGCAGCGGAGCGTGGAGACAGCCTGGAGCAGTTGCAGGCCCTGGGCAATGCCGTCAACAAGGCCACCGCTTCCATGGGTGTGGCGCTGACTTCCTGCACCGTGCCCGCAGCGGGCAAGCCCACTTTCCAGATCGGCATGCACGAGATGGAAGTGGGCGTGGGCATCCACGGTGAGCCCGGTCGGCGTCGTGTGCCGCTGGCCAGTGCCGATGACATTGCCGAAGAGCTCACCAGCGCGGTGCTCAAGGACCTGGCCCTCACGGCTGGTCAGGAAGTCATCCTCCTGGTCAACGGCTTTGGCGGCACACCCATGCTGGAGCTGTACCTGATGGTCAACGCCGCACGGGGCGTGCTGGAGCGCAACGGGGTAAAGGTGGTGCGCTATCTCACCGGTTCCTATGTGACTTCGCTGGAAATGGCGGGCTGCTCCATTACCGTGACAGCGGCCAATTCGGAGTTTCTGGAACTTTGGGATGCACCGGTGCACACGGCGGCGCTGCGCTGGGGGATGTAGGGGCGTTGACCTGTGCGGACTCTCAGCTCAGGCCGCTCACGGGCAGTGCTGCACCGTGCACGGCGCGGGCCGCGTCCGATGCCAGAAAGGCGATAACCTGCGCCAGGTCATGCGGGGAAACCCAGCGCGCTGGATCGGCATTTGGCATGGAGGCCCGGTTCTCCGGGGTGTCGATGATAGAAGGCAGCACGCAGTTGACGCGGATGTTTTGCTCCCGCAATTCAGCGGCCATCGATTCGGTCAGGCGGATGACTGCACTTTTGGTGGCGCAGTAGGCTCCCATCTGCGCGGCCCCGCTCAGTGCCGACCGGGCCCCGACATTGACGATGCAGCCACTGCCTGCAGTTTGCATTTTGGGCACGACTGCACGAACCATGTTCAAGAGGGTACGGACATTGATGTCCATGAGGAAGTCCCAGTCGCCAGTGGAAGTGGTGTGCACGGCATTGCCCATGCGGAATCCGCCTGCCAGGTTGCACAGCACGTCAATGCGCCCGAATTGCTTTTCGACGGCCAGAACCGCCGCATCCACCTGTGCGGAATCCAGCAGATTGACAGCTTCCAGCATGCGCCTATCGGTTGCCTGCCCGTAGCGTTGCGTCAATGCATCGCGCTTCAAGTCCAGCAACACCAGGTTGGCACCGGAGGCGAAAAACAAGTCGGCCACAGCACCGCCAAGATTGCCCGCTGCACCGGTGATCACTACCGTTTTGTTTGAAAAGTCCATGTCACTTCGCTCCTCGTCGTGCATCATGGTAACGGCCGGTACCGTGCGTTAGCACCACGTCTTGTGGCAACACCTGCTCCGGGGCGAATTCCTGCTGGTTTTTCACCTGCTCGTACAGGGGTCCAAAGTCAATGGTGGCCAATTCCAGCAGCTCGTCGAAGCTGTTGATCACGAAATAGGTTTCCTGGAAATCGTCAATGCGATAGTGGGTGCGCATGACGCGTGGCAGATCAAAGCGCAGTCGGTTGGGCGACGTATCTTCGAGCGCAAAGATGCTTTCCGATGGCGAAGAAGCAATGCCAGCGCCATAGATGCGCAAACCGTTCTTTTGCTGCACCAGACCAAACTCGACGGTGTACCAATACACCCGTGCCAGCTTGTCGAGTGCGCCCAGTTTCCGGGCGCGCAGTCCACCGACGCCATAGGCCTGGATGTAGTCGGCAATGGCAGGATTCATCAGCATGGGAACATGACCGAACACGTCATGAAATACATCGGGCTCTTCCAGGTAGTCCAGCTCATGCGGCTTGCGGATGAAGTGACCAGCCGGGAACCGCCGGTTGGCCAGGTGTTCAAAAAATACCTCGTCGGGGACCAAGCCAGGCACCGCCACCACTTGCCACCCGGTGCGCCGCATCAGTACATCGTTCAAGCGCCTGAAATCGGGAATGGCGTCTGCCCCGATCGGCAAATCACGCATGCCTTGCACGAACTCGTCGCAGGCGCGTCCCGGCAGAAGCCGGGTCTGGCGCTCGTACAAGGTTTTCCAGGTTGCGTGTTCCTCGGCGGTGTAGCGTTCCCAGCCTTGGTCGATGGTCCAGTCGGCTCGCTCGGGCGCAATGTCATTTCCTGCGGCCAGGCCGTGCTTTTGGGAAGAAGAGCTTGTAGATGGGTTCATGGTGGTGATTACCTCGAAAGACCTGCAAAGGCCGTGTCAATGCTGTGTGCCAGATCCAGGTCGCGCTGCGACAGCCCCTGCACGTCATGGGTGGTGAGGGTGATTTCCACCCGGTTGTAGACATTGCGCCATTCGGGATGGTGGTTGCGCTTTTCAGCCAAGATGGCGATCTGGGCCATGAAGCCAAATGCCTGGGCAAAGTCAGCAAAGACCAGTTCGCGCATCATCAGGCCGCCGCGCTCGGGGCTGAAATGCCAATGGGGCCAACTCTGCTGCAGGCTGCCAAAGGTGTCCGGGTTGATAGGTTCCATGCGTGGCCTCCTTTACAGGTCCCGTGCGGCCAGCACAGTGCCCCGGCATTCGCCGAAACCGATGCGCCGGGCCTGAGATGCCTCGCATGCAGCGCGCAGAATGACGGCATCACCGTCCTGCAAAAAAGTGCGCGTCTCGCCATTGGGCAGGGCCAGCGGACGCTTGCCGCCTTGTGTCAGCTCCAGCAGGGAGCCGCCCTGTTCCGGCGCCGGGCCGGACAGGGTGCCGGTGCCCAGCAGGTCTCCTGCGCGCAAGTTGCAGCCATTGACCGTATGGTGGGCCACCAGTTGCGCAAGTGTCCAGTAGGCATCGCGCATGTTCGATTGCGAAAGCCGCACGCCGGTGCTGCCAGCTTCACGCATCGCCGGGGTTTGCAGCCAGACTTCCAGCTGTATGTTCAGCGCCCCCTGCAAACGGTTGGCTTCGCTATCGAGGTAGGGCAGTGGTTGCGGGTCGGCGGCGTCCCGCACAAATGCCGTACGGAATGGAGCCAACGCCTCCAGGGTCACCAGCCAGGGGGAGACGGTAGTGGCGAAGCTCTTGGCCAGAAACGGACCCAAAGGCTGGTACTCCCAGGTCTGCACATCGCGTGCACTCCAGTCATTGAGCAGTGTGACGCCGAAGATCGCACTTTCGGCATCTGCCATCGAAACAGGAGTGCCCTGCGCGTTGCCCGTTCCAATCCAGGCTCCCAGCTCCAATTCATAGTCCAGCCGGGCAGTGGGGCCGAAATCGGGCACGGTAGCGCCAGGCTTGAGCGTCTGGCCGCGCGGGCGATGAAACTGCTGGCCGCTGGCTCCGATGCTGGAGGCCCGTCCGTGGTAGCCGATGGGCAGCCATTTGTAGTTGGGTAGCAAGGGGTTGTCAGGGCGCAGGAGTTTGCCCACCGTGGTGGCATGGTGGATGCCGGTATAGAAGTCCGTATAGTCGCCTATCTCGCAGGGCAGGCCCAGTTCCACCTCGGTCTGTCGCAGCAAGGCCTGGGTCCATACGCCTTGCAGAGCCGATCCCTCACGCAGCCCTTCCCACAAGGCAAGACGCAAGGCACGGCGCCGTGGCACGGGCTCGGCCATCAGGCGATGCATGTCGTTGTGGTCTACAAGCCCGGTTGCGTGCAGATCCAGAACCCGGTCGCCGATGGCCACGCCGATTCGCCACGGCTCCGTCAAGTCGTGGCGAAAACGACCGAAGGGCAGGTTCTGGACGGGGAAGTCGGTGTCTGGCGCATTGGCCGATTCGACCCAGCTCCGCGTCTCGGGTGCGTGCGTGGCATCCAATGCACTCATGCTGGGGCTCCGAACTCATTGGCATGCAAAAAGGCGGCGTGCCTGGGCGCGCGCTTGGTCACGCTCCACTCTTCCAACATGGCCCACTTCACCTGATCCATCTGTGCCAGCTTGGCCTGTTCGTCGGGGTCGGGGCAGGACAACTCCAGGCGGTGGCCATTGGGATCAAAGAAGTAGATGCTGTGAAAAATGCCGTGGTCCGTCACACCCAGTACATCGACGCCCTGTTCCTCCAGGTGCGCCTTGAACTGCAGCAGCTCTGCGCGGTCCTTCACCTTGAAGGCAAGGTGCTGCACCCAGGCCGGCGTATTGGGGTCACGGCCCATAGGCGGCTGGGTGGGCAGTTCAAAGAATGCCAGCACATTGCCCTGCCCCGCATCCAGAAAGACATGCATATAGGGGTCGGGCGCCTTGGTGCTGGGTACAAGGTCTTCGGCGATGGCAAGCACAAAGTCCATGTGCAGCATCTTCTGGTACCAGAGGACCGTCTCCTTGGCGTCTTTGCAGCGGTAGGCGACGTGGTGGATGCGTTCTATTTTCATGCGACCTCCAAAGCGCCGCGGCGCACCTGATCGCGTTCCAGCGATTCAAACAAGGCTTTGAAATTGCCTTCGCCAAAGCCTTCGTCGCCCTGGCGCTGGATGAATTCAAAGAACACCGGCCCGAGCTGGGGTTGCGAGAAGATCTGCAGCAACAGGCGCGGCTTGCCGCCTTCGGTCGAGCCGTCCAGCAAAATGCCGCGCGTCTGCAGTTGCGCCACCGGCTGACCGTGTCCAGGCAGGCGGCCATCCAGCATTTCGTAGTACACGTCATTGGGCGCGGTCATCAGCGGCACACCGGCCATGGCGAGCTTGTCTACGGTGCTGACCAGGTCGTCGCAGATCAGCGCGATGTGCTGGATGCCTTCTCCGTTGAATTGCATCAGGTACTCTTCGATCTGACCACCGCCCTGGCGCGCTTCTTCGTTCAAGGGGATGCGAATTTTTCCGTCCGGGGCGGTCATGGCCTTGGAAGTCAGTCCGGTGTATTCGCCCTTGATGTCGAAATAACGGAGCTCACGGAAATTGAACAGCCGCTCATAGAAGTCTGCCCAGAAGGCCATGCGGCCGCGGTAGACGTTATGTGTCAGGTGGTCAATCAGCTTCAGGCCATGGCCTTGTGGATGGCGGTCCACGCCTTCGATGAATTCAAAGTCGATGTCATAGATGGATTTGCCGTCCTCATAGCGATCTATCAGGTACAGGGGCGCACCGCCAATGCCCTTGATGGCGGGCAGGTTGAGCTCCATCGGGCCGGGACGCAATTCCACCGGCTGGGCACCCAGCTCCAGGGCGCGGTTGTACGCATGGTGTGAATCCTTGACGCGGAACGCCATGCCGCAGGCGCTGGGCCCGTGTTCGGCAGCGAAGTAGCCGGCCACAGATTTGGGTTCGCGGTTGACAATGAAGTTGATATCGCCTTGTCGATACAGCACGACGTTCTTGGAGCGATGCCTGGCCACCAGCTGGAAGCCCATGCGCTCAAAAACCGGCTCGATCACACCAGCCAGCGGGGAGGCGAACTCCACAAATTCAAAGCCCATCAGGCCCATGGGGTTCTCGAACAAATCAGTCGTTTTCGTGGTCATGGCAAGCTCCTCGGGAATAGTGTTAGATATAGGCAAATTGTGGCCAAAGCGGAATGCAAACGGTATGCATGTTTTCTGTCAATTGCGACGTTTATGCATAATTCATGCATGAATATCAAAAGTACAGACGATTCATTGCTTGATAGCTTTGACATCAGCCTTCTTGCTGCATTGCAGCGAGACGCGTACGCCACCCACCAGCAGATCGGCGAGCGGGTGCATTTGTCCGCATCCCAGGTGAGCCGACGGGTGCAGCGCTTGCAGGCAGGAGGCTTCATCCGCCGCTATGTGGCGCTGCTGGAACCCAAAGTGTTGGGCCTGGGTGTGCGGGCGATGAGCTATGTCACGCTGACCCGCCACGGGGGTGACGAAGGCATTGCCTTCGAGAAAGAGATTGGCACCATTGCCGAAGTGCTGGAGTGCTACTCGGTGGCTGGCGAGTCGGACTACATCCTGCACATCGTGTGTGCGGACCTGGGGCAACTGTCAGAGCAGGTGCTGCGGCGCATTACCCGCATCCAGGGTGTAGGCAGTATCCGCTCAAACATCGTTCTCAACTGCATCAAGAGCAGTACTGAGCTGCCTCTTGATCATTTGAAGCGCTAGCCACCCATGCCCATCCTGTATTCCTACTTTCGCAGTTCGGCCGCCTACCGTGTGCGCATCGCGCTCAACCTCAAGGGGCTTGCATTCGACACGGTCCCTGTGCATTTGCTCAAGGACGGTGGCATGCAGCACGCGCCGGCCTATGCCGATATCAACCCGTCCCATCTGGTGCCCACGTTGATTGATCAGGGCCTGCCAATGGGCCAGTCGTTGGCCATCATGGAATACCTGGACGAGGTGTATCCCGATCCGCCACTGCTGCCTGCAGATGCCGCTGGTCGCGCCAAGGTGCGCGCACTGTCCCAACTGATTGCCTGCGACATCCATCCCTTGAACAATCTGCGCGTGCTGCACTACCTTGAGCATGATTTGGCCGTTGACGCTTCCGCCAGGGCTGCCTGGTACCAGCACTGGGTCACGCTGGGCTTTGAGGCTCTGGAGCGCATGCTGCAAACGCAGCCCCAGGCAAGCATCTTCTGCACCGGTGACGTCCCCGGTATGGCGGAGTGCTGCTTGGTGCCGCAGATGTATAACGCCAGGCGGTTCCAGGTCCCGCTGGATGCCTACCCCCGGCTATGCAGCGTGGAGGCTGCCTGCCAGCAACTGGATGCATTCCAGAGGGCGGCGCCGCACATGCAGCCTGACGCCCAGTAACGCGCCGCGCCGCAAGATGTCAGGGCATCATGCGGCGGCCAGCAGCCCCACCTTGGCGGACGCTGATTCCTTGGATGGATTGGCCGTGCCAAACTGGATATCACCCGTCAACTGGCCACCTTCCTCGATCACCAGTTTGCCGTAACGGATCTTGCCGCTCACGCGTCCGGTGGAATAGACCACCAGTTTTTCGCGCACCGTCAGATCACCGTTGAAGGCGCCGTGAATCTCGGCGTAGTCAATCTCCGCCGAGCCCTTGAATGCGCCGATTGAGGTGATGTGCATGACGCGCGAGTCCATCGTGGCTTCCACCGTGCCTTCAACAATCAATGTGTCGCAGTCGGTGATTTCCACACCCTTGAGCTTGATGTTGGGCCCCACCGTGAGCTTGCTGCCACCCTCCTTGATGGGTGCGCCGGATATCGCCGGCGTGGCCGCACTCTCGATAGGCGCCGCAGGTGCCTGAACGGGTGCTGGCGTCGGTGCCGGGGCTACCGGTGCCGCTCCAGCGGCGACCGGGTGCGAGCCTGCGACGGCGCCGGGTTGGCCCGGGAGCGGACGGGAAGCAAGGGGATCGTTGGGGCGTTTACCAAAGAATGCGGGTTGCAATGCCATCGTGGTACTTTCAGAGATGAAGAGACTGCATGCTAGCCCCGTCATCTCGCAAATGCCCTTGGTCAATTGCAACATCTATGGTTCATGTGCGACCAAATGTATGTGCCGTCAATGACACCCCACGCGACTACGCTGCGGCCCGGACAAAGTCGATGAACGCGCGCAGCGGTGCCGGTGGAAGCTTTCTACCCGGGTAGTACAAGAACGGCCCCGAAAAACGGGGCCACCAGGCCTCGAGCACGGGCTCCAGTGCACCGCTGTCGAGTTGGGGGCGCAGCCACTCGTCAAACAGGTACACCAGGCCCGTTCCGGCCATTGCTGTTTCAACCAGAAGATCAACTGCTGAGCCGATTTGCACGATGAGCGGACCGGCGGGCGTGATGCGTACCACCTCGCCTTTACGTTCGAACTCCCACGTGGGCATGGCGCCGCTGGCAAAGCGCCCGCGCAGGCAGGCGTGATGCAGCAACTCGCTGGGGTGCTGAGGGCGTCCACACCGATCCAGATAGCCCGGCGATGCGGCCAATGCGAAACGCTGCACGCGGGGCCCGATGGGCACGGCAATCATGTCCTTTTCCAGTCGTTCCTCGTAACGAATGCCTGCGTCGCACCCGACCGCAATCACATCCACAAAGCTGTCGTCCGCGAATACTTCCAGCTGGATGTCGGGGTAGGCTTCGAGAAAGGCGGGAATGATCGCTGGCAAAACCAGCCGTGCAGCACTGACCGCCGCATTGAGCCGCAGTGTGCCCGCCGGCCGATCACGAAAACCATTGACCACGTCGAGTGCGGATTGCACTTCGGTCAACGCGGGTGCAAGCCGCTCAATCAGGCGTTGCCCGGCCTCGGTTGGAACAACGCTGCGCGTCGTGCGATGGAGCAGCCGGACACCGAGTTGGGTTTCCAGACGGCGCACTGCCTCGCTCAGGCCAGAGGCGCTGGTTCCGCTGGCCCGGGCACCCACGCGGAAACCGCCGGCACGCGCAACGGCAAGGAATGCATTCAAATCGCCGAGGTCAGCTTCCATTGTTCAGTAATTCGTACAACCCGTGCGCATTGTGGCGGATTGTCGAACAAAGGGTGGGCACCTACCATTCGCCCACTTCAACCCCACGGGAACCTCGACCATGTCGCACCACGCTTCACACTCCATCTACCCACTCGGCCGCCGCTCGGTCAATCGGCTCGGCTATGGTGCCATGCAGCTCGCGGGCCCCGGTGTCTTCGGTCCGCCCAAAGACCGCGATGCTGCGCTGGCGGTTCTGCGCGAAGCCCTTGCCAGCGGCGTGGACCATATCGACACTTCCGATTTCTATGGACCGCACGTCACCAATCAGATCATCCGCGAGGCATTGCATCCGTACCCTGATCACCTCACCATCGTTACCAAGATCAGCGCGCGCCGCGGTGCCGATGGTGCCTGGCTACCCGCCATGTCAAGCGATGAATTGATACAGGCAGTTCATGACAATCTGCGCAATCTGGGACTGGACGTGTTGGATGTCGTGAACCTGCGCAGCATGCTTGGTGTGCATGGTCCTGTCGAAGGCTCGCTGGAGGAGCCGTTGACGGTTCTGGCCGAATTGCAGCAGCAAGGGCTGGTGCGCCACATCGGCCTGAGCAACGTCACGCCCACGCAGGTTGCGCAAGGGCGTTCTATTTGCGAGATCGTGTGCGTGCAAAACATGTACAACCTGGCCCATCGCGATGACGACGGAATGATTGACGACCTGGCTCAGCAAGGCATCGCCTACGTGCCGTTCTTTCCGCTGGGCGGCTTCACACCGCTGCAGTCTTCGGCGCTTTCGGGCGTTGCGCATCAACTCGGTGCCACACCCATGCAAGTGGCCCTGGCCTGGCTGTTGCAGCGTTCTCCCAACATCCTTTTGATACCCGGCACATCGTCCGTGGCCCATCTGCGGGAGAACCTGGCCGCGGCGCAGCTGACACTGACTTCAGCCACATTGGCGCAGCTGGACACAATCACGCAATAGGTGCCACCGGCCAATTGCGCAACGGGATCAGTTTGTACGGCAGTCTCGCCGCGCACATCCGCCATTTCCTAAGCATCAGCAACTGCCTGAAATTGGCGTCTGTAAGCCGTGGGGGACACACCATAGCGGGCAACAAAATGCTGGCGCAGCGACACCGGTGAGCCAAAGCCGGAGTCCAGTGCAATGGCCTCCACCGATCGGTCAGACGACTCCAGCAACTGGCTGGCACGTGCCAGTCGCTGCCAGGTGAGCCATTGCACCAGCGTGGTTCCGGTCGTGCGCTGAAAGTGTCGGGTAAAAGTGCGTCGACTCATGGCCAGCCGTGCGGCCAGCGTATCGATGTCGTGGGCATGGTTCAGCCGCGTCTGCAGCCACTCCAGCAATTCATGCATGCGACCTCCCCGCCCGGTCTGGGGAATCACCTCTTCAATGAACTGTGACTGGCCCCCGGTGCGATGCGGGGCCACCACCAGACGGCGCGCCACGCGGTTGGCCAGGGTGGCACCGCACCAGGTGCGCAAAAGGTGCAGGCAGCAATCGATGCTGGCTGCCGTACCCGCGGAGGTAACGACGCGGTCTTCATCCACGTAGAGCACACTGGGGTCCAGACGTACCAGCGGATAGCGGCTGGCAAACAGCGAGGCCCAGTGCCAGTGGGTGGTGGCCTTTCTGCCATCCAGCAAGCCAGCTTGCGCCAGCACGAAGGCACCCAGGCAAAGACCCACTACCGTGGCGCCGCGCCGGTGTGCAGCCACCAGAGCACGCAGCAGCGCCTCTGGTGGGCGCTCGTCCACGTCACGCCAACTCGGTATCACCACCACATCCGCATTGCGCAGAGCACCCAGGCCATGTTTGGCATCAATGCGGAATCCGGCGGACGTCGACAGTGGTCCGGACTCGACGGCGCAAACCGCAAAGTCAAACGGTGCAACGCCTATGTCCGAACGGTCTTCGCCGAATACCAGACATGGCACCGACAGATGGAACGGGCTTATCCCATCGAAAGCAACCACGACGATGTGCCGCGGCTTACCCGATGTTTTCCTGGCGGAGAGTGACGAAGTGACAGCCGGTGCGCGACGGGTGGACATGACCCAATTCTATCGAAGAATGGCATTCGGGCCACTCGTCAAATAGGCGACCAACTTCCAGAATTCCTACTCATCTTCTACACACCGAAAGGAACACACCATGAGCACCACACCCCGCCGCGCACTGATCGTCATCGACGTTCAGAACGAATACATCACCGGCAATCTGAGGATTGAATACCCACCCATTGACATCTCGCTATCCAACATCGGCCACGCCATGGACGTGGCGCATGCAGCCGGTGTTCCCGTCATCGTGGTGCAGAACCGCACTGCGCCCACTGCTCCGCTGTTTGCACATGGGTCGGATGGATGGGCGCTGCACGACGTGGTTGCATCACGACCGCGCGACCACTATGTGGAGAAGACGCTGCCCAGCGCATTCACCGAAACCAATCTGGAAGCCTGGCTGAAGTCAAAGAACATCGACACACTGACGGTCGCGGGCTACATGACACACAACTGTGATGCGTCCACCGTCTTCGACGCGGTGCACCGCGGACTCACGGTGGAATTTCTGGCCGACGCAACCGGCGCAGTGCCCTATCGCAATGAGGCCGGCTACGCCAGCGCCATGGACATCCACCGGGTATTCAGCGTGGTCATGCACTCGCGCTTCGCTGCAGTCGTCACCACACAGACATGGGCAGAAGCTGTTCGTGCAGGCACGGTACTCGCACGCAGCAACATCCACGCATCCAATCAACAGGCGCTGCAATGGTGAGTTGATGGGCCAGCGCCGACTTCAGCCGGAAAGAACAGCGCAGTCTTGACGTTCAACGCCTCCACCAGAACTCCTTTCATCAGGTAAAGGGCACCCACGTACTTGACCAAGTCATAGGCAATGCCCGGTCCCGGTGTGATGGCCTAGCGGGTGCGCAATGCCGCCGTCCCCGTAGATGCGTACGACCTGCGCTATGACGACCTGGTAGCCCCTGAGCCATTGCGCCTGCTTCTCCTTGGCGGCGACGTGCGCAGGGTGTTTGATCAAGGTCTGCAGTGCCTCGAGGGTCTCCCAGTAGTACACATTGGAAATCAGACCCGTGGCCGGGTTCTCCCACGCTTCTTCGCCCAGGTAGCCTGGGATGGATTTCGCAAGCGCGGCAATCTCGGCATCGAGCGCAAAGAACGCATCATCGAACACGCCCTTGGCAAAAATGAAAGTGGCGCTGTACACCGTGCTCAACCGGCTTTGCGCATGGCGTGTGCCATGGCGTTGTTTCCACGTGCCTCCAGCGTGTCGGCTGCACCCAGGCGATCACGCTCCTCCCGGTTCTGGCTGAGCTTGGTCTTGCCCACCAGCGAGCTCAAGGTGATCTCGATTCCCACTACATTGCGCAGCATGGCGTCTATGTACTCTGGCGCGGAGTCGCCCATCTTCCAGGGCTTGGGTTCGGTGGCCTCGTGCCGGCGCGTGAGATGGGCCAGCAGACGTCGCAGAAAGCGCTCGTCGTCGTGAATGGTGAGAGTGCCGTGGGCATGCACCACCTCGTAGTTCCAGGTCGGCACCTGGCGATGGGTCTCATGCTTGCTGGGGTACCAGTTGGGCGAAATGTAGGCCTGCACTCCACGGAACACCACCATCACAGGCGTGCCGGTCGGACAGCGCTGCCACAGGGGATTGGCGCGGGCCACGTGTGCGAGCAAAGCGCCGTGTGCTCCGGTGGCTGCATCCAGCTCAAACGGAATGTGGTCCGCATCCAGACCAGCGTCGCCATGGGTCACCAGCATTCCCAGCGGATTCTCGCGAACGATACGGTGCAGCTCGTCAGATCGGGTTTCGGCAAAGTGGGCAGGGATGTACATCGTGGTGTTGGAGCAGGGGTTGAACGGAATGATGGCAACTGTCGCCTGAAACCGGCACAATGAGAAGAACCAGTTTTTCACAATATTCATGGGCCAGTTGACAAGTCGATCCACATCCCAACGCGTTGCCAACGGAGCCGGACGCGGCATCTATGCGTTGCTGCGGGCCCAGATCAACGACGGTACCTTGCCAGCGGGCGCCCGCGCACCTTCTACACGCAGCCTTGCGGCCGAACTGGGTGTATCGCGCACGACCGTCACGGCAGCCTACGAGCAGCTTGCAGCCGAGGGCTATCTGGCTACCTCCACGGGTCGGGTGGCCAGAGTCACCAAACGATTCACTGCCTCTGCCGCACCCGCCATGCCGGGCAAACGCCAGGCCCGGCCGAATCCCGCACTGTCTGATTTCGGGCGCCGCCTCAGCGCGATCGGCATGCCCGCGCTGCCGCATACCGAGCCACTGCGGTTTGACTTTCTCTACGGGGCAGTGGCCCATCGCGATTTCCCCACGCTGGCATGGCGGCGGGCTTACCAGTCGGAGTTGCTGCAACAGCAGCGCCGCCTGTACTACGTCCCTCCCGAAGGTGATGAGCGGCTGCGTCAGGCGGTGCAGGGCTATCTGCGGCGGGCCCGGGGCCTGGCCTGCAGCGCCGAGCAGATTCTGATCGTGCATGGCTCGCAGCAGGCCATCGATCTGTGCGCGCGGCTGCTGCTCAATGCCGGCGACATCTTTGTGTTTGAAGATCCCGGCTACCTGATGGCACGCCGCTGTTTCGAGGCCACGGGTGCACGCTGCTGTCCCGTGCCTGTGGATGCACAGGGCATGGATACTGGCCAATTGCCCCACGCGGACGGCGCCCGCCTGGTCTACGCAACACCCTCCCACCAGTTTCCACTGGGAGGCGTGCTGCCGATCGGGCGACGCCAGGAACTGCTGCAGTGGGCACGGCGCCAGAACGCCTGGATCGTGGAAGACGACTACGACGGCGAGTTCCGCTACGGGCAGCGCCCCATCGACGCGCTGCAGTCCATTGATGGCGATGGCCGTGTGATTTATGTCGGCACATTCTCCAAGGCATTGTCTCCGCAGCTGCGGATCGGCTATATGGTACTGCCGGTGGAATTGGTGCCTGTATTCCGGCAGGCCAAGCGCCTGACAGACCGGCATGCACCCGTGCTGGAGCAGCGGGTGCTGGCTGCATTGATACAGAGCGGTGCGTACGAACGCCATGTGCGACGCATGCGTCGTGAAAACGAGCGTCGCCGCGCAGCCTTGCTGGATGCCGTGGCACAGTACCTTCCCGAGGAAGCGCAAGTAAGGGGCACCGCTGCGGGTCTGCATGTGGTGTTGTGGCTGCCCTTTTTGCGTCCCGGTGACGAGCCGGCTCTGGTGGCTGCGGCGCGCGCGGTGGGTGTGGGTATCTATCCGGTGTCCACACTGTTTGCGAGCCTGGAATCTGCCGCGTACCGGCCCGCCGGTTTCATTCTGGGATATGCCAGTCTGACGGTTGAGCAGATTCAGCAAGGCATGCGCATTCTGGGTGCGTTGCTCGCCACATGGACCCCGGCGCATTGACTATCTTGCGCATGGTCAAGGATTTCTCCTCGGCGAAGCCTATATTTGTGGCGATGCCATTCACTGGCAACATGAAGGAGAAGGACCATGGACGTTGTCATCATTGGCGCCGGCTCGGCTGGCGTGCGCGCGGCAGAGACTTTGCGTGAAACCCGTGCCGATGCGCACATCACACTGGTCAGCGGCGAACCGGGTGAGCCCTATGCGCGCATGGCCATCCCCTACATCCTCAGTGGAAACATAGACGACGATGGAGCGCGCCAGCGCCGCTCGCACCACCACCTCGAAGGGCTTGGCATCCGCTACCTCCATGCCAAGGCGTTGCGGGTGCACGCCGGGCCGGACGGCGGCCTGGTCGATCTGGACGATGGTTCGCAACTGCGATATGACCGTCTGCTGGTGGCAACCGGCTCATCGCCCAGCTTGCCACCGTTGCCCGGCACCGATCTGCCGGGTGTGATGTCGTGCTGGACCCTGGAGGATGCGCACAAGATTGCGCCCAGTCTGGTCCCTGGCGCGCGCGTGGTCTTGTTGGGCGCCGGCTTCGTGGCCGGGGTCTGCATGAAGGCGCTGGTGAGCCGAGGTGTGCGGCTATCCGTAGTGGCGGGCCGTTCGGGCCAGATCCTGCGTTCCATGATGACGCCAGTGGGCAGCCGCATGCTGCAGCGCTGGCTGGAGGGTCGCGGTGTGAACGTCATCACCACCGGGCGCACCCTGCGCATAGAACCCGGTCCGCGCCTGGTCATGGACACAGGCACCATTGATGCCGACCTCATCATTCTGGCAACCGGCGTGCATCCGAACGTGTCGTTCCTCGCAAACACCGGCGTGGAAATCCGCAGCGGAATCGTGATTGACCCGCACATGCGCACCTCGGTCCCACACATCTACGCGGCGGGTGACGTGGCCGAAGGGCGCGACTTTTCCACCGGTGAATGGGTGGTGCACGCACTGCAGCCCACGGCTACCGAGCATGGACGCATCGCGGCGCTCAACATGGCCGGCAAGGACGTGCCCTACATCGGCAGCCTGGGCATGAATGTGCTGGACTCGGTCGGGCTCGTATCGCACACCTTTGGTCTGTGGCAGGGCGTTGACGGCGGTGAAAGCACCGAAGTGGTCGATGAGGCCAACTTCATCTATACCCGACTGTGCTTCGATGGCGACCAGCTGGTGGGCGCCATCACCATCGGCCATCCGCAGCACGTGGGCGCCATACGCGGGCTGATCCAGTCGCGCCGACACCTGGGGGCATGGAAGGAACGGCTGCTGAAGAATCCGGAACTGGTGATGGACGCGCAGGTGGATCTCAACCGCGGCTAGGGTTTGTGCGCTCTTGACACATGGGGGGCATTGAACGACTGTGCCTGCTCCAAGGCCCACGCCGGAGCAGTCCCCCATGCAAGTCACACCCCATCAGCATATTTCTACCGTGATGCAGGTCGCATCCGAGGCGCATGCAAACGGCAAGCCGCTGGCTTCCCGCCACGAAGACCTGATTCGGGACTCCTGGGTGCGTTGCGTGCACGAGCACGGGCTGGACCCCACGCGCATGCAGGAGGCCATCATCGTGCCGCAAGCCCGCTTGCGCGAGCACAAGGAGCAGATGGAGAGTCTTCTGCAAATTGCCCGCCACGGATTGGAGTCGCTCTACAGCAAGGTCTCGGGTCTGGGCTATGTGGTGTTGCTGACCGATGCACGTGGTATCACCGTGGACTTTCTGGGTGACCTGGTGTTCGAGCCCAGCCTGCGCCGAGCCGGCCTGTACCTCGGGGCGGATTGGAGCGAACACCATGCGGGCACCTGTGGCGTGGGCACCTGCATCAGCACCGGCCGTGCATTGACGGTGCATCTGGATGACCATTTCGATGCCACCCATATTCCGCTGACCTGCACCACGGCACCCATCTACGACAGCCTGGGCAATCTGAGCGCCGTGCTGGATATTTCACAGCTCAGTTCCTCGCAACCCAAGGAGAGCCAGCACCTCGCCCTGCAGCTGGTCACCATGTATGCGCACGACATCGAGAATGCGGCCTTCCTGCAGCGCCATCGGCGCGACTGGATCGTGCGGCTGGCCAGCGCCCCGCAGTTTCTGGAAGTGCAACCCGAATATCTGCTGGCCCTGGATGGGGCGGGGCGCATCATCGGCCACAACCGCCGTGCACAGTTGGGGCTGCAGGGCGTGAACCACGGCAAGCTGCTGGGGTCACCATGGGAAAGCCTGCTGAACGTTCCGTTTTCCCAAATCGGCCGCTACGTGATGGCGCAACCCATGGACCAGCGCGCGGTCATGTTGCGTGGCATGCACAGGGCACTGTTTCTGTCCGTCACACCACCACCACCGGTGCCACTGGTCGTGCGTGACGCGGCAATCGCACCCCTGCCGCAGCCGCTGGCATCCCTCTCTCTGGGCGACCCGGCGCTGGACCGACAGATCAAACGCGCGGCAATGCTGGTGAACTCCCCCATCAGCCTGCTCATCACCGGTGAAACCGGTTCGGGCAAGGAGTACTTTGCCAAGGCCATTCATGCCAGCAGCGTGCGCAAGCAGCGGCCCTTTGTGGCGGTGAACTGTGCGGCCATCCCCGAGGCGCTGATCGAGAGCGAGCTGTTTGGCCACATGCCCGGCAGCTTCTCTGGCGCCAGCGCCAAGGGCAAGCGCGGGCTGGTGCAGGAAGCCGACGGAGGCACCCTGTTCCTGGACGAGATAGGCGACATGCCCCTGGCGCTGCAGGCACGCCTGCTGCGCGTGTTGTCCGAGCGCGAGGTTCTTCCAGTGGGGGCACTCAAGCCCATCCCCATCAACATCCGCGTCATTGCCGCCACGCATGCACCCCTGGAAGCGCTGGTGCGCTCCGGCAAGTTCCGTGACGACCTGTACTACCGTCTCAATGGCGCCCATTTCAGTCTGCCGTCGTTGCGTGAGCGGGCGGACCGTGGTGCGCTGATTGGCCATATGTTGTCAGGCCGCACACTCACTGCGGCAGCGCTGGCACAACTGATGGCACATACATGGCCGGGCAATCTGCGGGAGCTTCGCAATGTGCTGGACTACGCCAGCAGCATGCGCGCGCACGGCGACATCGACACCGACGACTTGCCGCAACTGCGTGAAGCATCCGCCGTGCAGGCCGTGGCGCAGCCCCGTCCAGCCCCACGCTGCGATGCCGACGAGCTGCTGCTGCAGGCTCTGCGCGCCGCGCATTGGAACGTCAGTGCTCTGGCGCGCGAGCTGGGGCTGTCGCGCATGACGCTGTACCGGCGCATGAAGCGTGCAGGCATCGTGCCGAACAACCGTGAATAGCGGTGCAACAGGGTGACAACTGTCACCTGCCTGGCTGTTACACCTGTCACAGTGTGACAGCACGCCCTGCGTTCTGAGTCCATACAAATCAAGCACTTAGGCGCCGGACCGTTCTGGCATGGATATTGACTTGTATCAGTTGAGTCAGCCCATTTCGAGGCTGGCCATCCACAGGAGACAAGTTCAATGACAACCCCCTCGCAAAGGGCCAGCACTTGGCTGGCCGATTTTGGTGCTGCGCTTGGCAAGCGTGATCTGGATGCGGCGCTCGCACTGTTTGATGACGACTGCTATTGGCGCGACCTGGTCAGCTTTACCTGGAACATCTGTACCCAGGAAGGCAAGCCCGCAGTGCGCGACATGCTCGCTGCACGGCTGGCCGATGTGGCTCCGAGCCGCTTCACGCTGGAAGGCGAAGCGACCGAAGCCGGTGGCGTGATCGACGCCTGGTTCACCTTCGAGACACGTCTTTCGCGTGGGCGCGGCCATTTGCGGCTCAAGGACGGCAAGGCCTGGACCCTGCTCACCACCATGGTGGAACTCAAGGGCTTCGAGGAGAAGACCGGCACGCGCCGCATCAAGGGTGCGGAGCACGGAGTGCACAAGAACCGCAAGACCTGGATGGAGCTGCGCAACGAGGAGCAGGCCAAGCTGGGTTACAGCGAGCAGCCCTATGTGGTCATCGTAGGGGGTGGTCAGGGCGGCATCATTCTGGCTGCGCGCCTGCGCCGCTTGGGCGTGCCTACACTGGTCATCGAGAAGAATGCACGCCCTGGCGACAGCTGGCGCAACCGCTACAAGAGCCTGTGCTTGCACGACCCGGTGTGGTACGACCACCTGCCCTACATTCCCTTCCCGGACGACTGGCCGGTGTTCGCTCCCAAGGACAAAGTGGGTGATTGGCTGGAGATGTATGCCAAGGTCATGGAGCTCAACTACTGGGGCTCCACCACCGCCAAGAGCGCGCACTTTGACGAGGCCAAGGGTGAGTGGGTGGTGGAAGTGGATCGCGCCGGCGAGCTGGTGACGCTGCGGCCCAAACAACTGGTGTTTGCGCTGGGTGTATCCGGCTATGCCAACGTGCCCAAGATTGCCGGTGCAGAAACGTTTGAAGGGGAACAGCACCACTCCAGCAAGCACCCCGGCCCGGAAAAATACAAGGGCAAGAAAGTGGTGGTGCTGGGTTCCAACAACTCAGCCCACGACATCTGCGCAGCCCTGTGGGAGAACGGCGTGGACGTCACCATGGTCCAGCGCAGCAGCACCCACATCGCACCCTCGCAGGCGCTCATGGAGCTGGCACTGGGCGGGCTCTACAGCGAAGAGGCCGTCAAGAACGGCATAGACCACCACAAGGCCGACCTGATCTTTGCCAGCGTGCCCTACAAGATCATGCACACCTTCCACATCCCCGTGTATGAGGAGATGAAGAAGCGCGAGGCCGATCTCTATGGCCGACTGGAGAAGGCGGGCTTCATGCTGGACTTTGGTGATGACGGCTCCGGCCTGTTCATGAAATACCTGCGCCGCGGTTCGGGCTACTACATCGACGTGGGCGCGTCCGAGCTGGTGGCCAACGGCAGCATCAAGCTCAAGAGCCGGGTGAACATCGAGCGCATCAACCCCAAGTCGGTACTGCTCACCGATGGTACCGAGCTGCCCGCGGATCTGATCGTGTACGCCACCGGATTTGGCTCCATGAACCAGTTCCTGGCCGACATCGTCTCACCCGATGTGGCCAACCGCGTCGGCAAGGTCTGGGGTCTGGGCTCCAGCACCACCAAGGACCCTGGGCCATGGGAAGGCGAGCTTCGCAACATGTGGAAGCCCACCAACCAGCCGCAGCTCTGGATTCACGGCGGCAACCTGCACCAGAGCCGGCACTACTCGCAGTTTCTGTCCCTGCAACTCAAGGCCCGCTTTGAGGGCCTGGATACGCCGGTGTATCGGCAGGCTGCGGTGCATCACCTGCGCTAGCGCTTCACTTGAAGGCGACGGGCTTGCCAGCGTTGTCCTTGATGTCGCCCCAGGACTTCTGAATGGCGGCCACCACGGTGGCCGGCATCGGGACGTAATCCAGATCCGAGGCCGCCTTGCCGCCATTGGCGTAGGCCCAGTTGAAGAACTTCAGCACCTCGGCTGCATTGGCAGGCTTGTCCTGCTTTTCGTGCATCAGGATGAAGGTGGCTCCGCTGATGGGCCAGGCTTCCTTGCCTGGCTCATTGGTGAGGATCTGGTAGAACGACTTGCTCCAATCGGCGCCGGCAGCGGCCGCCTTGAAGGCTGCCTCGTCGGGATGGACGAAATTGCCCGACGCGTTCTGCAGGATGGCGTAGTTCATCTTGTTCTGCTTCACGTAGGAATATTCCACATAACCAATCGAATTGGGAATGCGGTTGACGAAGGCCGAAACGCCTTCGTTGCCCTTGCCGCCAGCACCAATGGGCCAGTTCACCGCCGTGCCTTCACCCACCTTGCTCTTCCATTCGGGGCTGACCTTGCTCAGGTAGTTGGTGAAGATGAAGGTGGTGCCGGAGCCGTCGGCGCGACGCACCTGCGCGATGTCCGTGTCAGGCAGTGCCAGCGTGGGATTCAAGGCTTTGATGGCAGGGTCGTTCCACTTGGCTACCTTGCCCAGAAAAATATCGGCCAGCACAGGGCCGGTGAGCTTCATCTGGCCGGGCTCAAGCCCCTTGATGTTGATGACAGGCACCACCCCACCCATGACCGTGGGGAACTGCAGCTGGCCTTTCGACTTGAGGACGTCGTCCGTGAGCGGCATGTCGGAGGCGCCGAAGTCCACGGTCTTGGAGTCAATCTGCTTGATGCCGCCGCCCGAGCCGATGGACTGGTAATTGACCTTTACGCCCGTGGCCTTGTTGTAGTCGGAAGCCCATTTGGCATAGACCGGTGCAGGGAAGCTGGCGCCAGCGCCTGTGACTTCCTGCGCGAATGCATGACCACCAGCGCAAAGGGTCGACAGCGATGCGGCGACAACCGATATTTTTTTGAATGTGAGATTCATGAGAACACCTGAGTAAAGGGAACCCGAAGGTAGTTTTCATGTATGTCAATTCAGTGACAACGGCGGCGCATTAAGTTCTGCTTAAGTAACCTGCGTCAAAGCATCCCAAAAAATGGCAGGTGTCGGGTGATAAATATCAATCGACGTCACCAGGTCGGCAGGGACACTCGTGTCACACCTTTAAGGGGATTGACATGAAATTGCTAACAGATCTGTTCACCACCGACTACGGAATCATGAGCATCAGCGGCATTGGCTTCATGCTGGGGATGGCGGTTTTCTTCCTCTGGTACTTCAAGCATAAAGTGAACGAGGCCGCCCGCAACAACGAAAAATAGCGGGTCGTGCAATCAGTCAGTCGACAAGCCGGCGAGGTTGATGATGCGGTAGGTACGGCCCTGCTTGTCCAGTGGTTCCAGAACTTTGTTGCGCACAAGCTGACTGACTTCCCTGCTGACGGTTTCCATCTTCAAATCGACCATCGCCCCGATGTCTTCCCGACTGAAGAGCGTGACGAGCTGCATGTCGGTGGGGCTTCGCATTTTCAGAATGAAATTGACAACGCGCTGGCGGGCAGTGCCGTAATTCAGGTCTGCCAACCAGTCCTCCGCTTCCTTTTGATTGTGGGACCACTTGCGCATCAGACTCTGATGCAGGCGCGGGGACTGCACGGCCAGCGACTGAATGATTTCCAGCGGTATCCGGCAGACGGATGCAGCGGTCAAGGCGACAACGCTCGTGTCGATCTTGCCGTGCACCAGCGCTTCCAGACCAATGACATCCCCCTGGCGCATTACCCGCACGATGCGTTCGCGGCCGTCGCTGGTCGTTCGCACCAGCTTGAACATTCCCGATCTCACGGTAAAGAGACCTGGCGCGCGGTCTCCTTCCTGCAGCAGCACCGAATCCACCGCATATTCCAGATCATCAATCGGGGCGTGAATCTTCGAGAAATCGGATTCATCCAAATCTGCAAACAGGACCATCTCCCTGATTGCACAGTTGCGGCAGTCCGATGTTCCTCGCCAGGCAGATGCGGTTTTGATGGGAATCACAAATAGACCTTCTTTGACTAACGGAATGGCGGGCGCGCCGATTCCCTGGTCCAGATGCTATCGACTTCCGATCAGATGGGTTTGATCTTCAACAGGTTGCCGCGCATGGCGGTCTGCTACTTCAGGCTCAAGAGCCACGTCAGGACATCGGCCTTTTCTTCGGGCGTGCATTCCCGCCCGATCACATCGTTGCAATTTCTGCGGAACCATTTTTCCGTCTTGGTGACATCGGTAAAGCGGCTTGGATTGGCTGCCGGTGCCATGGGCTGAATCACCTTGCCGGTCTTGACGTGCTTGCCCAGACCCGTGGGATCCGTGGTGTGGCAACTGGAGCATGACCATTCCCGTCCGTGCTTGGACACAAAGAAGTCATGCCCACTGCCGGGATTCGGCCGGATGCCCGAAAGCCTCACCAGCGTATCTACTTGCTTTGCCGGCGTTGTGTCTTCGGCATGCAGGTGCTGACTGAGCAGAATCAGGAATGCTGCAGTGAAAAGTCCTATGGTTGCGTTCATTCTGGCTCCAGAGAATGGGCCAGTCTACGTTGCCAAGAATTAAGTCAAACTTAATCTCGCCGACGCTCAATCGCCGCTACGCAAGCTACGTCTTTACGTTGCCTCCGAGTGAAAAAATGTAAAGAGCGAACAGGAGGCAATACCACTGAATTAGACTCGTGCGCCACTTCCGTACAGCTGCCTTTTGTATGCGAATTTTTATTGCTCTGAGTCTTCTGGGTCTGATTGCGTTTGACGCGCTGGCACAGTCGTCCGATCCGCCGTCGGCATTTCTGTTGAAGGAGATGCAGGAGGACCGGACAGAAGTGCGCATGGTCACTTCGCAGTTCGCACCCAACACCGCGAGTCCCTGGCATATCCACTCTGCGGCCGTGGCTATCTATGTTGAAACGGGAACCGGTGTCTGGGAGATTGAAGGAAAGCCACCGAAGACCGTCTCGGCCGGGCAGGGTTTGTTGGAGCCTGCGAACCGGAGGTCCCGAGTGATGAACAAACATGCCACGCAGGTACTCAAGCTGATAAGCTTTCAGGTCTCCGATCCGGCTCGACCTTTTTCCATTCAATACAAATAGTTCGGCATCTACCCATGACCGCGCCGTGAACCTTCTCCACCTCCTTGGCGTGCGCTATCGAACTTTTTGGGGTGAAAGGCTGTATCGATTTTCCTGGCTGGCAATGATCGTCTGGGCTGTATTGGCCGGGTTGATAGGCGCCTTGGCAACGCAAGCCTTTCGTCTGTCGCTGTACTGGGGAGACAGAGCCTTGCTTGGGCAGGGCGGCAGCATGGTTGCGCTGGCGCACAGTCTGAGCCCGGCGGCGCGCTTGTGTGTGCCTGCATTGGGCGGTCTGGTTGCTGGGCTGCTGCTGCAATGGATCAACCGCTTCAAGGAAAAGAACAGCATCAGCGACTACATGGAGGCCAGCACGATGGGAGACGGAAGCATCCCCGTGCGCCTGACTGTGGGGCGCAGTCTTTCATCGGTGGTGAGCATTGTCAGTGGTGGCTCGATTGGACGCGAGGGCTCCATGGTGCAACTGGCGGCCATGTGTGCTTCGTCCCTGGGCAAAGGGCTGCGCATGCCTGCCGACAAATTGCGCCTGCTGGTCGCCTGTGGAGCCGCAGCCGGTATTACGGCGGCCTACAACGCGCCTTTTGCAAGCGTCTTCTTCATTGCGGAAATCGTGCTGGGCTCCATTGCGCTGGATAGCCTGGGGCCGATCATCGTGGCGGCTGTGGTAGCCAACATCACCATGCGCGAATTCCCCGGCTATCAACCACCCTATGCCATCCCGAGCTTCCCCAGCATCCAGGGACCCGACGTGCTGCTGTTTGCATTGCTGGGTGTTCTTGCGGGGCTGGGGGCTGCGGTATTTTTGAGGGGGTTGGAAAGAAGCCGGAAACTCTTTGCCAGTCTTCCCGTGGCATTGCCCTTGCGCATGTGTCTTGGCGGACTGGTGGTTGGTCTTGTCTCCTGGTTCATCCCGGAGGTATGGGGCAACGGTTACAGCGTCGTCAACAGCGCGTTGCATTCCCAATGGAGCTGGACGCTGCTCTTTCTGCTGTTGGCCAGCAAGGCACTCGCCACCTTTGCCACGGTGGGTTCGGGCGCGGTCGGTGGGGTCTTTACTCCCGCCCTGTTCTTCGGCTGCATGCTGGGTGAGATCTATGGTCTGGGCGTGCAATCGCTTTGGCCCCAACTGGCATCCGCGCCGTTTGCCTACGGAATCGTGGGGATGGGAGCCTTTCTGGCAGGCTCCACGCAAGCGCCGCTGATGGCCATCCTCATGCTGTTTGAAATGACCTTGAGTTACCAGGTGATGCTGCCTTTGATGGTGGGGTGCGTGATGGCCTACTTCGTGGCGCGAGTGACCAATGCAGGCTCTATGTACGACATCACACTCCGGCGGCTGGTGCAGAGCGAGGAACGCCAGCGTTTGCGAAAGCTGCTGGTTCAGGACCTCATTCAGCCAGCCGAGACCGTAGTGGGCCAGGACGCGGATCTGGACAGCATGGCCCACCTGTTTGCGGCACATCCGGTGAAGTACCTTTATGTGGTTGACCCCCAGGGCGTGTACCAAGGCGTGGTGCCTTTGAGGAATCTGAATTCGGCGACGGCAGATCACAACCTGAGGGGCAACCGGGCCATCGACCTGCTCACCCAGGAAATCCAGCCCCTCACCAGCGATATGGATTTGAGTACCGCGTTTCGGCGCTTCATGGCGCATCAGGGTGAGCGACTGCCGGTCATCCAATCCGTAGACGAGCCCCGCCTGGTGGGTGTGGTGAAGAAGAGTGCCTTGCTCGAAACCTATGCACGACTAAGCATTTAGTGCGCGGACTTCCGTTGCATTGAGCTTGAAGGTCGCAACCACTGCTACCAATTCCTGCGCCTGGCTTTTCAGACTGCTCGCGGCTGCAGCCATCTGCTCCACCAATGCCGCGTTCTGCTGGGTCACCTGATCCATGCTTTGCACCGCCTCACCGATTTGGGATACGCCAGATGCCTGCTCGCTGCTTGCCGCGCTGATTTCTCCCATGATGTCGGTGACCCGGCGGATGCTGCCCACAACCTCGGTCATCGTACTGCCGGCCTTGTCCACCAGTGCCGTTCCTTGCTCGACGCGCTCGACACTGGCATTGATCAGGGACTTGATCTCCTTGGCAGCTTCTGCACTGCGCCCCGCGAGGGAGCGAACCTCACTGGCCACCACCGCAAAACCGCGTCCCTGCTCACCGGCACGGGCAGCCTCCACCGCAGCATTCAACGCAAGAATGTTGGTCTGGAAGGCGATGCCATCAATCACGCTGATGATGTCGCTGATCTTGCGACTGGAGTCAACGATGCCCTTCATGGTTTCCACAACCTGCCCCACCACCTCACCACCTTGCGTGGCAACAGCCGCAGCGTTTGCCGCGAGTTGATTGGCCTGGCGCGCAGCATCAGCGTTCTGCTTCACCGTGGAATTGAGTTCTTCCATGCTTGCCGCAGTCTCTTCGAGTGCGCTGGCCTGCTGCTCAGTACGCGACGACAGGTCGTTGTTGCCTTGCGCAATTTCCGAGCTGGCGGTTGCAACACCTTCGGAGCCGTTTCGCACCGACATCACAAGCTGTGCCAGGGATGTGTTCATTTTCCCGAGGGTACCCAACAAGGTGCCGAACTCGTCGCCCCGCTGCGTCGAAATGACAGCACTCAGGTCCCCGTGGGCAATGCGTATTGCATAGTCATTTGCCTGAGCCAGGGGTTCCTGGATAGAGCTGACCAGCCACCTGATTCCAAAAAATATGACCACAATGATCACCGCCAAGGCGATCAAGATCCCAAGCGTATTGTTGGCGCGCTGCTCTTCCGTTTGGGCAAGGATGTGCTCCATGTGTTGCTCCTGCAACTTCACGAAGTCCTTTTGTGCGCCAATGTAGAGGGCCATATTGGGCAGGTATTCGGACTGCATGACCTTGATTGCCTCGTCTCCATTCCCGTCGGTCTTGAATTGAAGCGCCTTGACTCTCAAGGCAATGACGGTTTTGCGCAAGTCCGATATCTTCTGCATCTGCGCCTTGTCCGCATCGTCCAACGGCATGGACTCGATCTTTTTCTGAAGCTCGGAAATCCTGGCGACCGTACTGTTTACAGAATCCTTGAACGCTGCGGAGATGGCAGGCTCGTTGCTGATCATCATCGCCTGGTTGCGAAAGGAGTTGCCCTCGGTCAAATTCGACCACTGGGTTGAAATCCTGATCATTTCTGCGGAGTTGTTTGCCGCTTCGCGGCCTTCTGCCAATATCCTTGCGCTTCGGGCTGTCCCCGCAAGCGCCACGGTCAGAATGGCGAGGACGACAACCGTCATGAACAGCCACAATTTTGTGGCGACTTTCATTGAAGCGAGATTCATTTTGTCCCCTTGTTGTGCCCGACGCGCCAATGCACGGCGGGTATTTAGAGGGACATTTTGCAGCATCTCCAGTTAGGAGTGCTTATCAGATCAGCGCGGTGTGTTGTATGTCAACCTGTCTGCTGCATCGATGCTGCCTGCGTCGTCCAATTCGATGGCCACCTGGGTGCAGACCGCGCGGCACAGCATGGCAACGCGCTCACTTTGCAGCTTGTAGTAAATCTGTACGCCTTCGCGGCGTTTGGACAGCACACCCTTGCGATGCAGGGTTGCCAGATGCTGGGACATATTGGGTTGCGTGGTGTCTATCAGTTCCAGCAGTTCGGAAACATTCTTTTCCTTTTCGCAGACGGCGCTGATGATCTTGAGTCGCATGGGCGTGGACAAGAGGGCAAACAGCTCCGCTGCTGATTCAAAGACGCGGTCTTGATTGATCGACTCATCCATAAGGTATCCGATAGAGGTAAATACGCCACTCGCATTTTAGGCACTCAGGCCCACGATGCTGACGCCAGTGAGAGAACGTCTTCCTGTGACATCTCACCCGGAATCGTCTGCTTCAGTATGCCCCGTTCTGAAACCAGGCACGTCAAAGGGATGATGCGCCGCTGTGTGAACTGCCCACGGAAACTGCTGTCGGCCAGCGCCACCGGGAAATGGAACTGATGGCTTTGCATGTAGTTGCCAAGCTTTGATCTGTCCGTTTCCGTGGCAACACCCAAAACACGCAAATTCCTGCCCAGGGTCTGCTGGTACAGCTTTTCAATGTGGGCGTTGTAACGCTGGCAAAAGGGGCACCAGGTGGCCCAGAAGACCAGAACTGCCGGCGTTCCAACCCAGGTCGAGGGTTGAAGCACACCGCCATCCAGCAAGGGAAGTGTTGGCCAGTCGATAGTGGCACTGCCCCCATCGGCCATGGCCAGCCCGGGCGTCCAGGCGATGGACATACCGCGCAAGATGTCCCTGCGCGACAAGTGTGCGGATGGTTTGTGTAGATCGGTCATGGCTCTGCCTGCTGCTCCATCAACAGATAGGTGTTGTAGGCGTTCATGTGGTTGGCGACCCGAAACAGCGGCATTTTTTCAAAGGCGGACCAGTCGGCCCTGGCATAGGCGTCCTCAAATGGCTCCAGATTCTTCGCAGCCTCGCCCATGGTCTTTCGCAGATACAGCAAATAGTCCCGCGTCATGGTCATGTCGGCCATGGGTTCGGAAGACGAGGGGCCGTGGCCGGGGATGACCAGTTTGGGTTGGTACTGCATCATCCGGTTGAGAGACGCAATCCACAGGCGACTGTCGGCCTGTCCAACGTAGGGAATGCGCCCGCGAAAGAACAGGTCCCCGGAAAACAGCACGCCGAGCTGGGGCACATAGACCACCACGTCTTCTACCGTATGCGCCGGTCCCACATGGCCGATGACGAAGTCAAAGGAGCCTACGCGCAAGCGCGTTTCCTTGTCTTCGAGCCAGCGGTCGGCAGGAACCAATCTGGTCTTGTCATCGATCCAGGGAAACAGCTCTGCCCGGCTGGCTTCCAGTCTCTTTTGCGCGGTGTCGGAGTTCAGGTATTCGCGGGCCTCCGTGTGCGCCAGTACCGTGGCGCCCGCGTCCTTGAATGCCTGCAAGCCATAAATGTGGTCGGCATGGTAGTGGGTGGCGATGACATAGCGCACCGGCTGCGGTGTGATGCGCCGTATTTCGGTCAACAGCTCCTTGGCAAGGGCTGGTGACCCCAACGCATCGACCACCACCACACCGTCGTCAGTGACCACAAAGCCCGCGTTGGATATGAAGTTACGGTTGGCAACACTGCCCAGTGCGGCCTGGCCCTGGACAAACCAGACGCGCTCCGCCAGTTGCACCGCCTTGAGCGGCGCCTCATCGGCATGGGCGCCCCAGAACCAGCACACACAGATGAGAACCCACAGGAGTTTTGCTTTGGCCATGGTTATTTGATTGCAAGCGATTCGGCAGCGGGATGCTGATCCATCAGCCTGTCCATGAGCGCACCGGCAAGCCACATGCCCGTGAGCGTCACAAACGAGGTCAGACTGAAGACCGATGTGCCCGACAGGCCTGCGCCGACGGCACAGCCACCGGCGAGCATGCCACCGAAGCCCATGCACATCGCACCCAGCAGGTAGCGGCGCATGCCCGCACCGCCTTGAAAACCTTCGAGCTTGAGCTCCCCCGACAGTGCTGCCGCAACAAAGGCACCCAGAAACACGCCGGGCACCAGTGCCAGGTCAAAGGTGGCAGGCTTGTCGGTGATGAACAGCACGCGAGACAGTACTTCGGCAGACGGGCCGGTAAAGCTGAGTGACTGGATGGGATGCGGGTCAAATGAAACCCGCGATATGGCATAGGTGGCCCACCAGGCGGCGGCAATCGTCAGCCCAACCCCTATGGCTCCCGCCCAGGCCCAGGTGGCCACACGCTGGCGCCGGGCCCACACGACCGCTGCAGCCAGCCACACCAGACCGAAGCACAGCGCACCTAAATGGCCAATGCCAGTCATGGCCAGCAGGTCGCGGGAGACACCACCGTCCACCGTCCACCATGCCGATATGACCTCGCGCACGGGAGACAACACACCGGTCCAGGCGGCTTGTGCCGCCACTGCAAATACCAGACCGGAAACCAATGAGCGCAGATTGCCTTGTGCGGCCAGCACCAGCAGCCGGCTGGAGCAGCCACGCGCCAGCGTCATGCCCATGCCGAACAATGCACCGCCTACGGCTGCCCCCGACAGGCTGCCTCGCGCTGAAATTTGCCGCGACTCGCTGGCATCAAACAGACCCAGAAGCGCCAGAGTTTGCGTGGCCAATACGGCGGTGGAAAACGCAAACAACCAGACCGTGAGCTTGCCACCGGTGAGGTTGCGTGCGAATTCAATGACGGCGGAACGCAGGCAGAAACGGGAGCGTTGCGCCAGGAAGCCAAACGCCGCACCCACCACCATGCCGAGCAGTGCCAGCGAATGGTTTTCGCCCAGGTACTCGACGGCACTTTCAATGAGCGAAGGTGGCATGCAGGATTCTCAGCAACGAGGCGTCAGGGTTTGATGTAGGCGTAGCCCTGCTGCTGCAACTTGACAAGGCGCACCACGCCAGAGGGCGTGAAGTCCACCTCCTGGATGAACTGGTCTTGCTTCAGGTTGCGGGTTTTCAGTGTGATTTCACAGACTTCAAAGGTGACTCCGCGGCTCTTCAAGGCAGAGACCGGGCCTGCATACAGGCTGCCGTTCTTGTCCTTGGCGCCTTCCATCAGGAAGTCGACACCGTTGGCATGGGTCACCACGATGATCTTGGCCGTTGGATCGGTGTCCAGATGGTTGCGGATATTGCGCAGACCTGCCAGCGCTTGGGAGTCTGCATCGCTGATGTGGTAGACCACCTTGTCCTGGCTCCAGGCCAGGCTGCTGGTAAGAAGTGCAAGAGCGATGGCAATCAGTCTGAGTAGTTTCATGGAATGCACCTTGTTGTAGAGCGTTTCAGAATTCAAGGGTATCGGCAATGGACCTTAACCCGGCCAGAGCGCAGTTGTCATCGGCATCACCCCCTGGCGCACCCGATACACCGATGCCGCCCAGAAGCGCGCCGCCGGCTTCAATGGGTTGCCCGCCACCGGCTGCCATGACATGTCCGTTGTTGCGGATGCCGCTCATGGGCATGCCCGCCTGTGTCTGCTGTGCCAATAGCGTGGTTGCCATTTTGAAACTGGCCGCAGTCCAGGCCTTCTGGCTTGCAAACTCCACCGTATGGGCGCCAGCAAACCGATCACGCACAAGCACCTGCAATATGCCGAAGCGGTCCACCACGGCCACCGAAACCTGATAGCCCGCATTGCGACACTGTTGCAGTGCTGCCTGTGCCGCAACCATTGCCGTCTCAGGGGTCAGCATTTTCACGGCGAAGCTTGCGCCCTCGTCTTTGCCCGCAGTCGCGCTTTGCATTGCACACAACATGGCCACGCTGACAAGCAACCGATGTGCGCGGCTGGGGAGCTGTTGCATGGCGGGCATGTCAGGCAATGCCGCTGTTGCCAGCCATGCCAATCAGCGTGGGTGTGTTGACAGCGCGGGCCTTGACATGGCCACCCGGTTGCGCCTTGAGCCAGGTCTCCACCACGTCCCATATCGGTTTGTTGCCGGGTGCGGTGCGTGCGGCTTCCGCCACGGGCGCCCATCCGGCAACCTTGTAGGTGCGTGATGCGTCCAGCGGCTTACCGCCCAACGTCATGCGGCTGATGCGTTGTCCCATGCGTTGGGTCGGCTCGCAGGTGTAGGCCAGACCACCCACGCGCACCATGTCGCCGCCTTGCTGGTAATAGGGGTCGGGGTTGAAGAGGTTGTCAGCCACATCTTCCAGAATGGTCTTGATGGTCTCGCCGGTCATCTCGGTCAGCGTGGCATAGGGGTAGGTAATGGCCAGCTGGTCCATCATCAGTTCGCGTGTGATCGTTTCACCTGGCAGCAGTGTGGTGCCCCAGCGGAAGCCCGGACTCAAGGCAATGTCGGCCCCTTGCACATCCATCAGTGCGTCACACACCAGCTGGTCCCAGCTGCCGTTGAAGTTCCCGCGGCGGTACAGCAGACCATCGGTGACTGCCAGCTTCTCGGCCAGCTTGGCGGCATAGGGTGCGCGCACTCTGTCGATCAGCGCTGCCATGGCTGGGTCGGCTGGGAGTTGATTGGCGAACACGGGCAGCAGGCGGTAGCGGAAGTCGGTAACGCCAGAGCTTCCCGCCTGGAAGTCCATGACACCGAGGAACTTGCCATTGCTTCCGGCATTGGTCACCAGGGTGGTGCCACCTGCGTTGGAAACCGGCACCGCGATCGGAACGCCATCGTGCGTGTGACCGCCAAAGATGGCATCCACACCGCGCACGCGCGAGGCCATCTTCAGGTCCACGTCCATGCCATTGTGGGACAGCACGACCACCACCTTCGCGCCTTTGGCACGCACTTCGTCCACCATCTTTTGCAGGTTGTCGTCCTGGATGCCGAAACTCCAGTCGGCCACCATGTAGCGCGGGTTGGCAATCGGTGTGTAGGGAAAAGCCTGACCGATGATGGCGACTGATACGCCGTTGATCTCGCGCAGCACATAGGGTTTGAAGACCGGATCGCCAAAGTCTGTCGTCTTGACGTTCTGGGCAACAAAGTCGATCTTGCCCTCAAAGTCTTTCTCGACAATTTCCTTGACCCGCTCCATCCCGTATGTGAATTCCCAGTGTCCGGTCATCACGTCCACACCCAGCAACTTGCATGCATCGACCATGTCCTGCGCCTGCGTCCACAGCGACGTAGCCGAGCCCTGCCAGGTGTCTCCGCCGTCCAGCAGCAAGGCTCCCGGCCGTGTTGCCTTGAGTTGCTTGACCAGCGTGGCCAGATGGGCGAAGCCGCCGACCTTGCCATACGAGCGCGAGGCCTTCTCGAAATCGATGTAGGTGAACGCATGTGCCTGGGCCGAGCCGGGTGCAAGACCGGCGGCTTTTAACAGGTTGTCACCCACCAGATGGGGGAGCTTGCCCTGCATTGCCCCTACGCCGATATTGACGCTGGGTTCGCGGAAATGGATGGGCATCAGCTGCGCGTGGCAGTCGGTCATGTGCAACAGCGATACGTTGCCAAAGCGGGGCAGGTCGTACAAGCCTTGCTGGGCCGTTGCGGCATCTGCATTGGCAAAGCGGCTCAGGTGCAGTCCGGCAACAGACGCTGCTCCCAGTACCTGGAGGAATTCACGTTTGGACAGGTTCATCGGTGCGCTCTATCAGTTGCTGTTGACGGGCGACTGTGGATCCAGCAGCAGGGCCATCAGGTGTTTCATTTGTGTCTCGTCCAAAAGACCGAGGTGACCGAAGCGCGGCATGCCGGAGCATGCGTTGTACGACCGGGAGTTGTAGATCTTGGTCCAGGTGTATTCAACGATGGGGCGGGACATCTCGCTTTGCGGATCCACGACGCCCCGGTCCTTGCCATAGTGGTAGAGGCTGGGGCCAATCGTGCCGTAGGCAATTTCTTCCTTGGTGACTTGGTGGCAGTTCAGGCAATTGCCGCCGTTGTCGCGGGGCTCGGCCGACTTGTCCGTCCATGTCATGCCGCGGCCATTCTGCGCAAGCTTTTCACCCTCGCGCCAGTCGCCCAGAAATTTGCCGTCCTTGGGCATGCGTACGCTCTTGAGAGCCTGCTCCTGGATAGCGTTGGTCATCGCTTCTGGCGGTGTGCCGGACTGGGCTTCAGAGCAGGCCGCGTTGGCCTCATCCTGCTTCAGGCGATCCGTCTTTGCTATGCCTTCATCGCGAAACGAGCTGCCCATCATCTGTTGCAACAAGGCCCGATAGTCGGGGCCGGGTGACATGGAGGCACATCCGGCGGCGATGGCGGCAGCGGCCACGATCACCATGGTTTTCAAAGCGTTCATGGTGTCTCCTTTAGCGTTTGAGCGCGGGTGCAATGGACTCTGCGCCCTTGGCGTTGACACCCATGTAGACACCCAGCGCCACCGTCACGTCCGAGGTGTAACCGGGATAGGGAAAGCGCTGCTGACGGAAGCAGTCATTGAGGCGGCGCTGCATTCCCCAGAGCTCGCCACTGCTCACGCGGTAGGCCGGCCATGCCGCAAACCCCACGCCATCGCCCGGGTTCTTGGTGAGGTCCGGCAGATCCTGCAAGCGGATGCGCTTGCCTTCCTGGCCATGGCACGACGCACAGGAAAAATCGTAAGGGCCGGCCCGGTAATAGAACGCACGTTTGCCCAGCTCGTAGGCAGTCTTTTCTGCTGTGTGGGCTTGCGGCAGATTGAAATGCATGCCCTTGGACTCGGCAGAGATCCAGGCCACCAGGCTTTCGATCTTTGCCTGCTCGCCCTTGCCAAAGGGGGTATTGATGATGACCTTGGAGTCAAAGCCCTGCAGGGTTTCCATGCAGGTCAGCAGTCGCGACTCCAGATCCTGCACCCTGCCAGTGTCTGCAAACCATCGGGGCAATTCAACAAACGCCCCTTTCACTACGCCAGCACCCTTGCCCAGGTTGCATTGCTCCAGGGAGACGTTTTTCGGTCCCCGTTTTTGCTTCCACAACTCTTCGCCCTTGGCCTCAAACAGGTCTGCCGGGTTGCCGTCAGCCAGCATGGCACGGTATTCGGCAATGGCGTCGCTTGCCGACTTCTGCTGCGCCAGACCGGCCGTCGACACGGCAACGGTTGCAACGGCAATGAGTGTCCAGAGTGTTCGCATAGTGGCTCCGGTGTTCAGGAGACGGTGGCTTCGTCCGTACGCTTTTCGCCCTTGTTGTCGATCCATGACATGGTGATCTTGTCCCCAGCCTTAGCGCCCTTGACGCTGAACTGCAGAAACGGATTCTTGGCGACCGAGGGGCCCCATTGGGCGGTCATCACGGTCTTGCCGTTGAGCTGTGCCGTCACTTCCTGGATATACCAGGCGGGTATCGCCTTGCCGGATGCGTCCTTGCGCAAACCGGTCTCCATTTCATGACTCATCAGCACGCGAACAGTTGCTTTGTCTCCAGCGGCCTGGGCGCGAATGCGCATCGGATCTGCCATGGTGTTCTCCTTCAATATGGGTAGGTTGACTGGGCTGGCTAATGGGGCGGCTGCTTAGCCGCCGCATCCGCCCAGGGTGACTTTGATTTCCTTGGAGGCATACAGGGAGCGCCCGTCGGCCATCATCGCCACGGCGAATACATTGGACGACTGCCCCATCTTCACGCGGGTGGAGAAGTTGGCGTCTACTGCATCGGTGACATCAAACATGGCCGACAGCATGGAGGGATTCTTCTCCACCAGCAGCAATATGCGCTTGACGCCTGGCAGCGCAGTCGATGCGCCCACGGGCACCACGGCGCCGTTCTCGGCAATGTCGGGCCCGGTAATCGTCACGTCCTTGCTCTCGGTGGGCGCACTGCCACCCAGGGCTTTCATCAGGTCGGCCATGTTCTTGGCATCAAAGGCCGCGACGTTGAAGCCGGAAGCCTGCGCCTGGGCCAGCTCGGGCAAAAGCCCCAATGTCGCCAACATCGCTGCCACCTGGGTGGACCGCGCAAGCATCTGTCTACGGGTTGTCATATGTATCTCCTATGAATCTAAACAATCTCACTTACCGGCACCGCTGGCAATCCATCGGGCCAAGGTACGCGCTTCCGCATCGCTCAAGGTCTGCGCTGGCATCACGTTGCTGCCCCAAAGGCCCGTGCCACCGGAACGGATCTTTCCTGCAAGGTAGGTTTCAATATCGGCACGCCCAGCGTACTTGCTTGCAACCTCCCTGAAGCCTGGCCCCACGATCTTGCTATCGATTCCGTGGCATGCCGTGCAGGCGTATTTCTTGGTCAGCGTATCCGGGCTGGCCGGGCCCGCCGCCACTGCAGCAGGAGCTGTCTTGACATTGGTAGCCGCTGCCCGGGCTTCGACGACAGAGGTGGATGGTGGGCGTGTGGTGTCCACACCGTGCTGGGCACCCACTGTACGGTTTTGCTCAGCCAGATTGCCATGGGCATTGCGTGCAAAGTCAGGTAGTGAAGACTTCACCGTGACCTCTGTGGCGCAATCCTTCATGCAGGCCACGGCTTTCACGTCGGGCTTGCCACCGTTGCCCATCCCCTTGCCCGGCCACAGGCCGTGGTCTGTGGTGATGCCATTGCGGTTGGGTAGCAGTTTCTGCACATCCGCCATGTTGGTGTTGGAAAGCACCAGGTTGTCCGGCACGATGCCGCCCAGATTCAGCAGATAGGCCACAACAGCGTAGACCTCGTTGGTGGACAGGGACTTGGGCGCGTTCCACGGCATGGCGCGGTTGATGTAGTCCCACAGTGTGGACAAGGTGGACACCTTCATCAAGGTGGTACGGCCCGGATAGGCCGGGTCATTCAGGCGCGCGACGTGACCGGTCTGGATGTCTTGCGCCGTGGTGCCGCCCACCAGCGGCGAGAAGGTCTGGTTGCTCTCGCCAAAAACGCCATGGCAAGCAGCGCATTTGGACTCCCAGATGTCCATGCCTTGGGCAACGGAACCTGAGCCCGCTGGCAGCCCTTTGAAGTCGGGTCGCACATCGATATCCCAGGCGGCCAGTTCCTTGGGTGTTGCACTGCGGCCAATGCCCACATAGGCCGTATCGGACCAGGCGTTGGTGCCAGTCAGCGCGCAAAGGCCCGCCAGCATAGCCACTGCTAAGCGCAACTTAGGCAACTTGAACATTCTTCACCTCACCGCTTTCCTGTACCAACCAGGTCTGAATGGAGTTGTTGTGATAGATCGAGCGGGTTCCGCGCACCGCTCTGAGCTGACGGTTGGTGGGTTGCACATAGCCGGTCTCATCCATCGCCCGGCTCTGGATCAGCGCCGGCTTGCCGTCCCAGACCCAGTCGAGGTTGAAGCGCGTCAGGCACTTGCTCATTACGGGGGATTCCAGGCGCGCGGTGCGCCAATTGCGTCCGCCATCGGTGGAGACGTCGACCTTACGGATCTTGCCGCGACCGGACCATGCCAGTCCGCTGATGTTGTAGAAGCCCTGATCCAGTAGAACCTGCCCACCCGACGGCGTGGTCACCACGCTCTTGCATTCCTGGGTGCTGGTGTATTGGCGATGCTGTCCGCTGGGTAGAAGGTCCACATAGTGAATCACTTCGTCTTTGGCACCATAGGGCTTGTCGCCCACTTCAATGCGCCGCAGGTACTTGACCCAGCTGACGCCCTGCACACCCGGAACCACCAGGCGCAAGGGGTAGCCATTTTCGGGGCGCAGCATCTCGCCGTTTTGCCCGTAGGCCACGATAACCTCGCCACTCTCTATCAGTTCCATGGGCACGGTGCGCGTCATGGACGAGCCATCCGCGCCTTCCGCCAGCACATAGCGCCCACGCTTGTAGTCCACCCCTGCGCGGTCCAGCAGCAGCTTCAGCGGAACGCCGGTGAATTCGCTGCAGCTGAGCATGCCGTGGGTGTATTGGCAAGTTGGAACCGCCACGTTGCCCCACTCCATGCCGGTATTGGCACCGCACTCAATGAAGTGAAAGCGGCTGACGGCGGGCATGCGCATCAACTCGTCCATGGTGAACACCATGGGGTTTTGCACGATCTTTTCGTCCGAGCCGTTGACCATCAGGCGATGCTTGCTGGGATCGATATCCCACCATCCCTGGTGATGGCGCTCAAAGTGCAGGCCGCTGGGAGTGACTATGCCAAACAGCGATTGCAAAGGCGCGAAAGAGACGGAGGCTTGTGCGGTCTGTGTCAAGCCGGGGCTGGGCCGCCGCTGCACATTGCTCTCATATTTGGAGGGTTTGCCGTATCCATCGGTTGCTACCGGCTGACCCAGTCCGCGCGAATGCTCCGGCAGATTCAGAATATTCGGATCGCCACCGGAATCGGGCACCGGGTTGGACTGTGCCATGACCGGTGCCGCCGCCGCAGCGCCCGCAGCGGCAAACGCGCGGCGCAGAAAATCGCGCCTACCGCTCTTGGCCTCTTCCTGAACCTGCCGGATGTCCTGTGCAGCCAGAAAGTTTTCAGGTGCCTTGATCAGGCGCCCGGTTTGTGTGGGTTCTGAATTTGACTTATTCATGAGCGCTAATATAAGCATTCAATGATGTCTGTGCATGAGGACAAACCCTGCCCATGACGCCGCTGCGATACTGTGCAAACAGTGCTATACGTATGCCGTAGAAATACCCGACCACCTTGCCCATGACCTTTCCACTCAGCCCCGAAATCGCCAGTCAGACCGTTGTATGGGGCGGCTTGCTGATCGGCGTGACCCTGGGCGCCGTGGCCCAGGGCACGCGCTTTTGCACCATGGGCGCACTGGCAGACTGGTTTGCCTATCGCGGCACAGCGCGCTTGATGATGTGGGTGCTGGCGGTGGCGGTGGGTGCAGCGGGCACCCTGGGTTTGATCGAATGGAATTGGCTGGATGCGAGCAAGACCAACGCCTGGAGCAGCCGCTTCCTCTGGCTCTCCTATGTTGTAGGTGGCACCTTGTTCGGCTTCGGCATGGTGTTGGGCTCAGGCTGCCCGCAGCGCAATCTGGTCAAGGCCGGCAGCGGCAGCCTGAAGGCATTGGTAACGTTGCTGATAGCCGGACTGGTGGCGCAAATGACGCTGCGCGGCGCCTTCGCCGGATTGCGCGTGGACCTGCTGGATGCACACAGTCTGGATCTGGGTTATCCGCAGGACCTGGGTTCCATATTGGCTGCCTTCACCGGTATTGCAGCGCAGGGTCTACGGCGCATGGTTCTGGGCGTGACCTTGCTTGTCGCTGCGTACTTGCTGTGGCGCAACCGCAGCAGCATGGAAACAGCGCAATGGTTTGGAGGCGTGGCCGTCGGACTGATTGTGCTGGCGGCATGGTTCCTCACCGGCTACGTGGGCTACATACCCGAGCACCCCGAAACGCTGGAGCCCACCTGGTCCGGCACCTATTCCCACCGCCCGGAGGCGCTTACATTTGCCGCTCCCGTTGCCCATCTGCTGGACCTGCTCACACTCTGGTCGGACCGCAACAACACGGTAAGCTATGGCGTCATGGTGTGCGTTGGCACTTTGCTGGGGAGCGCCCTCCTGGCCCTGGTCCGTAAGGAATTCCGCTGGGAATCCTTCCAGAACCCGCGTGACATGGGCAACCACATGATCGGTGGCGCCTTGATGGGCTTTGGGGGCGTGACCGCCATGGGCTGCTCCATTGGCCAAGGCGTCACAGGCCTTTCCATGCAATCAGCCGGCGCCTGTATGGCCGTGTGCGGCATCATCCTGGGAACCTGGCTGGCGTTGCGGTTTCAAAGCTGGCAATTGGAGTCTGCGGTTTGATGGCGAGCCAGTAGGCCATGGTGTCTTTGCCAACCGAAGACACCTTGAAGTCACCAGTGTTCTTCAGCGTGGCCGTATAGGCCGGGTACTCGTTGCTGGAATCTTTATACCGCCTCCACAGCGTTGCACTCAGGCCCAGCACCGAGAAGTTGGTCTTGTCATTGACCAGTGCCATATTGAGTTCAACGACAGACGACGCACCTATCAACTCGCGCGCCTTGGTGAAGGTCTCAGTGTCCCGGTACTTCATGCCCATGACCGCCGTCTTGTAGATCCCGTAGTAATAGGCCTTCTTGAACAGGCCACCGTTTTGTGACTCCGACGTAACGGTGGTCTGGGCGTCCCATTTGGCGTTGACATAAAAGGGCGCGGCCACCACAACTTGTGGACCTTCCACATCGAGCCCCGCGGCCTTGAACTTCTCCAGAAGCAATTCCACCGCCTCTCGTGCAACCTTCTCGGCGTCGCCCTCACCCGAAAAAAGTATCAGGCGCTCTGGACTCACTCCTACGCGCATGTTGGCACCGGCAAGAACCATCTTCTTCCCGGTGCTGGTGTCCAGGTGTTTGAGCTCGACTTGGCCGTTCCATTCGGGCGTCTGGGCGCTGGCAGGCACCCACCATGCGAGTGTTGCAAAGGCCAACAGCCCAAGCGCCGCCGAGCGGACTAAGTTGCGTGCACAAGCCATGAAGAGCATTCCCGTAAACGGCGACGACCCAATTGCGTCGGTGCATTGTCAGTCCCGGGTGGTGCGCCCATCTCCACACATTGCCCCTCCAATTCCCGTCTGGTTTGCAAGGTTTATATTACGCAACTAATAATGTTTCATGAAATCAAATACCCAACTATCCGATGTGCTGCATGTGCTTCTGCACATGGCCGAGGGCGATGGTCCCTCCACCTCCGAAGCACTTGCCGCTGCCATGCAGACCAACCCCGTGGTGCTGCGCCGTCTCATGGGTGGCTTGCGTGATGCCGGGTTTGTGATGTCGGCCAAGGGGCACGGCGGCGGATGGGTGCTGTCGTGCGATCTGGATCGCATCACCCTGGGTGACGTGTACCAAGCGCTGGGCGCACCACCGCTGGTGTCGCTGGGCTTCCGGGAAGACCGGCCCACCTGCCTGGTGGCGCAGGCCGTGAATGAGGCGCTTGCAGGCGCCGCGCAAGAGGCCGAGGCACTGCTGCTCAAGCGCTTTGGTGCAGTCTCGCTGGCCAAGCTATCAGCCGATTTTCATCGCCGCATGGCGCAGCACAAGGCGCATGGCAATGGGGTTCACCAACATATGCAGGAGCACACCCGTGAAGGATATTGACTTCGCCGTCATCGGCGGCAGCTATGCGGGGCTGGCCGCCGCCCTGCAACTGGCACGCGCCCGCCGCAACGTGCTGGTGGTGGACGCAGGCCAGCGTCGCAACCGGTTTGTGGACGCGGCGGGTGAAACGTCGCACGGCTTCCTGACGCAGGACGGCCGCGCCCCGGCCGAGATCGCAGCCGATGCCCGCGAGCAACTCATGAACTACCCGAGCGTGGAATGGATGCACGGAACGGCGGATGACGCACGGGTCGCCAGCGGCGCAAGACTGGAGTTCCGCGTAGGCCGCGACCTCATCAGCGCAGGCCGGCTCATTCTCGCCACCGGAGTGCGGGACGAACTGCCGCCTGTTCCTGGCCTGGCCGAACGCTGGGGCCGCAGCATCTTCCACTGCCCATATTGCCACGGCTACGAGATGAACGCGGGCCGCATCGGCATCATTGCCGCATCGCCCTTGGCGCTGCACCATGCCCTCATGCTGCCGGATTGGGGCAGCCCCACGCTTTTCCTGAACGGCGCCTACACGCCAACGGAGGAAGACTTGGCCGCCATCGCACGCCGCGGCACGCAGATAGAGGCAGCGCCGATCGACCGCATAGACGGCGTGGCCGACGTGGTACTGCAAGACGGCCGCACCCTGCGCATGAACGGCCTGTTCACCCAGCCGCGCACACTGCTCAGCAGTCCCATCGCCGAACAACTGGGATGCGCGCTGGAAGACGGCCCCATGGGGCAGTTCATCAAGGTGGATGAGCTCAAAGCAACCAGCGTACCCAACGTGTTCGCGTGCGGAGATGCAGCACGTGCAGCGGGCAATGTGACGCTGGCGGTGGCGGACGGAGCCATGGCCGCATTTGCGGCGCATCGGGCTTCGATGTTTTGAGCACGATGGTGGAGCCCGCAGGCATGAGCGGCAACGCCTTTTGAACCGTGAACAGCACGCCTTTGACGTGGGTATCAAAAGTCTTGTCGAAGTGCTCCTCGGTAATGGCGCCCAGGGGCGCGAGCAAGCCGCCGCCTGCATTGGCAAACAGATCCGGGCGGCCCTTGTCCGCCAGGCTGGATACATCTGCACGGATGCCCGTGGCCTGGACCGCAGCGTCCAATGCGGATTGGCGTCGCCCTATTCCGAAAATCTCTCGCGCCTGCTGGCGCAGATGGACGACCTGGAATCCAGTCTGGTGGAGGCGCAGGCCAGTCCATCAGTCATCCGCGAAAGGGGTAAACCCTGATGCACAACCAGCTTGTCAGGCATAAAGTCTTGTATACAAGCAGCCGTACAACGAAGCGCTGCACGGTGGTACGTTCAACTCCTAGGAGACATCAATGGAACTCAAGAATCCATCGCCAAATCTGTACAACGAAGATTTGGCACCTGCGAAAGACCGTCATTGGGGTGCCTTCAGCATCTTCAATGTGTGGACTTCCGATGTGCACAGCCTGTGGGGCTACTACCTTGCCGCCAGTCTGTTCCTGCTCTGCGGCAGCTTCCTCAACTTTGTTGTGGCCATCGGCCTCGGTTCCTTGATCATCTTTGCATTGATGAACATGGTGGGATATGCGGGTGAAAAAACGGGCGTTCCTTACCCGGTGTTGGCGCGTGCCTCCTTTGGCGTGTGGGGCGCCAACCTGCCAGCGCTGGTTCGCGCCGTTGTGGCGTGCTTCTGGTATGGGGCGCAGACCGCTGCCGCGTCGGGCGCCATCGTCGCATTGCTGACGCGCTCTGACGCAATACTGCAGTTTCACCAAGGCACGCATTTTCTGGGGCATTCCGGCCTGGAGGTGATTTGCTATGTGGTGGTCTGGGCACTGCAGCTTCTGATCATCCAGAACGGCATGGAAACCGTGCGCAAGTTCCAGGATTGGGCAGGTCCCGCGGTATGGGTCGCCATGCTGGTGCTGGCCATCGGCCTGTGCGTCAAAGCGGGCGGCTTCTCCTTTGACCACGGCATTCCGCAAGCTCTGCTGATCGAAAAGACCAAGGATGCAGGTGTCAGCGGCGAACCGGGTTCGTTCTGGGCCTTGATGGCTGTTGGCGCAACCTGGGTGACCTACTTCGCCGCGTTGTACCTCAACTTCTGCGACTTCTCCCGTTATGCGAAGAACAAGGATGCAGTGCGTACCGGAAATCTCTGGGGCTTGCCGGTCAATCTCATCCTCTTCTCACTGGTTGCAGGCGTCACCACGATTGCTGCCTTCAAGGTGTATGGCGAAGTCCTGCTCCACCCGGAACAGATCTCCGCGAAGTTCGATAGCTGGTTCCTGGCCCTGTTGGCGGCGTTGACGTTTGCCATTGCAACGCTTGGTATCAATGTGGTTGCCAATTTCGTCTCACCTGCCTTTGACTTTGCCAACGTATTTCCCAAGACCATCGACTTCAAGAGAGGCGGCTACATTGCAGCGGGCATTGCATTGGTGTTGTATCCGTTTGCTCCATGGGAAGGCAATGCAGCAAGCTTTGTGGGCGCCATTGGCTCCACCATGGGGCCCTTGCTGGGCATCATCCTGGTGGACTACTACCTGATCGCCAAAGGCGAAATCGATGTTCAGCAGCTCTACCAGGAAGAGGGTGCCTACACCTACGAAGGCGGGTGGAACATCAATGCCCTGATCGCTACTGGAATGGGTGCCGTGTTCTCCAGCATCCTTCCAAACTTCACCAGCCTGATGCCCTCCTGGTGGGGCATCTACGGTTGGTTCATCGGCGTGTTGATTGGTGGTGCGGTGTATTTTGTGATGTCGCAGATTCGCCCCCGCAAACCAGCCAAACGGTCCTGATGCGCATGCTGTAAGGCTGCCGTAGTACCAGATTGGGCATACTTGGGTTTGAACGAATCCTATGCCCAAGTCTTCCAAAGCCAACATTGCCGAACGCGTCGTCAGCGCTATCCTGAATCAGGACCTCAAACCCGGTGAACGCCTCGGCGAGCAGGAGCTTGGGGACTTGTTCGGTGTTAGCCGCACTCTGGTCCGACAGGCATTGATAGAGCTGCAGTCGCGCGGTTTTGTTGAAGTGCGGCCACGCATGGGCTGGTTCGTGGTGGAGCCTTCATTTGAGGAGGCCCGCGAGACCTACGCTGCCCGCAGGGTGATCGAACCCGGCATGTTGCAGGATGCAGGCAAGCCGCTGCAGTCGGTCATCAAGAGTTTGCGCCAGCATGTCGCAGACGAGAAAAAAGCCATCAAGAGCAAGAACGCCGCTGACCGCTCGGTATTTCTGGCCGACTTTCATGTCTGCCTGGCAGAGCGCCTGGGCAACCGCTTCCTGACGGCCATGATGATTGACTTGTCCGCGCGCACCACGCTGGTGTCAGCGCTTTATCAATCTGCAACAGAAGCGCAGGACTCCAACGAAGATCACGCCGCCATTGTGGATGCCATTGCTGCTGGAGACATGCAGTTGGCCGCCAACCTGATGCGCAACCACATCAATCAGTTGGAGACCCGGCTGGACGAGCGGCTAGCGCAGTCCGGCACATCACGCGAACGCATGCTGGCGAAGTTGATCGAGCCGGGCTCCAAGCCTAGAAAAGTCAAATTGTGAGACTGGTGCACAGGCAACAGGGCAACTCCAACACCCCGTGCCGTGCAAATCATTCGATGACTTCCGGCCACGCCGTGTGAAACCATTGCCCGGCAGGCTTGTCTACGCGCTCGTAGGTGTGCGCGCCAAAGAAGTCGCGTTGCGCTTGCAGCAGGTTGGCGCTGAGGCGCGCGGTGCGCAGGCTGTCGTAATAGGCCAGTGACGCGCTGAACGCCGGCACCGGAATGCCATGGCTCACGGCCAGCGCCACCACAGCGCGCCAGGCTTGCTGGTTGTGGTTGAGCAGGTTCTTGAAGAAGGGTGCCAGCATCAGATGCGGCAGCTTGGGGTCGGCCCGGTAGGCTTCGGTGATGTGGTTGAGAAAGCGCGCGCGGATGATGCAGCCGCCGCGCCAGATGGAAGCAATGCCACCCAGGTCCAGTGCCCAGTTCTTGCGCTCGCTCATGGTGCGCATCAGGTCCAGGCCTTGCGCATAGCTCACGATTTTGGATGCGTACAAGGCATCGTGCACCTGCGCAATCAGCTGCTGCCGGTCCACCTTCAACACGGCCTCGGGGCCGTTGAGCTGGCTGCTGGCTTGCACGCGCATGGCCTTCATCGACGACAACACCCGCGCTTCGACCGCCGCATTGATGGTGCTCACCACCACCGCGCTGTCGGCCGCGTTCATCAGCGTCCATTGCCCCGTACCCTTTTGCCCGGCCTTGTCCAGAATGACGTCCACCATCGGCTGGCCGGTTTCGGGATCGCGCTCGCGCAGCGCCTTGCCGGTGATCTGGATCAGGTAACTCTGCAGATCGCCCTCGTTCCAGGCGTCGAACACATCCGCCATCTCGTCAGCGCTCATGCCCGCTGCGCGGAACAGGCTGTAGGCCTCGCAGATGAGCTGCATGTCGCCGTACTCAATGCCGTTGTGCACCATCTTCACGTAATGGCCCGCGCCGCCCGGGCCGATGTGCATCACGCAGGGCTCACCCTGCACCTTGGCCGCAATGCTTTCGAAAATCGGGCGCATCGCCTCCCAGGTGGAAGCTGGGCCGCCCGGCATGATGGACGGCCCTTTGCGCGCGCCCTCCTCACCACCCGACACGCCAGCGCCAATGAAACGCAAACCCTTTGCAGTGAGCAAGGCATCGCGCCGCTCGGTATCAGTGAACAGGCTGTTGCCGCCATCGATCACGATGTCATCGGCCTCCAGGAGTGGCAGCAACTGCTCGATCACCGCATCCACCGCCGCACCCGCCTTCACCATCAGCATCACCCTGCGCGGTTTGGAGAGGCTCTGCACGAACTCGGCCAAGGCATGCGCGGCCACCAGCTTCTTGCCAGGATGCGCCGCCACGAACGCGTCGGTCACGTCACCCGTGCGGTTGTACACGCTCACCTGAAAGCCACGGCTCTCCACGTTGAGCACCAGGTTCTGGCCCATCACGGCCAGGCCAATCAGGCCGAAATCACTGAGTTTGTTCATAGCAGTTGCGCGCGTTTGTGCGGGTTTGGAGGTCTAAGGGGCTTATTGTGAGGCGTGTGGGTCGGCTCAAGAGGGGGTAGGGGTTTTGACGTGCGGGGTGTGAATGACGCAAATGCAGCGGCTGCGGCCGGAGGCAATGGAGGATGCTGTACGTAAAAAAGGCGCCCTCGCAAGCGGGGCGCCTTTTGGGTCAGCAAGAAATCAGGTGAATGATCAGCTGCGTGGTGCCTGATAGCTCGTGGGATAGAGCTGGTTCAGCTTGGTACCACTCTTGTCGCCACCAATGTTGAAAACAATGTTGCCCGTACGTTGGGCTTCAGCCAGTTCGGTAAGGACTTGTTCACGGGTCTTGGTGGAAGCCGTGGCCGTGGTCTGGGCCGGGTAGTTCGTGGGGTAGAGCTGGTTCAGCTTGGTACCGCTGTTGTCTCCACCAACGTTGAAAACAATGTTGCCCGTACGTTGGGCTTCAGCCAGTTCGGCACGAACTTGTTCGCGGGTCTTGCCGGGTGTGGAGTCAGCGGGCACATTTACAGCGATGGTCTCGTCGTATCGGGGGGCGCTGTTGCCGGCGAAAGCCTGGCCGGCGGCCAGAGCGGAGAGGGTCAAAACGATTGCACTTGCGTATGCGGATTTCATGAAGTCATTCCTTTCAGGTTGATTACGCAAACCGCCATAAAGCGCGGCTTGCGGTATCGATGGGGCGTAGAGATGTGCGTCTCGTCGATGGAATGAACTTTAAAAATTTTCGACGTAAAGAAAAACAGCCGAACCGGCACAAGGTCATTGCGCATCAAACAACAATAGAGCCCTTGAAAAATCGAACAGGCGCACGGGGCATGCGTTTGTGTAAACGGTGCGTTTCCAAATGTTGCTGTGCATGTCACGGCACCGCGTGGCCACCCCCGACGCAGCCGACTGCCCGCACCTTCCTACAACTTGCGGTGCTTGAGGATCTCGCGGATGCGCGTCATGCTGCGCAAGCTGCTTTGCACATGGGTGCTGGCGGCGGCGCTGGCGGCTTTGGCATCGCGCTCGCTCAGGGCCTTGGCAATAGCCTGATGTTCCTGTAGCCCCATATCGCCGAGGTCAATCCACAACACCTCCAGCGACAGGGCCAGTTGCAGCTGTTCATAGAGCTGGTCGGCAATGCGGATGAGCGCGCTGTTGCGCGTGCTTCTGGCAATGTCCTTGTGGATCTGCAGGCCCAGTTCCAGTTCCCGGGCTGCGTCCACGGGGCCGGTGCTGTTGCTTTGCTGTAGCTCCTCCATTTCGCGCACGATCTGGCGTATTTGTTCCAGGTCGGCTTCGGTGGCACGCTCGCAGGCCAGTTCGGCGGCCTTGGCGTCTATGGTTTCGCGCACCACCAGGAGGTCGCAGATGGAGTCGATGTCCACGTCGGCCACACGGTAGCCGACATTGCGTTGGCCCACCACCAGGCCTTCTTTTTCCAGCTTCATGAGGGCTTCGCGCAGGGGGGTGCGGCTCACCCCCAGCAGTTCAGCCAGGCGACTCTCGGCCACGCGCTCGGTCGGACGCAGTTTCCCCGAAAGAATCAGCTTCTTGAGGTCGTTGTAGGTTTTTTGCCGCACCGACTGCAACTCTGGCGTGTCTTTTGCTGGCTTCATGGCGTCCCCGGCGCTTTGTGCAGGTGGGTTCAAAGGTTTTTTCACAATGCCTTGATTATGCATCCACAATTGGATACGATTTGGGATACGATTTCATATCGACGGGCGAAATCGCCGTTGCACGAAGCCGTACGTGGGTTGCCATTCGGGCGCCCACGACTTGAATCCTTTCACCAACTGGGGAATGCATATGCTGAAGAAATGTTTGGTAGTCCTGGGTATCGGATTGGCGGTTGCGACCGGCGCCATGGCGCAGGACAAGCCCACGGCCATCACGATTGCGACCGAAGGCGCGTACGAACCCTGGAACTTCACCGGTCCCAATGGCGTGCTCGAGGGGCTGGAAGTAGATCTGGCCAAGGACCTGTGTGCACGCATGAAGGTCAAGTGCACCATCGTGGCCCAAGACTGGGATGGGTTGATCCCCTCCCTCACGGCCCGCAAGTTCGACGCCATCATGGCCTCCATGATCGTGACCGAGAAGCGCCTGGGCGTCATCGCCTTCAGTGACCCCTACGCTCCTACGTCGGCGACCTTCATGGTCGAGAAGACCGGCCCGCTGGCCAACCTGCCAGGTACCGGCACCACCGTGGACCTCGGAGGCGACCCGGCCCAGGTGAAGAAGGCGCTGGAGCCCTTGGCTGCCGGCCTCAAGAACAAGGCCATCGGTACCCAGGCTGCCACGGCCAATGCCAACTTCCTGGACAAGTACCTCAAGGGCGTGGTGGAAGTGCATGAGTACAAGACCACCGAGCAACACGATCTGGACCTCAAGGCAGGCCGTATTGACGGTGTGATCGCCCAGAAGACCTCGCTGACCGGGCTACTGAACAAGCCGGACTACAAGCAATACAAGTTGGCCGGTCCGGTTCTGGTAGGCGATGTGTTCGGCAAGGGCATTGCAGTGGGACTGCGCAAGGAAGACACAGCGCTCAAGGCCATGTTCAACGAAGCCATCAAGGGCGCCAAGGCCGACGGCACCATCGACAAGCTGGCCGAGAAGTGGCTCAAGACACGCCTCAACTGAACCTCCTGCATACCTGCAACTGGCTCTGACGGGAGAAGCGCGCCTTGGACCTCTATGAACTGTTTCTGGGCTCGGGAGGGTGGGCGCGACTGCTCTGCCAGGGCGCCCTGCTGACCGTGGCCGTGGCGGCGGTGGGCTTGCTCATAGGCGCGGCGCTGGGCATTGCGCTGGCATTCGCCCGTGTGAGCGGCGGCCTGCCGCTGCGCCTGATGGCCGATGCCTACACCACGGTGTTGCGTGGGGTGCCGGATTTGCTGGTCATCTACCTGCTGTACTTTGGCGGCAGCAGCCTGCTGTCAAGCCTGGGCAATGCAGTGGGTGCTACCGGCTTCATCGGTATGCCCAGCTTTGCCACCGGCGTGGTGGCGCTCGGGCTGGTGTCTGCCGCCTACCAGGCCGAGGTATACCGCGGCGCCTACCAGGCGCTGCCGTGGGGCGAGCTGGAGGCTGCGCGCGCCTGTGGCATGCGGCCGGCGCTGATGTTCCGCCGCGTGATCGCACCGCAAGTGCTGCGCCATGCGCTGCCCGGGCTGGCCAATGTCTGGCAATTGGTGGTCAAGGAGTCGGCGCTGATATCGGTCATCGGACTGGTGGAGTTGATGCGGGCCTCGCAACTGGGGGCCGGCTCCACGCGGATGCCGTTCGTGTTTTACGCGGCAGCGCTGTGCCTGTACCTGGTCATCACTTCCGTCTCCGGCTATCTGTTCCTGTGGGCCGAGTCCGTCTCCTTCAAACCCTACCGGAGAGCCTGATGGACTTTGCGTTTCTCAGCGAGACCTTCACGGCCCTGCTGGCTGGTCTGCCGCTCACGCTCAATCTGGCATTGACCTCGACCGTGATCGGGTTGATCGGAGCCATGGCCCTGGCGTTGTCTCGCCAAAGCGGTGTGGCGCTGCTGGCGTATGCGGCAAAGGCCTATGTGTTCGTGTTTCGCGGCACGCCGCTGCTGATCCAGATTTTCCTCATCTATTACGGGCTGGGCCAGTTCCGCCCGACGCTGCAGGAGTGGGGGCTGTGGGGCGTGCTGCGGTCGTCCTACTGGTGCGCCATCATTGCACTGGCCATGAACACCGCGGCCTATGGCAGCGAAATCATCCGCGGTGGCATTGCGGCCGTGCCCCATGGCGCCATCGAAGCCGCGCAGGCCTGCGGCATGGGGCCGGTCCTGCGGCTGCGCCGCATCGTCTTTCCATTGGCACTGCGCATAGCGCTGCCAGCCTACGGCAACGAGCTGATCCTGATGGTCAAGGCGACATCGTTGGCCTCGGTGATCACGCTGATGGAAATCACCGGTCTGGCCAGCAAACTGATTTCGCAGACCTACCGCTCGGTCGAGGTGTTTGCCTGCGCCGGCCTGATTTACCTGGTACTCAACTTTCTGCTCACGCGCATGGTGCATGCGCTGGAATGGAAGCTTTCCACTGAACGACGTCGCACCGCCTGACATGAGCAAACCCACAACCGACTCACTTCCTCCCGAAAAGATAAGTCTGAGCAACATCCACAAGCGCTATGGCGCAGCCGAGGTGCTCAAAGGCGTATCACTGCAGGCCAACCAGGGCGACGTGGTCGCCATCCTGGGAGCCTCGGGTTCGGGCAAATCCACGCTGCTGCGCTGTGCCAACTTCCTGGAAATGCCCGATGAGGGCGAGGTACGCATCGACGGCGAGCAGGTGCAACTGCAACGCAGCAAGGACGGCCGCCGCACGGTGAGCGATGCCGCCCAGCTGCAGCGCATCCGTACCCGCGCGGCCATGGTGTTCCAAAGCTTCAACCTGTGGTCCCACCGCACCGTGCTGGAAAACCTGATTGAGGCGCCGGTACATGTGCAAAAGCGCCCCCGCGCCGAATGCATTGCAGAAGCCGAAGTCTTGCTGGAAAAGGTTGGCCTGGCCGCCAAACGCCATGCCTATCCAGCCAGGCTTTCGGGCGGGCAACAGCAGCGCGTGGCCATTGCCCGCGCACTGGCCATGCATCCGGAGGTGCTGCTGTTTGACGAACCCACCTCCGCGCTGGACCCCGAGCTGGTGGCCGAGGTGCTGGGTGTCATGCGCGCATTGGCCGAAGAGGGACGCACCATGCTGGTGGTGACCCATGAGATGGGCTTTGCGCGCCATGTTTCCACGCGCACGGTGTTTCTGCACCAGGGGGCGGTGGAAGAACAAGGGCCGTCCGAACAGGTCTTCTCCCAGCCGCGCAGCGAACGCCTGCGCCAATTCATCCAGAGGATAGGCGGCTGACAGAACAGCCGCCCCACACAAACCACAACAACGACAGAGAGACCCTTATGCGCAATTTCGAACTTCCTGGCCGCTCGCTGGCCGCTTCCCGCCATGCCATGGCGGCCACCTCACATCCCGCATCCACCCTGACGGCCGTCGAGATACTCAAAGCCGGTGGCAACGCCATGGACGCCGCCGTTGCCGCGTGCGCAGTCCAGTGCGTGGTAGAGGCCGGCTCCACCGGCGTGGGGGGCGACTGCTTTGCCATGTTCTCCATGGGTGACGCCACCCAGGTGCGGGCCTACAACGGCTCCGGCCGGGCACCCGCAGCTGCCACGCTGGAGGCAGCGCGCGCCGCAGGCCTGCAGGAAATTCCCCAGCATTCGCCCTGGGCCGTCACGGTTCCCGGCGCTGTGGAAGCGTGGTGCCGTCTGGTGGCCGACCATGGCCGCCTGCCCATGCGTGAAGTGCTGGCACCGGCCATCCGCATGGCACGCGAGGGCTACACCATCACGCCGCGCGTGGCCTATGACTTGGACGAGGCTCAGCCGCTGCTGCGCTTGGACCCCAGCACACGCGCCACCTTTCTGGTGGACGGCAAAGCCCCCACGATTGGCGACATGCAATACCAGCCGCTGCTGGCCGACACCATGGAGGCCGTGGGACACGACGGACCGAAGGCCTTCTACCAAGGGGACATTGCACGCGACATGGTGGCCCATCTGCGCCAGCATGGCGGCTGCCACACCGAGCAGGACTTCGCCAGCGTCTCTGGTGAATATGTAGAGCCACTCAGCTATTCCTACCGGGGTCACACGGTATACGAGTGCCCACCCAACGGACAAGGCGTCATCGCGCTGATGATCCTGGGCATACTGCAGCGCTTCCCCATCAGTGGCGACCCGCTGGCCCCGGACAACTTGCACCTGGCCATAGAGGCCACGCGCCTGGCCTATGCCGCGCGGGATGCGTGGCTGGCCGAGCCCACCACGTCACGCGTACCACCGCAGCACATGCTGTCTGACACACTGCTTGACAGTCTGGCTGCAAAGATCGATCTGAAGCACGCCATTACCGATCTGCCGCCTTTCGTGGGGCCGGAGCACCGCGATACCGCCTATATCGCCGTGGTCGACAAAGACCGCAATGTGGTGAGCTTCATCAACTCGCTGTTCGACCACTACGGCACCGGCCTGATGGCACCGCGCAGCGGCGTGCTGTTCCACAACCGCGGCCAGGGCTTCTCGCTGAACGCGGCGCACGACAACGTGCTGGCACCGCGCAAGCGCCCCATGCACACCCTGATTCCCGGCATGGTGGCCAAGGACGGGCGCATCACCATGGCCTTTGGCGTCATGGGCGGCCACTACCAGGCCATGGGCCATGCCAACCTGCTGTCACGCCTGATCGACCACGGCATGGACTTGCAGGCGGCCATGGAGCTGCCGCGCCTGTTCCCCCTGCCCGGCACACTGCGTGTGGAAACCGAAGGGCTGCTGCTCGAAAAAGTTGGCGCTGAATTGAGCCGTCGCGGCTTTGGCATCGAGGCTTCCACCTGGGCCATAGGTGGCTCGCAGGCCGTGCGCATCGACTGGGACAAAGGCACCCTGCAAGGCGGCTCGGACCATCGCAAGGATGGCATGGCGTTGGGCTATTGATTGGAAGAGGTCTTGCGGGTTGCACGGGCTGTGGACTTCAACCCCCGCAATGCCTGTCCACCACCGCCTGGATCATCCCCGCGTAATACGCAAACGGCGGCGTCGGCATGTCCGCACGTTTGCCCGCCTCGTCGTACACCCGCACCTTGATGATGTCCTGCAGATACGGGTTGCGCTCAAACGCAGCCACCTCGTCTGCGCTCATGGGCCCGCCTTGCAGGCTCAGCGTGTGCACGGATGCGGGTGAGAGCTTGCTGAAGTAGTCCGGCCTGGTTGCGCACAGGTAGCGCTTGGCGGCCACGTGGTGGCGCACGCATTCGGTCACGCGGGGCGGCAGGAAGGGCGCCAGCAAATCGCCGCCCGCGCCTTCGTGGTGGCGGTCCTCTGTGTCGTCGGGCGAGTAGGTGCCGAACTCGCTGGTGAAGTGGCCTATGTCGTGCAGCAGTGCGGCCACTATCACTTCGTCGGGCTGCTTGGCCTGCTCTGCAAAGCGGGCGGCTTGCAGCATGTGCTGCGACATGGTCACGGGCTCACCCAAGTATTCCTCGTCGCCGCGGCGCGCAAAGATGTCGGCCACGAAGGCGACAAAGGTGGCAGGCGTCAACGGGGGGGTCATGCTGGCAGTCCTTGTTGTTCCAGTGCGGCCAGCGTGGAGAGCAGGCCGTCCTTGTCGGGGTAGCAACCTTGCAGCCAGCGCTTGCCGCTGCCCGAGTAGCCCTTGCGCGCGTGCAGCACGCGGGTGTTGTCCACGATGAAGCATTCGCCGGGCGCGAGCTTGAAGGTCACCTCCATGGCGGAGTCGTCGATGATCTCGCCCAGGCGCCGGTAGGCCGCGTAGTAGTCGGCCATATGCTCGAAGGGCACGTCGGTGATGGCGGCGGTGGACCGGTTGTTGAAGCGGATGGCCTGCAGTTCGCCATCGGGTGTCAGCTCGATCATGGGGCGGCGCGAGCGCAGGCACACGCCCGTTTCGCCCACGTATTCATAGCGCGCGCAGTACTGCGTCAGCAGCTGGAACCACAGCGGGTTTTCTGCCTTGAGGCGCTGCGCCGCGCGAAAGCCATCGACCACCATGTTCTCGCCGCCTTCGGTCGAGTTCTCCAGGCAGTACAGGATCTGCATCGTGGGCACCGGGTCGCGGTAGGGGTTGTCGGTGTGCGCCTGCAGGCCCAGGCTGGTGTAGGCCAGGTTGTTGGGGTTGACCTCGGTGCGCACCTCGAAGTACACGCCGTAGTTGGTCTCGCGCACATAGCCAAACAAGGCCGCCACCTTCAACAACGCGCCCGGTTCAATGGGCCCGCCAGTCAACTTGCCAAAGCCGTAGCGGCGCACCTGGGCCAGCCAGTCGCGCAAGGCGGCGGGTTGCTGGCTGACCGCGTGCATGTCCCCCACGGGCACGGAGCCCATCAGGCTGCTGTCCCAGGTGGTGATGGTGTCTGCGGTCCACCCCGGCGCTCGGTGCGCGGGCCGGTCGTAGGCATGGGCCTGCAGCCACGCGAGGTCGTAGTCCACCGTTTTGTTTTCTGGGGCGAAGTGCACGGTCAGGCGATTGCCGCTGATGGCCACCGACGCGATGCGCGTATCGGCGGGAATGTCGCGCAAGGCAATCAGGCGCTGGCCGTTGCCGGGTGCGCGCGTCTGCGCATCCCAGGCGTTGTCCCGCAACCAGATGGCATGGAACCGTAGCGCCGCACCGTTGCTGCCCGTGAGCGACAATACGCCGCCGTCTTCCGAAACCTGAGCTGTCTTCGTCATCTTGATCCTCGTCATGGCCGGCATGGCCCGGCGGGGTGCAGTGTCCATGCTCCAATCCATAATGACAAACAATATATTCAGTGTCTGAGGGGTGGTTTCCGTTATGGCAAACAGCAACGAACGCATGGACAAGCTCCCACTGGAGTGGGTGCGCGTATTCGAGGCCGCGGGCCGCACCGGCAACTTCACCGCAGCGGCGTTGGAACTCGGGCTGACACAAGCGGCAGTCAGCCAGCGCATCCAGAACCTGGAACGGCGCGTGGGCGCCCGGCTGTTCACGCGCCAGGCGCGCGGCGTGACGCTCACCGTGGAGGGTGAGGCCTGGCTGCCCTACGTCAGTGCCGCCCTGCGCAGCCTGGACCGCAGTGCCGACGAACTGTTCGGCAAGCCATTGCAGAAGCTGGTGCTTACGGCCAGCGCGTCGGTCATCCAGCTGTGGGTAGCGCCTAGGCTGGCCACGCTGGACCCGGGCGCGCACTTCCAGCTGTCGCTCACCACCATGAACATCGAACCGGATTTCGCCAAGTCCAACGCCAGCATCGAGGTGCGCTACGGCAATGGTGGCTGGCCAGGCATGACCAGCGCGCGGCTGTACCAGGAAGTGCTGACGCCACTGGCCGCACCGGAGCTGCTGCGCCAGTCAACGCATTGGCAAGAGCTGCCGCGCATCGCTGTCTCCGGCCCGCGCCCGGGTTGGCAGGAGTGGGCCGAACGCACCGGCGACGCCGCCCCGCCCGTGCCGCGCTGGCGCTTCGACAGCTTTGTGGCCGCACTGGCCGCAGCCCGTGCCGGGCTCGGCGTGATCCTGGGCTCCTTGCCGCTGTGCACAGCAGAACTCGGCAATGGCACGCTGGTGCGGCTGTCGGATGACACGCTCGCGCTGGAGGAGGGGTACTGGATGGCTGCGTATGAAGACCAGGTGCCTAGCCGGCAGTGGACGCAGGTGAGAGAGTGTTTGTGTCAGCCATCGAAGCACCCGCTTTACACCGGGCCTTTTGCAACGCAATGATCCGAGGGAGCTACGAAAAAGTCCTCAGCTTCGACACGTGGCCCTATGTCTGCCCGGTCCTCGTGTTATCGAAGCAGCTGGCGGCATGACCCGACCACGTGGTCGACCCGTCCAAGGTAGTGGGCTGGCAACTGCCTTCGTCGTTGATGGCACATGCGAGTGCAGGCCATGCGGCAGTATCAGAATGCATTGGACCGGTTGCTCGAGAAATTGATGGCATTCATCCGCCACCAAGCGCTCCCTAAGACCCAGCGCATTCAGAAACGCATCGTCATGCGTTATTCCAAAGATGCCAAGAACTCCCCCTGCGGGTGGGGGTAGGTGGAGACTGGCCGTCAGGCAGAAGGCAGTTGTTAGGGTGAACTCCCTTGCATGAAGGGCTTCATCACTTAGCACCACTGACCCACTGCCAGACAGCCTCCCGCACGCATTTGCAAAGTCTTTTTTTGTGAGCTATAATTCTCTTCATGAGATTTTTGTCTCATAAATAAAGCAACCCAAATCATGAAAGGAAGCATAACCATGCTACTCACTCCTGAAGAAATGGACCACCGACTCGACGAACATTTCGACTTTGAGGCGCGCGACGACGTCGCGGGCGTTCTGCGTACTTTGACACCCGAGGTCGAGCACGACGTGGTCGGTTGGCCCACGGGACCGAGCCGCGGCCGCGAAGGCGCCCGGCCGTTCTATGAAACCCTGTTTGCCGACTTGTCGCACGGTCAAGTCAAATCGCTGCGCCGTCTGTACGGTGACGGTTTCATGGTTGACGATTCCTTGTGGAGCGGAAAGGCACCCGGTCGGCCATTCGGTCTCGACGGTGGCGACCGCCCCCTGAGTTTCCGCTTGCTGCACGTCATTGAATTCGCCGAGAACGGCCAGATCAGCCGGGAAAACGTCTGGGTCGATATGGCCGCCATTCTTCAGCAGCTACCGCAAGTGGCGGTCGCAGCATGACCGAACAAGACTTGCGCCATCAACAAAAGCAGCGCACGCGCCAGGCGCTGTTGAAGGCCGCGGCCGAGTTGATGTCGAGCGGCGAGCGACCTACCCTGGAAGAAGTGGCAGCACGAGCCCAAGTCTCGCGCGCAACAGCCTATCGCTACTTTCCCAAGGTCGAAGTGCTCAACCTGGAGGCGTTGATCGATGTCGACACCCCGGATGCGCAGCAGGTGCTGGCAGGGGCTTCGGCGACGAACCCGGTCGCACGGCTCGAACGCATAGACGATGCACTGCACGCCATGACTGTGGCCAACGAGACCTCATTGCGCCTGATGCTGGCGCAGTCGCTGGAACTCAGTGCCCGCGGTGAGATTGACGCACTGCTACCCGCACGCCAGAACCGCCGCACACCGCTGATCGAAGCCGCGTTGGCTCCTGTGGGTGATCGCTTCTCGCCTGCGGCGTTGAAGCATCTCAAGCACGCGCTGGCCCTGGTCATGGGACCGGAATCCGTGATTGTTTTCAAGGACGTGCTGAGGCTCGACGATGACGAAGCACGCAAAGTCAGGCGATGGGCCATACGGGCACTGGTCGCCGCAGCTGAAAGGAATTAACCATGAAATACATTTCCAGAATTACCCTCGGCCTGACCATTGCAGGCACAGTGTTCGCTGCCACAGCGCAAACACCCAAGTCGCCTGCCAGCCAGGTCGAGCGCGGCCATTACCTGGTCAGGGTGGCGGGCTGCAATGACTGCCACACACCGAACTACGGACCCAGCAACGGCAAGGTCGATGAAAGCCTCTGGCTCACGGGTGATGCGCTAGGTTGGCAAGGTCCCTGGGGCACGACCTACGCCACCAACCTGAGACTGCTTCTCGCGGGTATGAGCGAGCAGCAATGGGTAAGCCACGCACGCACCATGGAACCTCGCCCGCCCATGCCATGGTTCAACGTCCGCGCCATGACTGACGCGGATCTCAAGGCTATCTACGCATTCACCCGGTCACTGGGGCCGACAGGTGCGTCGGCTCCCGCGTATGTACCACCGAATGCCAAGGCGGAGGGGCCGGTAGTTCGGTTTCCCTAAACAAGCCTCCGCTGGTCAGGAGCGCTACCGGCGAAGAGAGGGCGCAGCCCAAAGAGCGAGGACCCTCGTTTCAATTCCTTGTCCCGACATGTCACGTGATCAGCGCTGGTACCCGCAGAGCGCCGGAGCAATCAAAAATCGTGATCTGCTCGGGTGAAGTTCGGAAACTCTATATCGTGCTCTATCACCAGCGATTGGAGTGCCCTGTCCACCTCGCTGGGAAAGCCTTTGCGTAATCGGTCCCGGCGTAACAAATCCTCCATGTAGGTCATGAAATCAGGATCCTCCCAATGCTCCTGAAGCATGTGACCAACATGAGGAAACCGCCCTTTGACGATCGCAAAGGCAAGGCTGTCTTCAAGCATGTCACACCTCCTCTCAAAGATCCAGGTGAGTGGATCGACTGTCGCTTACAGAAGATATCCATGCGCACAAAATCTTCAAGTTGCGATGAAAGAAGGCAGATATGGGAACGTGGTGAATTCCCGTCCGACAAGACGATTTCCTCTCAACCTTGCCAACAGAAGACGGGCCCGCACAAACTTGTGCTGGCGGTCCTGGTTGAACGCTCAGACCTGAGGTTCGGGCAATATGTCGAGCACAGCTTCGCTGGGGCGGCAGAGCTTGGTGCCAAGCGGTGTAACGACCACCGGGCGATTCATCAGGATGGGATGCTCAACCATGAAGTCCAGCAGTTCGTCATCTGTCCACTTCGGATCTGCCAGGGACAGCTCCGCATAGGGCGTACCCTTCTCACGCAGCAATGTGCGCACGCCAATGCCCATGGCCTTGAGCAGTTCCTGCAATTTGGCTTTGCCCGGAGGCGTCTTGAGGTATTCAATGACTTCGGGTTCGACGCCGCTGTCGCGAATCAGTGCCAGCGTGTTGCGCGACGTACCGCAGGCTGGATTGTGATAAATCGTGATCTTGCTCATCCTCTTGTTCCTCTGATGGCTGTAACAATATGGCGCTTCAATGGCCGTGCCGGTGATGAATGTCCGGGTAATGCGGATGACTGTGCGTCATGACGAGGTGCTTGTGAAGGTGGCTGTGCTTGCCGCTACCACTCCATCCAAACCCGTGGGTATGTTGGTGGTGTTCATCGTGGCTGTGCTCATGCTCATGCTCCAATTCCTGGTGGACATGCTCGTGCGCATGGTGCTCGGTAAGGTGTAGCCACACCCCGAGGGCCATCAACGCCGCTGCGATCCAGAACGCAACGCTCGTGGTTTCCGCAAAGACAATCAGAGCCACTGCCGCGCCGATGAATGGTGCGGTTGAAAAATATGCTCCCGTTCGCGCTGTTCCCAGTCCACGCAACGCAAGCACAAACAGTACAAGGCTGACGCCATAGCCCAGCAGGCCAACCACCATGGTTGCACTTACCGTGGAAAAGTCAGGCAATGTGGCACTCATGGCAAGGGCAAGCAGTGTATTTACCGCCCCGGCAATCAACCCCTTGATGCCTGCGATGAACAGAGCGTCTGACGCAGAAACCTTGCGCGTGAGATTGTTGTCGATGGCCCAGCAAAGACATGCAAGAGCGACCAGTGCGGGACCGGAAAGGCTCACTTGTGACGCGGAATTTCCTTGCCAGCTCAATGCAATGCCGCCTGCCACAATTGCCAGCATGCCCAGCACAATGCGTCTGTCTGCGTTTTCCTTGAATACAAACCAGGCAATGACGGCCGTCAACACCGCCTCCAGATTCAAGAGGAGTGACGCAGTGGCCCCACTGGTGGACTTCAGGCCGAGCATCAGAGCTACGGGACCCAGAATACCCCCAAAGAAAACCGCTCCCAGAAACCATGGCCACTCATTGCTTCGCAGGCCCGACGGTTTAAAGCCACCGTCCCGGACAAACCGCACTACCGTCAGCCCGAACCCACTCCCCAGGTAAAGAAGACCCGCCAGCAGAACCGCAGGCATGTCACCCGTGAGCAGCTTCGCAAATGGTGTGCTCGCCCCAAACAGACCGGCGGCACCTAGTGCATAAAGGACATTTCTATTCATAGCCGGATTGTCGGCCCATCGCAGGAATCCATCGAAATGTCGCTACTTCCTGCGTGCCCAAGCTTGGGGGCACTCACGGTTAGTCCGTTTCAAGGTGCATCCCCCGTCGATTGGAGTGGCGTGACGGCTTGCCCTTGGGCCAGCCACTCGGAGATGCCGCCTTCCAGGTGACAGGCATCTGCGCCCATGGCCTGCAGCGTGGCCGTCAATCCCTGGCTGATCTCGTGGCCGTGGGCGCAATACACCACGATGGGGACGTCATGTGCAATGTCATCTTTCCAGTCCAGCCACAGTGCCGGATCCCTCCATTGGGCACCGCTGATTTGCACTCCTGATGCAAAGCGCGCCTGCCCTCGTCGCACGTCCAGCAACCTGATGGGCTTCCCCTCCTTCAACTGTCGGGCCAGTTCGGTTACCGAAATGAATTGCATGGGATGCTCCTTGGTCTAGTGGGTCAGTGGATACAACACGAGCCCGATGAGTGCGGCACTCACAACCACCACAGGCTCTTGCAGCTTCTTGAACTTCAAGAGAATGGCGATCGTGAGCAACGCCATGACGGCAGTGGGTACATCCACAATGCTGCGCTTGGCAATGACGATGACGGAGCCCGTGATGGCCCCTACCGCTGCGGCAGTTACCCCGTCCACAAAGGCCACGATGGCAGGAAGCTTGCCGTATTTCTTGAAGTACGGTGCCGGAATGATGGTGAACAGGTAGCAGGGCAAGAAGGTCGCCAGCGCGGCCATGCAAGCTCCGGGGAAACCAGCAATCAAGTAGCCAATGAATCCCACGGTAATGACCACCGGCCCCGGCGTGATCATGGCCACCGCCACGGCATCCACAAACTGCTTTTCATTGAGCCAATGGTGCTCGGTGACAACGCCGCCATACAGAAACGGAACGATGGCCAGTCCGGACCCGAACACGAATGCGCCAGCCTTGGCAAAGAACACGCCGATCTGGGTCAGCAAGGTCCAGTCCAGTGTCGCCATGAAGCTGCCGGTGTGAACCACGTCGACAGGCAGGACTGCAGCCAGCCCACCACCGCCCAACCGTTTGGGCGGCGCGCGCCAAAGCCATGTCACGACGCCTGCGGCCAGAAACAGCCAGGCAATTTCAGACTCCGTGACCACAGTGACCACGGCCAGTATGAGAAAGATTGCCCACAGCAACTTGTCCTTACCAATGCTCTTGGTGGTCAGTTTGTGGGCACTGATGGCAATGATGCCGATGACTGCGGCGCCCACGCCGTAGAACACGGCCTGCATCCAGGTGAGTCCGCCAAATTGGCAATAAGCCCAACCCAGTGCAACAACCATGAAGAACGATGGCAGAACGAAGGCAAGACCGGCCAGGGTGGCTCCCACAACGCGATAGTGGACATAGCCCAGGTAGATGGCGGTTTGGGCAGCCATGGGGCCGGGAGCCAATTGCGCCAAGGCCAGGCCCTCTTTGTAGTCTGCCTCGGTTATCCAGCCACGATGCTCCACCAGGTCGCGGCGCATATAACCCACCAGCGCCACCGGGCCCCCAAAGCCCATGGTCCCCAACTTCAGGAAATACAGCACCAGTTGCCACAGCGTATAGCGCACCGATTCGCCAGGCGCATTGGAAGTCATCTCACGGCTTGCCATGGCATCTATCCTTTGGAGAAGCTCTGCAACAAACCATCAAACACCGCGCAGGCCGCTTGCAGTAGACGGTCGTCGCTTTCCTTGGAGTCGCGCATCCCTGCCAGAACGCTCTCGATACCAGCGGCTTCGGGAGGTTGCAGTCCACCGACATCCAGAAAGTGAACCAGATGGCCCATGCGCTGCAATGATGGAGTCTCCAAACCAAAGCTGGCCAGCAGAACCTCAAATGTCACCTTGGCTCCTACGTGGCTGAAGGTTGCACCGTCAAAGTCATAGCTGACCGCATCCCTGGGGCATTTTTGGGGGCTCTCCAGCCAAATGAACTTCGCCTTGGGGTCTATGAAGTTGCGAATCAACCAGGCGCTTGCCAGGCGATCAACCCAGGGGCGTTGGCGTGTGGCCCAGGTCTTGCCCTTGAACGCCTTGGCATCCAGGCGCGCTATCTGGGCTTCGATGGGGTGAGGTTCGTCCGGGGAAAGAATGCGCGCCAGTGCCAATTCCAAAGCCTGCAGGCCAGCCTCGGTTTGCTTTTGGGCTTCTGAGACAAAGAAGTCAATCTCCACGATACCGGCGAATGCCTTGCGCAACTTGCGCGCCCTCTTTGCCAGCTCGGAAGCGCTTTCTTCGTTGACCTCCAGCGCTGTGGACCGCACTTCTTCCAGCAATGCCGCGAATTCAGCGCTGCGGTCAAACATCGCCTTGAAATCAGCACCTGGCGGCTCCTCAATACGCGTGACATAAGACGTTCCGCCTGAGTCGGCAACCTCGGTGGCAACGCGTTCAAAGACTGAGCGGCAGGCCACCTGGTCTGGCATCAGGTACACACCGTCACGAAGGACGGCCGCGCCCGAGGTCTTGAGCGCACGCCAAGTCCGCATACGGGTATTCGCGTTCTCGGTGGGAAGACTGAGGATGAGTGAGAGCCAAGAAGTCATGCAACAAATGCTACATACATGTAGTACTTGTTGCAATTAAAAATTGGAATACCTATGTCTGCGGCGTGGGTGCTTAGGCGTGAAGCCGGCCCGAAAGGGCATCCCTCAGGGCAGGAAGCTCAAGAAGCGAATCGAGGACTCGATGCATAGATTCAAGTCAAAGTCGTTGAACCTACTCGCAAATGATGCCAAACGAAATCTATCCGCAGTAATATTCTCCAATAACGGAGACTCGCTGTGAAAGCCACTAAAAATAAGTACGTTTCGGTTCTTGATGTACTGATCTGCCGGGGACTTGGATATTTATTGGGCAATCAAAAACCCATGCGCATACGAACCAGCCAGTTCCTACTAGCTGCGGTACTGATGCTGGCTTGCATTGGCGTGGTCTATTTCATGCGCTTGGTAGGAATCGAGGGAATGGGCGACATAGACACGTGGGCTATGGCCTCCAGCCTCGGACTCGTAGTGATCTATGCACTGATTCGCAGTGGCATATCTTTGCGCATGGAAGACCCTTCGCTGGCCTTTATTCAAATGCTCTATGCCATAGCGTGTAATGCAGCGGCTTTCATCATTACGGGCCATGGCCGTGGAGTGGCCTTACCCATCCTATCTGTAGTGCTTATGTTTGGCATGTTTGGCTTGTCCATGCGTCAAGTAGGCTTGGTTGCCTTATATGGCATTGTTCTGTTTATTGGTGCAACGATATATGCATTGCGGCACTTGAACACAGATGAACCCGTCGGACTATTTGTCGCCTATCTTTTCATGGTGTTCCTGGTATTGTCAGCCACTACTTTTTTAA